>DATLTX010000101.1:0-7407 GCA_035533435.1 Binataceae bacterium (SeqCode)
AACGTGACGATCATCGGCTCGATCGCGACCGCGCGGAATCCCGCCGCTTCGAGCGCGGCTTTCAAAATCGAGGTGTCGGCCAGGCGCGTCGGTTCGAGTGCGCCGGGCGGCGGCGGCTTCAGTCCGGCGATCTCGCGCACGGCGTCGGAGGCCAGCGAGATCATCGGAACCTTGTCGCCGGAGTTCCACACCGCGGTCGCCAGGCCCGCGCCGGGCTTGAGCGCGCGGCGTATCGTTCGCAGCGTGCCCGTCAGGTCGGGCATGAACATCAGGCCCCACCGGCACACGCACGCATCGAAGCTCGCGGCCGGCAGCGCCATCGACTCGGCGTCCGACTCGACGAACTCGAGATTACCCAGGCCGAGCGCCGACGCGCGCTCGCGCGCGATCGCAAGCATCCCCGGCGACTGATCGACGCCCACCACATGGCCGGATTTTCCCACGACGCGCGCGGCGGTAACCGCGGGTTCGCCGTTGCCGGTTGCGATATCGAGCACCCGCGCGCCGGGCCGAACGCCCGCCAGCTCGACGAGCCGGTCGCTGACGGTCTGCGCGGCGCGCTCGAAAACGGGCCACCATTTGTTCCATCCCGCGGCGCTTTCGTCCCACATCGCGCGCTGGTCGCGTTTGAGCGCGTTTTGATCCATCTTCGATTCAGCCATCGCATCCACTCCTTTGGGCTCGATTTATATCATCGCTCAAGCACGGCGACACCGCGCAGACGCGCGATAGTTACCGGAAATTCCTGACGCAGCGCGGCGTGGCCGGCGTCGCCGCGCCCCCGCTCTTCAAGCAATACGATACTCGGATTTCCGCCGCGCTGTGCGCGCGCGCGCTGCGCCGGTGGCAGATAATAGCGCATCACCTCGACCGCATAGGCGGGCCGCGCGCCGAGCGTTGCGCCGGGCGGCAGGTTTTCGAGCGCGATCGCCGTGGCCTCGCGCCACTGGATGTCGTGGGGTTTGCGTGCGTAGCTGAAGATATGGCCAAGCGAGAGCGCAACGATTGCGGCAAGCGCCGCGCCGCGCGCGCCGCCCGAGTTGAGTTCGCACACGCCGAGTGCGGCCAGAAAATAAAACGGCACGAAGCACGACAGCACGTAGCGTTCGACCAGCACCGGCGCGATCGCGTACGACACGATCATCATCATAAGGATTGGCGCCCACATCCACACGAGCGCGAAGGCGACCGCGTCGCGCGCGACCCGCCATCCGCGGATTGCGCCATAAACCGCCAGCGCCGCCAGTGGGAGAAACGCAAAGCTGCCTGCGGCCTTGTTGAACAGCGCGAACGGCTCCCACAGGGCGGGCCGCCCGATCCATTGAAGCATCCCGCGATCCACCGCCGCACCGCCGTTGCGCAATTCCGCGCGCACCAGCGGGGCGAAAGCCGCGCCCGCGATCGCAAGGGCAATCACGACTTTCCACGCGCGGCGCGATTCGGCGGCTTTTGGACGAAAGCCCGAGCGCGCGAGCAGGTAGGCGAGCCACAGCGCCTCCGCGGCCGGGATCAGGATCGCGAAAAAGTTAACCGCGATCGCCGCTCCGGCCAGCGCTCCGGCGCCGAGGTAGTTGCCGATTCCGCCGCGCCGCACCGCGCGAATGAAGAACCCGGCCTGCCCGAGCGATACCGCCAGCATCAGCGAGTACATTCTGAGCTCGCGCGAATATTTGATCGTGACGAGGCTGACGGCCAGCAGCATCGCGGCGACGGCGGCAATCAGGTTTACGTTCAGCCGCGCGGAGCTTTCGCCGGGCGCGTCGAGCAACTCGCGCGCGATCCAGAACACGAGCAGGATCGCCAGCGTGCCCAGCAGCGCCGAGAGCGAGCGCAGCGCCACGAGCCCTTCTCCGAACATCGCGATCCACCAGTGCAGGAGAACCTCGTGCACGGCGATCTTGCCCGGATTGAGCTGTTCCCCGAGCGCGATTACCTGGGCCACGGTCGGCGCCGCGGCGGCCGCCCAGGTGGCGGCTTCGTCGGCCGACATTTCATTGGCGCCCAAATCGGCGAAGCGCAAAAGCGCGCCCGCGGCCAGTGCGAGAATCAATATGGGCAGCCAGAGCCTGCGCATGGGGGAACCTGTTCGCGCCGATGCGCCGCTCTGGGCCGGTCAGAGTCCTTTTTTCAGTTGCGGCGCCGGACGAAAGCCCACCGTGCGCATTGCCGGAATCGTCATCGTCGCTTTGGTGCGCGGATTATAACCCGCGCGTGCGCGATGGCGCCGCACCGTGAAGGTGCCGAAGCCTGGCACCCAGAAGCGCTTCTCGCGCCGAATCGATCGCGCGATCTGCTCGAACGCAAGGTCGATCGTATTCTCGACCGACTTGCGCGGTTGGCGCGACGCGCGCGCCACGGAATCGATCAGCTCCGCCTTGGTCATTGCCGGCTCCTCCGGCGTGATCAGTACGGCAGAACCGCTTCAGGGGCAAACGCCGCGTGCGGCGCGAAACCGCTGCGCGGTTCAATGCGCCGCGCGCATCCGCTCGGCTTCGCGCCATATCAGGCCCCAGCGCACGCCCTGGTCGCTGACGATAACCTCGCCGGCGCCGAAGCGATCCATCACGCGCAGCAGGATCATCGCGCCCGCATAGATCACGTCGGCGCGGCCCTCGAGCAGTCCCGGCAGCTTGCGGCGTTCGGCGAGCGCGCGCGTGCCAAACAGATCGGTCACGCGCTCGACCTCGGCGCGGGCGAGCACGTGGCCGTGCACGATCGCGGCGTCGTACTCGGTCATCGCGAGCGCGACCGCGCAAATCGTGGTGACGGTGCCCGCGATTCCGATCGTTTTTGCCGGCCGGAAATTCCATCGCGCTGAATCGAGCGCGGAATCGATCGCATCCGCCAGCTCGCGCGCGTCGCCGGGCGAGGGCGGGTCGCTGCGGATGTACCGTTCGGTCATCCGCACCGAGCCGATTTGCAGGCTCACCATTTCGAGCGGACGGCCGGGTTCGGCGCGGATCAGCTCGGTCGAGCCGCCGCCGATATCGAGGATCAGAATCGCGAGCGATGGATCGATCGCGAGCCCGCGGGTCACCGCCAGGTGCGACAGGCGCGCTTCCTCGAGTCCGGTGATTATTTCCAGATCGACGCCGGCGCGCTCGCGCACCCGCGCGATAAACTCGGGCCCGTCGGCTGCGTCGCGCAGCGAGGCGGTGCCGGCGGCGACAAAACGCTCGACGCCGAGTGCGCGTCCGCGCGCGGCGAATTCCTCGATCGCGGCGATGGTGCGCGCCGCGGAATCGGGATCGAGGCGCCCGCTTTTATCCACCCCGCGGCCGAGCCGCGTGATTCGCGAGCACTCCAGGAGCGCGCGCGGCGGCGCGGATCCTTCGATCGCGGCCGCGAGCATCAGAACCGTGTTGGTGCCCACGTCGAATGCGCCGATTTTCATAGGACGCTCGCGGCGAGTTCCGCACTGTGCGGCTCGAGCGCGTGCGCGGCGATCCATTTTTCGATCTCCGCAAGCGCCCGCTCGCCCATCGCGAGTTTTTTTTCGCGTCCGCGAGCGCGGATATTCAGCTCGGGCATCAGCCCGTAATTCGCATTCATCGGCTGGAAGTCGCTGCGCGCGGCGTCGGTCACATAGCCAATCAGCGAGCCGAGTGCGGTCTCGCGCGGGGGCACGACCAGCGGCTGCTGCGCGAGCAGACGCGCCGCATTGATTGCGGCGAGCAACCCGGCGGCGGCCGATTCGACGTAGCCTTCGACGCCGATCATTTGCCCGGCCAGGAACAGATCGCCGCGCGAGCGCAGTTGCAGCGTCGGATGCAGGAGGCGCGGCGAATCGATAAAGGTGTTGCGATGCAACGAGCCAAGGCGCACGAATTCGGCGCGCGCAAGTCCCGGAATCATCCGCAACACCCGGCGCTGCTCGGGATAGGTCATCTTGGTTTGAAAGCCTACGATATTGTAGATGCGTCCCGCGTGATCGTCCTGGCGCAGTTGCACGACTGCGAACGGCCGCGCGCCGCTGCGCGGATCGGAAAGTCCAACCGGCCGCATCGGTCCGAACGCCAGCGTCAGCGGCCCGCGTCGCGCCATCTCCTCGATCGGCATGCAGCCGTCGAAGTATACCGGCTTCTCGAACGGATGCAGCGCCATTTTTTCCGCGGCGACGACCGCCGCGATAAACGCGTGATACTCGGCCTCGGTCATCGGGCAGTTGATATAGTCGTCGCCGCCGCGTCCGTAGCGGGAGGCGCGGAACGCGACGCTCATGTCGATCGAGTCGGCAGCGACGATCGGTGCAATCGCGTCGTAGAAATAAAGATTGCGCGGTCCGATGAGCAGGTTGAGCGCGTCGCCCAGTGCGGCGCTGGTCAGAGGGCCGGAGGCGATGATGGCCGGCCCCTCGGGAATCGCGGCCGCCTCGCCGCGGACAATCTCAATCATCGGATGCGCGCTGAGCGTCGCCGTGATGAAGCCCGAGAAGTCTTCGCGATCGACGGCCAGCGCCGATCCCGCCGGCACCCGCGCGCGATCCGCCGCGGCGATGACGAGCGATCCGAGCCGCCGCATCTCTTCCTTGAGAACTCCCACGGCGGTCTCGAGTCCCGCGTTGCGCAGCGAGTTCGAGCAGACCAGCTCGGCGAAATTCGCCGTCTGATGCGCCTCGGTCATCCTCACTGGGCGCATCTCGACTATGCGGAGGCGCACGCCGCGCCGCGCGAGCTGCCATGCGGCCTCGCTGCCGGCCAGACCCGCGCCAATAACGGTTACGATTGGATCGGACATTACAAGCACGACGATCGTGCCCCGTTTGAGCGCCGCTGTAAACCGGCGCCGGCGAGCCGCGCATCCGCCGCGATTGCCCTTAATCCGCACGAGCACTAGCATCCGTTCTCGCTGAACAGGAGGGTACGAGATGAAGCGAAAGGCTGCCGGTCGCAATGCCAAAAAGGCGCCGCCGCGCGCCGCAAGTCGCGCGGGCGCACGCCCGAAGAACCGCGCCGCTCGCGGACGCATCGTCCTGATGGTGGGAACGCGCAAGGGCGCCTGGCTGTTTCATTCGGACGCGGAGCGGCGCCGATGGACGATCGACGGGCCGCATTTCCTCGGCCATATCGTCAATCATCTGACACTCGATCCGCGCGACGGCTCGACGATGCTGATGGCGTCGAAGACGGGGCATCTGGGACCCACGATTTTTCGCTCGGCCGACATGGGCCGCACCTGGACCGAAGCGTCGCGTCCTCCTGCGTTTCCCAAAGCGACTGAAGGCCAGTCCGCCGAGGGCAAACGCGCGCTCGCGGTCGATTACACGTTCTCGCTTGCCCCCGCGCATCCGCGCGAGCCCCGCGCCTGGTACGCGACGACATCGCCGCCCGGGCTCTTCCGCAGCGAAGACGCGGGCGTGACCTGGGAGCAGGTCGCGGGATGGAACGAGCATCCGAATTACTGGAAGTGGAATAATCCCGACGCGGGCACGCCCGACGGAGCGATCCTGCAATGGATGACGATCGACCCGCGCGATCCCACGCACATGTATATCGTCACTTCCTCGGGCGGAGTTTTCGAGTCGAACGACAAAGCCGAGTCGTGGCGTCCGCTCAATAAAAATGTCGAGGCGAATTTCATGCCCGGTCCTTCGCCGGAGTTCGGGCAGGATACCCACTGCCTGCAGATGCATCCGGCGGCGCCCGATCGGCTCTACCAGCAGAGCCACTGCGGAATTTACCGGCTCGACCGTCCGGACGATGAATGGGTGCGCATCGGGCGCAACATGCCGCCCGAGATTGGCGACATCGGATTTCCCATCGTGCTGCATCCGCGCGATCCCGACAGCGCGTGGGTCTTCCCGATGGACGGCACCACGGTCTGGCCGCGCACCAGCCCGGGCGGACGTCCCGCGGTCTATCGCACGCGCGACGCCGGCGCGTCGTGGCAGCGCCACGACCGCGGATTGCCGCGCGAGCAGGCGTGGATGACGGTGAAGCGGCAGGGCTTCACCGCCGACGATCGCGATCCGCTGGGTCTCTACTTCGGCACCACCTGCGGCGAGCTGTGGACGAGCGGCGATGAGGGGCGGCGATGGCGCCAGATCGCGGCGCATCTGCCGGAGATCTACTCGGTCGAAGCGGCGACGGTTGCGTGATGCGCGTGCTGATTCCAAGCCAACTTCGCTCTTACACGCACGGGGCGACCGAAATTGCGGTCGCAGGGAACACCCTCGAGGAGTTGACGCGAAACCTCGACGCGGAATTTCCCGGGATCCGCTTTCGGATTATTGACGAGCAGGATCGAATTCGGCGCCATATCCGGATTTTCGTAAATGGCGAGCAGGCGAACACGCTTGCCGCCGCGCTCGCGCCGGGCGACGAGGTACAAATCGTCGGCGCCCTGACCGGCGGATGAAGGCGGTGCGCGGCGCGATTGTTGCCCCGCTGCAAACGCGCTACAACAGTTGCGATTCGCAACCGTCAGGAGGAACCTGCTGATGACCACGCTTTATGGAACTTCGCAGTCGCGCGCCGCGCGATCGCTGTGGGCGCTCGAGGAACTGGGCGTCAAATATAATCACGTCCCGACCAGCGTCGGCGGTGGAACGCGCACGCCCGAGTTTCTCAAGATCAACCCCAACGGCCACGTCCCCGCGCTCGAGGACGATGGCCAGATTTTCTGGGAATCGACGGCGATTAACCTTTATCTCGCCGAGAAGTACGGCAAAGCGCCGATGTGGCCGGCCACGGTGGTCGATCGCGGACACGCCTACCAGTGGAGCGTGTGGGCGATGGCCGAGGTCGAGCCGCATTTGATCGCGATCCTGATGCACAAGTTGTTTCTGCCCGCGGAGCAACGCAGCGAGCAGGCCGTATCCAACGCGGCCGCCGCGCTCAAGGCCCCGCTTGGCGTTCTCGACGGCCACTTGAAGGGACGCCAGTATCTGCTGGGCAACGATTTCACGATCGCCGATCTCAACGCCGCCTCGGTGCTGAGTCTTGCGGCGTACGTGCAGTTCGATATCTCCGGAACTCCGGTCGCCAAGGCATGGTACGATAAGTGCCTGGCGCGTCCCGCATTCCAGAAAGCTCGCGCGATGAAGTAATCGCGCGGACTGCGCATCAGCGAGCGGCCGCCGCGGCGAAAATCGCGGCGGCCGTTTCGCGCCCCGCGCTTAGTCAACTGCCGGCGGGAGTCGGGGTTGGTGTCGGCGATGGGCGTGCGGCGATCGCCTTTATTCCCTCCCAATACGGGCTGCGCGCGAGCTGCGCACGAAAGTCCGCGAGGAACCGATTCTTGCCGCGAATCCGCGCGGGCCACGCCAGATCGGCAAACTGCCACGCCAAATCGGGATGCCCCGAATAGATCAGGCTCAGCATGTCGGCCCAAAACTCACTCGGTATTTTCGCATCAGGCCAGACCCGGTACGGATCGTCGTAGTTCGCCGCCATCGCATCGACGCGC
>DATLTX010000102.1:0-3563 GCA_035533435.1 Binataceae bacterium (SeqCode)
CGCAAATGGCGCCCCGATCGCTTCAGCGACCTGGTCGGACAGGAACACGTCACCCGCACGCTGTCCGAGGCGCTCAAACGCGGCCGGATCGCGCACGCGTTCCTGTTCACCGGAATTCGCGGAGTCGGCAAAACCACCGCCGCGAGAATCCTTGCGCGATGCCTTAATTGCGAGCGCGGACCCACCGCCGAGCCGTGCGGCGAATGCGCCGCGTGCGTCGAGATTCGCGCCGGACGCGCGCTCGACGTAAGCGAAATCGACGGCGCAACCTACCGCAAGATCGACGACGCACGCGCGATTATCGAAAACCTGAGCTACCGCCCCGCGCGCGACCGCTTCAAGATTTATATTATCGACGAGGCCCATCAGCTCACCGACCAGGCCTTCAACGCGCTGCTCAAAACTCTCGAGGAACCCCCCGCGCACGTAAAATTCATCCTCGCGACGACCGAGCCGCAAAAGATGCCCGAGACGATTCTGTCGCGGCTGCAGCGCTACGACTTCCGGCGGATCCCGTTCGCGACAATCTATGAGCGCCTGCGCGATCTGGCCACGCGCGAGAAAATCGAAGCCGATGAAGCCGCCCTGCGCCTGCTCGCACGCGAGGCCGGCGGCTCGATGCGCGACGCCGAGCGGATGCTCGAGACCGCGATCGCTTCTGCGCCCGAGGGGCGCGTCAGCGAGGCCGAAGTGGCGGCGTCGCTGGGCGTCGCCTCGCGCACGATCGTCTTTGGAATTATCGAGTCGATCCTCGAGCGCAAAGCCGCGCCCGCGCTGCGCGCGATGCGCGAGCTCGCCGCGCGCGGCGCCAATCTGGAATCGCTGGGCCGCGATCTGCTCGAGACACTGCGCAATCTTGCCGTCGCCAAGCTTCCCGCCGACGGCGGACAAAGCCCGCTCGACGATATTCCCGACAACGAGGCGCAGGAACTCAGGCGGCTTGCGGCGCTGACTTCGAACCGCGACCTGATGCGGTTGTTTCGCCTGATGGCGTCAACCCAGGAAGAACTCATCCGCTCGCCCTATCCGGATTTGCTGCTCGAAATGGCGCTCGTGCGGATGGCGTCGCTCGCGCCAGTCGTCGATATGGACGAGCTGTTGCGCTCGGTCGCCGCCTCCGGCGGCGGCGCATCGCCTTCCGGATCGTCTTCAGGAACGCCTTCGTCTTCTTCCGGTTCTTCTGATGGCGGGCTGCGCACTCCCGCCGCCAATCCTTCGGAGCCCGCGGCCGCCGGATCGCGCAAGCTCCGCGTCGAAGGCGAAGTGAACGCTTCGGCACCGATTCGTACCGTGGCGCCGAGTGCGGGAATCACGCCGCTTGCCGGAGCGCCGGTAGCGGCGGCTGCCGGGCGCGAGATGCCGGAGTTGCGCGACCATATCCGGGCGCGGCGCGCGGCGCTGGCCGGATTTATGGAGCAGGGCGCCGCGCTCTCGATCGAGGGCGACGTGCTTTCGATCGCGCCGCGCAGCGACATCTACGTGCGTTACCTGGCCGACAATCGCGGCGTGATCGCGGAGATCGCTTCGGATTTTTTTGGCCGTCCCATTCGCGCCGAAATCAGCGCGGGAAAAGCCACCCCGTCGACGCCGCCCGCGCAAAACAATATCGCGTTGTCCGCGGATTTATCGCGGGCCGAAACCGACGACGGCAATCCTCGGGCTGCCGCGCCCGCCCGGCGCGCGGCATCGACCGCGTCCGTCAATGAGGCCGCGGCGGTGACACGGCGCGTCTCGACCTCGCCCGAGGAACGCGCCGCGCTATACGCCGATCCGGTGGTCGAGCGAATCTTCGAGACGTTCGAAGCGCGGCTGGTCGAAGTCCGCGCGCCGCTCGCCGCAGCCCCGGTCGCCGCGGCGAAGACTATCGGCGTGTACGACGATTCCCCAGACGAGATTCCAGGTGATGACGCCGACGCAGGCGATTGACGGCCGCGAAGAATCAACCGAATCTCGAATTGATATCCGCGTCCACCGAGGAGCAAGTGAAGTGGCAGAACTCGATCTATCAGCACTGATGAAGCAGGCCGCGGCGCTGCAGGACAAGCTAAAGGACATGCAGGCCACGGCCGCTGAGCGCATCGTCACGGCAGAGTCGGGCGGCGGGATGGTTCGCGCGACCGTTGACGGCTCGATGCGCGTGCGCAAGGTCGAAATCGATCCGGCGATGCTCGCGGCCAATGATCAGGCGATGCTCGAGGACCTGATCGTCGTCGCGGTAAATGAAGGGCTCAGACGCGCGCAGGAGATGGTCGCCGAAGAGATGGCCAAGCTCGGTCCGCTCGGCGGGCTCAAGCTTCCCGGCTTCGGCGGCGACTGATTAATCCCGCGATGGCGACCGACAACCTCAAACGCGGCGACGGTCTTCCGCCCGCGATGACGCGGCTCGTAAAGGAACTCTCGCGGCTGCCCGGAATCGGCGAGAAAACCGCGGCGCGGCTCGCGTTCAACCTGCTCAATCGGCCGCGCGACCAGGTGATCGCGCTGGCCGAGTCGCTGCTCGAAATGAAAGAGCGCGTGGGGCTGTGCGAGCAATGCTACGGGCTGTCGGACAATCCGCGCTGCCAGATCTGCGACGATCCCGCGCGCGAGCGCGACATGATCTGCGTGGTCGAGGGGCCCGCCGACCTGATGGCGATCGAGCGCGCGCGCAGCTTCGGCGGCGTCTATCACGTGCTCCACGGCGCGATCGCGCCGCTGGACGGAATCGGACCCGACGACGTGAAGCTCAAGGAACTCGTCGCGCGGGTCAGCCCGCCCGCCGTGGTGCGCGAGGTGATTATCGCAACCAACGCGACCGTCGAGGGCGAGGCAACCGCGCTTTATATCGCCAAAACGCTCCGTCCGCTCGGCGTCAAGGCGACCCGCCTGGCGCGCGGCCTCCCGGCCGGCGGCGACCTCGAATACAGCGACTCCGCGACACTTGCCAGCGCGCTCAGCGGAAGACGGGAGCTCTGAGCCAGGTCAGAGACGTAAGCGTGTTCACGATCACGCGAATAATCGCCGCCGTCAGCGATCGAGAGGCATACGCCCGGCTGCGGACGATGCTGTGGCCGATGCCGCTCGCGGATCGGACGCGATCTTACCCCTGGCCCTGAAAGAGACTGTCGATTTTCTCGCAGACGCTGCGTTGTCGTCATCCTGAGCCGCAGGCGAAGGATCTACGCGAAGCGATTAATGCAACCAGCCTAGGCCTTCCGCACTAATCGCTTCGCGGAGATCCTTCACGGAGCCTGTCCTGAACCCAGTCGAAGGAGCAACCTCCGCTCGGGATGACGGACAAAAACCTGACGTTTATCGACACCCCCCTGAAAGGGAGGTGCCCCTGGCGCACAGGCAGGGGCGAGGGATCAGATACTGGGCGAGGGGTCAGGCGCTACTGCCGGAGCTTCCGCTCGCTGCACCTACCAAACGGGTGGCAGCAGACGATATTTCACTCGATTTCGATATTCCGCATATCCCGGCAGGCTCTTCGCCAGAAAGTTCTCCTCATCGAGCAGCCGCCAGATAATCACGAGCGTGATCGGAATGACGGTCAGGAGTCCCCACCACGAGCCAAGCGCGAG
>DATLTX010000103.1:0-10507 GCA_035533435.1 Binataceae bacterium (SeqCode)
AGCAGAACGATAATTCCGACCAGCGGCGCGAGCAGGATCACCGGCGTCGTCATCTTGTGCGGGATCAGAGCGAGCAGCGCGAAGTACCAGAGGAGATACCAGTCGGGCGCGGGATCGCGCGCGAGCAGGCTTGGGTTGGGAGGATTATCGAGCTTCGGCGGACCGAAGATCGCGGCCAGCGCGACAATCGCGATCACGACGGCGACGCAGAACACGACGTCGCGCCACGCCGCGTCGGGCCAGAACGGAACCCCGCGCTTTTCGATCAGTTGATCGTATTTCTCGTGATAGGTCGCGGGATCGACCGGTTCACCCGCCACCGGCGGTTCTGAGATTCCGTCGTGCATCACGAGGTAGAGATGAATCCCGACCACTGCGAAGATCAGCGCGGGAATAAAAAACACGTGAAATGCGAAAAACCGCGACAGCGTGGCGCCGCCGAGCGTTTTCCCGGCGAGCAGAAAGTGCGCCAGCATCGGCCCCACAATCGGCATGCGCCCGGCCTGCTCCGCGCCCACCACGATCGACCACACCGCGTTTTGATCCCAGCGCAATAGCTGACCCGTGAATCCCATCGCGAGGGTCAGAAACAACAGCACCACTCCCGTGACCCAGTTGAACTCGCGCGGGTACTTGTAGCAGCCCATCACGAAGACCTGCGTCATATGAATCCCGACTAGCAGGACCATCGCGGACGCGCCGAAATAGTGCATCCCGCGCAGCAGATTCCCCATCAGCGCCTGGGTCGTGATGAATTGCAGCGCCTGATACGCGTCGCCGCTCGAGGAGATGTACGAAGTCGAGAGCGCGATCCCGGTCACCACCTGGATCATGAATGCGACGACCGTCGCGCTGCCGAACACGTACCACCATCCGGTGTCGGGCGGCACGGGATGCCGCGCCAGATCGCCCATTATCTTGAGCAGACCGGTGCGCTCCTCGAACGCATCGATCAGCCCGCGAACCAGATTCATCACCGCGCGCTCGCCTCCTCGCTCATCCGATTGGCACCGCGCTGGTGCGAATCTCGACCATCCCACCGTTGATTCTGACCGGATACTGAAACAGCGGACGCGGCGGCGGACCGCCGGCAACGCGGCCGTCTGAATAATAGACGCCGCCGTGGCACGGGCACATGAACAGGTTTGCGTCCGGCAGCCATCGCACGGGGCATCCGAGATGCGTGCAGTTGATCGCGAACGCGGTGAAGTTGCCGCTGCCGTCGCGGCGCAGCCACGCGGCGGTCTCCGCGGTGACGCCGGCCCACGCCAGCGGCGACGGATCGCGGAACGAGACGCGCACAGTTTTTCCGACCGAGAAATCCTCGGCTTTGCCGACCGGCCGCCAGACATCGGGAAACTTCCTGATCAGCGGACCGATGATAAATCCCACCACCGGCACCGCGACCAGCGCGGCGGCGAGCCCCATCAGCCCGAGCGAAAGCCGCGCCACAAACGCGCGGCGCTCGGGGCTCAGCGGAGCTTCGCCCGACGGCGCGCGATTTTCAGTGTCATTCGTCATGCACCAGCTCTCCAATCCAGCGCGATAGCGCGAACACGAACAAGACCAGTCCCACCGCGGAAAAAGCGTACGAGGTGACCAACCCAAACATCCCGAACGCGATCCCGAGCGCCATCACCGCGGGCTGATAGGTCGGCGCGGGCACCCGGTCGGGTTTGGGCGCAGTCCAGCCCTCGTCCGTTTTCGATTCGATGCGGTCCGTTTCCGAGGCCATCAAGTCATCCTCTCTGGTCACTTCGTCATCGCGCGGCAACACCGAGCGTGCCAGTCCGTGGCTCCGGATCCGAATACCACCTGGCCATCACAAAGATGATAGCGCCTAGAAAAACCAACCCGCCCGGCACCCACATCAAAAGTCCTCCCAGCTGTTGATCGGCGGCCGGCGTAAGGCCCCAGCCTTCGCGCAGCATCGGCAGGATTCCGAGCGAGTCCACCGGATGCAGATACGCGCGATAAAGCCCCGGTTCCGCGAACGTGAGGAGGATCGCCAGCACGCTGTTGGAGACCATCGCCGTCGCCAGATAGACGATCGCGTGCGTCGGCTCCATCCGCGCGCGTGCGTCCGGGGCGAAGATCGGCCACCAGAATATGGTCGCCGTGACGAGGAAACACAGATGCTCGAGGATATGCACGTCCTCGTTCGCCAGAGTCGCGTTGTACAGTGCCGGCCAATGCCAGATCCATAGCGTCGCCATCGCGAGCGTCCACGCGACCGCGGGCGTTGCGAGAATTTTTTCGATCCGCGCCAGCGCGGGCACCGCACGGATCGCGCGCGCGACCTTAGCCGAGAGGCCTGATATCAACAGCGGCGGGACAATCAGAATCAGAATCAGATGCTGCAGCATGTGCGCACTGAACAGATACTCGTCGGACAAAGCGTCGAGCGGAGACACCAGCGCAAGAAACATCGCGGCCACCCCGCCGACAAACCATGGCGCGCGCGAGTAATCATCGCGATGCGCAAAGGCGTACGCCGCGAGCAGCGCGGCGCATCCGATCGCGATCGACGGATCGAAATCCCATGCGCGCAGCAGGTTGCCGACTCCGCTCACAGGATCGCCCACAGATAAACGACGCTGAAAATCACGACCCACACCGCATCGACGAAATGCCAGTAGATTCCGACCGCCTCGAAAGCGTCGGCTTCGCGCGCGCTGCCGGCCAGCCGTCCGCTCGCGGAAAGCCCGGCGACAATCGCGATCGCGACCAGGCCGATGAAAACGTGCAAGCCGTGGAATCCGGTCAGGGTGAAGAACGTGGTCGCGAAAAGATTGCGATTCACCGCAACCCCGCGTTCATAGAGCCCGGCGTATTCGAGCGCCTGCCCCAGCAGGAACATCGCACCCAGCGCGACCGTCGCGACGAGCCACGTGAGTGTCGCGCGATACGCCCGCGCGCGGTACCTGTTGGCGGCAACCAGCATCGTCGCGCTGCTCGCAAAGAGCAGAATCGAGAACAGCCCGGTGCGCATCGGATTCAGCACACTGGCCGCGGTCGGACCCGATCCCGGATAGGCATGGTAATAGACGTACGCGATAATCAGCAGCAGAAAGAAATTCGCCTCCGACAGAATGAACAGCCCGATCGCGAGTTTCGCCTTCGGCATCGCCCTACCCTTCGACCCAGGCGCGCTCATCGGCGCGATCGGGATGCTTCAAGTCCCACAGCGGGCGCCGTCCGTGAACGGGAGGAACCAGCGCGAAATTTTCAGGCGGCGGCGGCGACGTGGTCGCCCACTCGAGCGTCCACGCATCCCACGGGTTGTCGCCCGCGGCCGCGCCCGAGGCAAGGCTCATCTGGATATTCCAGAGAAACAGAAGCACCGAGGCGAGCAGGACGAAGGCGCCGACGGTCGAGATCATGTTCAGGATCATCCAGCCCGGCAGGTCCGGATAAGTGAACACGCGCCGCGGCATCCCCATCATGCCGAGCGGATGCATCAGAAAGAACGTCAGGTTGAATCCGATTAGCGTGAGCCAGAAATGCCACCGGCCGATCCGCTCGTTGAGCATGCGCCCGGTCATTTTCGGGAACCAGTAATAGATCCCGGCAAAGATCGCGAGCGCCGTTCCGCCGAACAGCACGTAATGGAAATGCGCCACCAGGTAGTAGGTATCGGTGAGCTGCCAGTCGATCGGCGCCACCGCGAAGCTCACGCCGGTCAGACCACCCATCGTGAACATCACGATAAATCCGAGCGCGAACATCATCGAGGTCGTGAGGCGAATTCGTCCGTGATAAAGCGTCGCGCTCCAGTTGAAGATTTTCACTCCGGTCGGTATCGCAATCGCCATGCTCGTGAACGAAAAGAACATCACGAACATGTGCCCGAGGCCGACCGCGAACATGTGATGCGCCCATACCGTGAACGACAGGAAAGCGATCGCGACCGTCGAAGCGGCGACGAACCCATAACCGTAGATCGGTTTGCCCGAAAAGACCGGAATCACCTCCGAGATTATTCCGAACGCGGGCAGAATCATGATGTAAACCTCGGGATGCCCGAAGCCCCAGAAATAGTGCTGCCAGAGCAACGCCGAGCCCCCGAACGCCGGCGAGAACACGTGCGCGTTGAGCAGCCGATCGATCAGCAGCATCACCAGCGCGCCGTTGAGCACCGGCAGCGCCATGATAATCAAGAACGAGTTGACCAGCGTCATCCACACGAACAGCGGCAGGCGCCGGATCGTCTGCCCGCGGACCCTGAGCGTCACGATCGTTACGATCATGTTGATCGCGCCCGCGATCGACCCGATCCCGAGGCAGGTCAGCGCCAGCACCCAATAGGTAACGCCATTGGAGATCGAGAAGGCGGGCTCGCTCAGCGGCGCATAGCTGAACCATCCGGCATTCGGCGCGCCGCCCGCGACGAAGCTGAAGTACAGCAGGATTCCGCCAAAGAGCTGGATCCAGAAGCTCATCGCGTTCAGACGCGGAAACGCCACGTCGCGCGCGCCGATCATCAGCGGCACCGCATAGATCGACATCCCCGCCAGCATCGGCATCACGACCAGGAAAATCATCGTCGTGCCATGCATAGTGAAAATCTGGTTGAACGTATCGGGCGAAAGGAAATGATTGTTGGGCACCGCAAGCTGAATCCGGATCAGCAGTGCCTCGAAGCCACCGATGGCAAAGAACAACAACGCCGACAGCATGTACATGATGCCGATCTGCTTGTGATCGACCGATGCGACCCAGGCGAGCAGCCCCCGGCGTGCGGCCGCCGCGCTGGGCTCTCCGATTCGCCCGCTGACCGCAAGACCGCTCACTTGAGAGTCTCCAGGTATGCGACCAGCGCATGCGTCTGCGCATCGCTCAACTGAAAGTTCGGCATATGCGTCTCGGGCTTGATCGAGTTTGGATCCTTGAGCCACTTGAAGAGGTTAGCCGGTGTGTTGTCGGCCGCTCCCGCGGCCAGGATGCGCCGGCTCGCCAGATGAGTGAGATCCGGACCGATGCGCTGAATTCCGGCCGTGCCTGCGATCGCGTGACAGTTGATGCAGGTTTGCTCGCGGAAAATCCGCGCGCCCTGCGCAGCTTCGCCGGTGACCGCAACGGCGGGCACCGCGAGCTGATCGCGCTGCCATGCGGCAAAGTCTGCCTGCGGCTGCGCAACCACGATCATGCGCATCCACGCGTGTTCGTTGCCGCAAAATTCGGCGCAGGCTCCGAGGTAAACGCCGGGCTTGTCAGCGCGAATCCAGAGATGATTTTTGTGGCCCGGTACCGCGTCGATCTTGCGCCCGAGCTCGGGCACCCAGAAATCGTGAATCACGTCGGCGGATTCGAGGTCGATCAGGATCGGCCTGCCGACCGGAATGTGAATCTCATTGGCGGTCATCACGCCGGAAGAAAGGTAATCGGCTTCCCACCACCACTGATGCCCAATCACGCGAAGCTCGGGCGTTCGCCCGCGCACCGGCGGATCGGAGGCATGAATAGTCCGCACCATGAAAATGAATATGACGATCAGCAGGAGCGTCGGACCCGCCGTCCACGCGATTTCGAGCCGGGAATTTCCGAATTCCTGGCGCGCGTCGGCGGCGCCCTCGCGATCCCGATAGCGCACAATCGCGACGGTAACGATCGCCGCCACCAGCGCGAAGATCGCGAACATCACGCACAGGATTGCGACGAACAGGTGTGAGATCGAAGCAGCCTCAGGCGAAAACGGGTTCAGTGTGGGTACGCCTGACATCAAGTTTTCCGCGGCGGCAAATCTCCCCGGCGTCGCGCCAGCGCGCGACGCTTTTCATCGCGAACCGTAGCGCCGCATCGTGCCGCTTTCAAGCCGCACGCGCCCAGGATCGTGTTGCGCCGCCCGTTGACGAGAGTCAGCGGCTTTCTTCGAGCAGTTCAGGCGAGTCGAATTTCGGGCTGTTGAGTTTCGCGGACACCGCCGTGGTGATCAGCAGGTCGTCGGCCGCCGGCGCGAGCATCGGTTTGAGCGAGAGCGCGTCGGGACATAGCGGATTCATCCAGTCGTCGGCGCTCGCATCGCGCAGTATGACCGGCATGCGGTCGTGATACGCCGCCATCGTCGCGTTCGCGGCCGTGGTGATGATCGTGAACGTCGTCTCCCATTGGCCGGGCTCCTTCTGCCACGCTTCATAGAGCCCCGCGAACAGAAGCAAGCCGCCGTCGGGTCGATGGAACCAGATCGGACGCCGGGCGGTCTTCGGTCCCGTCCATTCAAAGAATCCGTCGGCGGGAATCACGCAGCGTCGCTTGCGGAATGCGTCGCGGAACGCGGGCCGCACCTCGACACTCTCGGCGCGCGCATTGATGCATCGCGCGGCCTGGCTCGCGTCCTTTGCCCAGCGATTGACGAGTCCCCAACGGGCAGGCTCGGCTTTGCGACTCTCGTACTCGAGGCGAACGATGAAATGCCGCTGCATCGGAGCGATGTTGTAGCGAGGCTTGTAGTCGGCAAACGAATCGCCGGCGACGCCCAGCTCGGCGGCCAGCGTATTGCCGTCGCGCCGCGTCAATGTGAATCGTCCACACATCGGTTCTTCATCATAGCGCAATATCTGACGGGGGAGCGCATCGATGAACCCGGAACCTGGCATAATCTATTAGACGCGAAAATGTCTGATATCTACTTATTGATGGCTTAGTATTGATTCTATTACTAACTATTCGATGCATTCATTTCTCAATTAATTACCCATGCAATCGCAACATTCGGCTCACTAACGCGTCCATTCACCTGACCTCACGCGCAATAGTGGTATATCACCATGCACGGAGAAATCAGTTGACCAAAGCAGAATCTGGACGCCCGGGCGAATGGCAGCGCAAGAAACATAAGCACTGGCGGGGTTCGAGCGTATGGCATCATCTGCGACTGGGCCGCGGTATCTCACTGAACGTTTGGACGATGAAAGGCCTCGACCATCATGTGATCGAATTCGGCGCGGTGACTGAGCACGCTCCAAAACGGCTAGCCGACGCTAAACGCAAGGCGCTTCGATTGGTGCGCGCGCTGTGCCTGGCAGCAGCTCATAGAGCGGAAGAAATGCTCCAGACAGACCGCGTGCTGGCGGCAAAGCGCACGCGCGCGAGCGCCCGTGCGGGCACCCGCGCGCGGTAGCGCAGTCAGCGTCGATTCGGAATCATTCGCCACCGGGGCCGGCGACGAACACGCTACCCTTACGTCCGATTCGAAGGCACTGGGTGACCTGTGAACCTGTATAATCGGGGTCGCAGATCGGCTTATCAACTGAGGGACACTTGAAGATATGCGCATCGATCGGCTGACACTTCGACAGGTCGAAGGTCAGTTCAGTTCCGGCGGCGTTCGGCGCAGCCTCGGTTGCTGTCGAGGAGCAGCCGGCCGTCGCCAGCATCCCCAGCGACAACCCGATGACCGCTCCGATCGCGAATCGCCGCATTTGCGGCATTCGCCGATTCAAGTCGTCAAGTGAGCGCATAAGAGTCCTCCCGGCGAGTAGTGCTATTGCGATGCCTATACGCTTGTCGGATGGCAAAATCCAGCGTCCGGATGCGGCGGAATCACGGCGCGTCGGAGAGCTTTACCTTTTGTGCCTGATCGGAGGAGATCCATCCCTGCTGCGCGAAGTATTGCGACAAATACGCGACCGTCTGGTCGGCGGTCTTGTCGCTCAGATAATCCACCTGCGAGGTGTAGATCTTTCCGCCGGCGATGCCCGCGTTGGCGACCGCCATTCCCGCCGTCGCGCCACCCTGGGCCGCGGCTCCGGCGCCCATCGTCACGGCGGCGCCGGGCATTTTGCCGCTGTCGGCGTGAGTGGTGAACTGCAGGAGCGATTGGCGCGCGCCGTCGGCAACGCGATAGACGTTGACCTGCGTGTCGAGCTTCGAGGCGCCGGCGCCAAACCCGATCACCATCCGCCGCAGCCGATTGCCTTCATCGACGGTCAGGAACTCGCCGTCGATCACCAGATCGCCGTCGGCAACCTGGGTGGTCGAATCTCCGCGAACCACGGTGAAGCCCATCTCGCCGAGCTTCTTGGCGACTTCCGCGGCCAGAGTATCGGCGGCTTTTTTGCCGATCTCATCCTGCCGCTGGTCCGCCGGAGTGCTGGAAAAGCTGTTCATAATGCGCGCGCCGATCGCGGAATTTTCCGCGACCTGCGACGCCGAGAACTTGAAGTCATCGACGATGATTCGCGTCGGCCGCGCGCTTGCTGCCGTCGTCGCTGGCGCCGGGTTCGACTGGGGCGTGATCGTCGCGCCCGCGCATCCGGCGAGCATCACCGCCAACGCCAGGTAAATCAATCCATTCCGGCCTGAGGCCGTCGTACGGCGCACTTGCAACATCATATCCGTGAACCCTCCCCTTATTTCCTGAACCAGCACGCAACCGGCGCGCTTGTCTTGCAGAGCATACCAGTAAGCTATGGCAACTCGGAGAAAAATGGTGCTGTCCTTTTTTCCGCGCGGAGCGACAGCCCGACTCTCCAGCTAGCGCGCCATCCACTTTGGATTGTTGATCGCGAGCGCGTCTGCCAGTGACTGCCGCACATGCGCGCGCAGCGAGGGATCATCGACGCTCACCGCGCCGCTACGGATCCGCTCGGCCAGTTCCGCGCTCAGCGCCTCGACTTCGCCGTCGTGGCCAACCAGCGCCGTCAACCGCTCGGCCTCGCCGGCGGCCTGCGCGGCGCGCAGTTCGGCCTCGCGCTTCACGGTCATGAGCGCGTTGATCGTCACGCGGGTCTTGAAGCGATGATACCCCGCCAGGGTCGGCATCAATTCTTCTTCCAGGTACTTAACCGCCGCACCCAGGATAGTCGGCGCATCGGGCATGCTGCGCGGCATCAGCGATTCACCTCGACCCGAGTCATTCGTCGCGGCCCTCGATCAGATTGAGAAAATCCCACAGCGGTTCCTCGATTCGCCTGCCGATCGCGCATCGCTCGATGCCCGTTTCCTCGATCCCGCGCATCCCCATCCGCAGGCATCCGATTGCCCACTTGACGCTGCCGAAAGCCTCCCAGAAACGGACTTGCTTCGGATCGACGCGTGGACCTCCGGCATTTTCGTATGCGGCGAACAAGTCCTCGCGCTTGCCGAAGCCCCCCACCGCGCCGCGGCCGCCGAAGCGCCAGGTCTTGACGCAGACCCATCCGAGATCCTGCATCGGATCGCCGCTTTGCGCTATCTCCCAATCGAGCAGGAGCCGGATTCCGTCGTTCTCACCGACGATAAAATTCCCGGTGCGGAAGTCTCCGTGGACCACCGTGCGGCGCGGATTTTTTGGCGCATTTTCGGCCGACCACTTGAGGCCGAGTTCGACCGCGGGATGCCGCAATCCGTAGTAGTCGGCGATCCGATATTGCGCCGCCACCAGTTGCGCGGCGTCCTGGTACGGCAGAAACGGAACCTCGGCCAGGTCGATCCGATGGATTGCGGCCAGAATCGCACCGCACTGAGCGGTCATCAGCGAGCGCGCGCGCGCGAATTTCTCGTCGCGCACGATCTTCGGGCCAAGTGACTCGCCCGCCACCCTTTCGGTGACGTAGCCGGGACCGAGACCGTCGGCAGGCTCAAAGATCGTGCGCACCCGCGGAGCGGGAACCCCCGCGCGCACCGCCGCAATCATCAGGCGCGCGTCTTCATCGGCGGTGATATGCGGAGAGATATCGGCCAGCGGATTGGGCTGCTCGACCGCGCCCGCGCTCGAGAGCTGCACGATAAACTCCTCGCGACGTCCGGCGATTTCGGCGTCAAAGGACCAGGTGGTCTTGTTGGCGCCTCCGGTCAGCCGCTGCAGATTGCTGATCGTGCCGGGCGCGCCAATTCGCGCGGCCACAACCGCGCCGAGGCGCGCTGCAAAATCGCCAGTGCTCACGATGGTTCGGACCAGCCCCGCACGCGGCTATTTCTGCGCTTCGGCTCTATGTCCGAAACCGAACAGAATCTGCGCGACGCGCCGCATCTGGATTTCCTCGGAACCTTCGGTGATCCGGTAGCGGCGATGATGCCGATAGATATGCTCGAAGGGCTTGTGGCGCGAGTAACCCATTCCGCCATGCACCTGCATCGCCCGGTCCGCCGCCTCGCACACCAGCCGATTCGCCCGGTAGTTGCACATCGCGACTTTGTCGGAGAGCTTGATCGCAACCTCGGGCTTGGACATCTGATCCATTTCCCATGCGGTCTTATGAATCAGCGTCCGCAGCATCGCGGCTTCCGTGTGCAGCTCGACGAGCGGCCATTGGATCGCCTGATTCTGCGCGAGCGGCTTGCCGAACGGCTTGCGCTCCTTGGCGTACTTGACCGCCTCGTTGATGCAGAACTGCGCCGCGCCCAGCGACGACGCCGCCTGCCGGATGCGGTTTTCGTGCACGAAATGCTGCGCGACCGCCAGGCCGTTGTCGAGATCGCCCAGCACTTCGCCGGCCGGAATCCGAACGTTGGTCAGCGAGATGCGCGGATGGTCGGTCGGCATGTTGAAGGTCCACAGGTACTCTTCGATCTTGAAGCCGGCGCT
>DATLTX010000104.1:0-4314 GCA_035533435.1 Binataceae bacterium (SeqCode)
GGAGATTCCGACCACGTTGCCGACTCTCGACGAGGTGATGGGCCGCGCAGGGCTGTCCGACGCCGCGGCGGTGACGCGCTATTACCTCGAGCAGATGAAGCCCGGCGCGCTCAACGTGCACACGGTTCACGCCGAGACCGAGGGGATGGCGCATCTCGAGAATTTTTGCGCGATGATTCGCGCGCTCAAGGAGCGCGGCGCGAAGTTCGTTGCGATGCGCGAGGTCGCGGCGCGGATCAATCGCGCCGAGCTGCCGGTGTGCGAGATCGTGCGAATTGAACTGCCGGGGCGCGCCGGATGGGTGGCAGGGCAGGGCCCCGACCGGGCGCCCGAATGATCTGAGAAACCGTCTCTCTGATGAGATCTTTGCGCCGCGCGACGGGCGGCCACGCAGGGCCGCCCCTACATCAGATTTGTTTGCCTTAGTGAGTAGCGGCGGGCGTCCCGCCCGCCATGAACAGATTGCGCGCCGAGGTCATCGCGCTACAGATCGTCGCCGTCGTCGCCGCCGGATTCGATCTCTTCGACCGCTTCGTCGAAGTCTTCTCCGTTGAAGTCTTCGCCCATCTCCTGGCCCATCTTTTTCATCATCCGGGCGACGCTTTTCGGATCGTTCTCATCGAGACCGCCGAGCTTCGCCGGATCGGCGATCGCGTCGAGCCGCTGCTCCTCGGACTTGGGCATCGCGAATCGCGACATGAGCCTATTCATCTTCTTGCCGCCGCAATGCCTGCACACCGCGCGCACGCGCGCGCTGACGCGCGTGGTGAGCACGCTGGTCCGGCGATGACATCGGGAGCATTCGTATTCGTATATCGGCATGCACTTCATTCTTTCGCTTGATCGGCCGATCCGCAATCGGGCGTGCTTGAATCGCCGCCACGGGTCGGCATACTGGTCAGCGGCACGATGATTTCCGCCGGCCATCACCGCGAGCTTTCCGCCCCTGACGCAGAGGCCGCGCATTCCTCCGTGTACGGCATCCTCTCGATGTGGCGCAACACGCGGATGATCGTGTTGTGCTCGATCTCGGCGGCGCTCTACGCGGCGGTGCTGATCCCGTTCAAGGCGGTGCCGTTTATTCCGGGTGTGACCGAGCTGCGCCCGGCCAACGCGATACCGATCGTGTGCTCGTTTCTGTTCGGACCCGCGGGCGCATGGGGCAGCGCGATCGGCAACACGATCGGCGACTTCTTCGGCGGCGCGTCGCCCTCGGACATTTTCGGCTTTATCGCCAATCTCAGCTACGGATGGATTCCGTACAAAGTTTGGCAGGTGATCGGCGCGGGCGAGGCGCCGATCTCGCGCTCGCCGTGGGCTATCGCCAAGTACGTTTTCACCTGCCTGTCGGCGAGCATGCTGTGCGCGGATATAGTCGGATGGGGCGAAAACCTGCTCGCGTTCCGGCCGTTCGCCGCGCTCGGCAACGTGATTATCTTAAACAACATGACCGCCGCGCTGGTGCTCTCGCCCTTCATCCTGGGCGCGGTCTATCCGCGCGTGCGCAAGGGTCATCTGCTCTATCGCGACGTGATGCCGGAGCTCAAGCCGCGTTCGGCGCCAATCCGATGGCTCGGGTTCGTGATGCTGATAAGCGGCGAAGCGACGGCGTGGGCGCTAGGTAACCTGCTTTCAGTTGGGCTGTGGGCGCCGAAATTTCTGCCAGCGATGTGGAACGCCGCGCCCTACGACAAATCGGTCGGGATAATCGTGACCCCGTTTATTTTCCTCGCGCTCGCGGGGTTGGTGCTGATGTGAAACTCGAGCCGCAAGACTCCGCCGGCAATACCGTCGCCGCTGCCGACACCGACGGAACCGCCGAGTGCGCGGTTGAGGCGATCGATCTCGGCTTCACCTACCAGGACGGCACGAAAGCGGCGCTGCGCGCGGTCGGGTTCCGGCAGGCGCGCGGCGAGATGATCGGCGTGATGGGCGCGTCGGGCGCCGGAAAATCGACGCTCGCCAAATGCCTCAACCGGATTATCCCCGAGTTCGAGGGCGGCGAGTTCCGCGGCGCCGTTGCGATCGGCGGACGCCCGCTCGACGGCCTGCGCGTGTGCGACGTCGCCGCCGACGTCGGCATGGTCTTCCAGGATTTCGAGGCGCAGCTTTTCTCGACCAACGTCGCGCATGAAGTCGCGTTCGCGATGGAACAAATCGGGATGGACCGCGCGACGATGAACGCGCGGATGACGCCGGCGCTCGAAGCCGTCGGCCTCGCCGGTTTCGAGCATCGCGATCCAACCTCGCTCTCCGGCGGAGAAAAGCAGCGGCTCGCGATCGCGTCGGTGCTGGCGCTCAGCCCGCGCGTGATCGTGCTCGACGAGCCGACCACCGATCTCGATCCCGAGGGCAAGGCGGAAGTCTTTGCGCTTATCCGCAGCCTGCGCGAGCGCGGTCTCAGCCTGATCGTGATCGAACATGAAACCGAAGAGCTGCGCCGCGCCGACCGCGTGATCCTGATGCGCGAGGGCGCGGTGATCGCCGAAGGCCCTCCGGCCGCCGTGATGACCCAGCTCGACCTGCTCGAAGCGTCGGGCGTGCATCCCCCGAGCCTCAACCGCGCGCTCGCGATGCTTGGAATCGGCGGCCACGCCGAAAGCGTTGACGACGCCTACGCCGCCATCGTTCGCGCGTACCCCCGGCTTGAGTCGCGCGTGCCGTCCGCGCCGGTGAGCGAGAATCCGGCGGTGGACCGCGTCGCGACACAAACCCAGGTACCGCCGCTCGCGGCCGTCGAGGACGTGAGTTTCAATTACACCGCCGGTCCGCGCGTGCTCGATTCGATTAGCCTCGCGATCGCCCCGGGTGATTTTCTCGCGATTGTCGGCCAGAACGGATCGGGCAAAACCACGCTGGCGAAGCATATCGTCGGACTGCTCAAGCCGCTCGCGGGCCGCGTGCTGCTTGAGGGGCGCGACCGCGCGACGCTGCGCGCCGCAGAAACCGCGCGCGAGGCCGCCTACGTCTTTCAGAACCCGGACCATCAGATTTTCGCCGCGACCGTCTGGGACGAAGTCGCCTTCGGCCCGCGCAACTTCAAGCTCGACGCCGGCGAAGTCGATCGGCGCTGCGTCGAGGTCCTTGACGCCGTCGGCCTGCTCGCCGAGCGCGAGAGCGATCCGTTCCTGCTCAGCAAGGGCGAGCGCCAGCGCCTTGCGGTCGCAAGCGTGCTCGCGCTGCGCCCGCGGCTTCTCATCCTCGACGAGCCGACGACAGGGCTCGACTACCGCGAGCAGCGCCGGATGATGCAGTTGGTCACGGACCTCAACCGCGCGGGAATCGCGATCGTGATTATCACGCATACGCCGTGGCTGGTGGCCGAGTACGCTCGCCGCGTCGCGCTGATTCGCAAGGGGCGCAAGCTCTTCGACGGCAGCGTGCGGGAATTTTTCGCCAACGACGAGCTGCTGAAGACCGCTGCGTTTCGCCCGCCCGAAGTGACGCGCCTGGCGCGCAGGTTCGGCACGCTCGCACTCTCACCGGGTGAATTTGCCGACTGGGTCAAGGAGCGCGCCTGATGCCGATGTACCGGTATATCGAGCGCGACACTTTCGTCCATCGGATGCATCCGACGGTCAAGGTTATCGCGCTGCTCGTGATGTTCTGGTCGGTGTACTGGGTGGACAATCCGCTCGCGCTGTTGCCGCTGGGATTTCTGTTGCTGTTTATCGCGGTGATAACCGGATCGTCGGGAAATTTCTATGCGCTCAGGTGGTTGTTCATCATCCTCATCACCTCGACAACGCTGATGTGGATGGCCACCTACCGGCCGGGGCCCGCGATGGTTCATATGCCGAAGGTGAATATCCGCAAGGCGTCGATCCTGTTCGGACTCGGCAAGGGGATCAAACTCGCGGAATTGCTCGCGGCCTCGGTGCTGTTCATCTCGACGACCAAGGTCGAGGAGTTCACGATCGGGCTGGCGAAGCTGCGGGTGCCGTATCGCGTCGGCTTTGCGGTTTCGCTGTCGTTCAGGCTCGCGCCCCTGTTCGTCGATTCCGCGCTGACGATAGTCGATGCGCAGCGTCTGCGCGGCTACGATTTTGGCGAGGGCGGAATCTTCGCGCGGCTGCGGCGCTATGCGACGGTGGCGATTCCGGTCTTCATGGGTGCGCTGCGCAAGGCGAACAACATGGCGATGGCGCTCGAGGCGCGCGGCTTTGGCCGCCTGGCGCGGCCGACGACTTATGTCGATTATCCCTTTCGCGCCGCCGACATGATCGCCTTCGCGGCGCTGTTCGCAATCGCCGCCGGCTATTTCCTGATCTACTGGACCGGCTACGGCGCTGTCGTCGCATGATCTCTCACGCC
>DATLTX010000105.1:0-6589 GCA_035533435.1 Binataceae bacterium (SeqCode)
TTTGCCGCCAACGGCTATGGCGCCCATTCGCCGGGCGGCTACGGCCTTGGCTCGGCGGCCGTGTGCGAAGTCGTGATGACCCTGATGTTCCTGTTCGTGATCATGGGTGCGACGGACGCGCGCGTTCCAGCCGGCTTTGCGCCGATTCCGATCGGGCTGGTGCTGACCCTGATTCACCTCATCAGCATCCCGGTCACCAACACCTCGGTTAATCCTGCGCGCAGCACGGGACCGGCGCTGTTCGTCGGCGGATGGGCGATAGGACAGCTATGGCTGTTCTGGCTCGCGCCGATCGTCGGCGGCGTTCTGGGAGGCTTGCTCTATCGCGGTCTCGCGTCAGAAGCCCCCGCCGCCGCACGCACGGAACCGGCGCACGCGTAGCGGAGCGCGCCCCATGCGGCGGGCGCGAGTCCTGGAACCGGCGAGCGCTTGCCTGAGCGCATGTACAGATTAGTTATAAGGCGAAAAAAAACTGGCGCGCGGCTCTTTCGAGACGCGCGCCAGTTTGGATGCGTATCGCGAAAGCCTACTGCAGAAAGACGTCGAAGGTTCCTTTCCCTTGGCAATGCTTGGAAGGATTCGCGGCCTTGAATGTCCCCTTGTACTCATCGAGTGTGAGCACTTCCCCTTTAACGTTCACCTTGCAGGGATGGGACTTATTCGTTTGGGCTAATGTTAGCGTGGCCTTGTTGCCCGTCACCTTGCCGCGAACTGAACCCGACGGGTTGCCCGCTCCGACGACGCTGAAGGTTCCGCCGACAGTTGACTTGACCTGAGTCAGATCTAACGTCAGCGTTCCGGTTCCGCCTCCGCCCTTGCTGATATCGACGATCGATCCAATCCAGGTTCCCGCCATCGCTGCCGGCGGAGTCTTGGAGTCGGCGATGGTGGCGTCGTCATCGTCTTGCGCGAGTGCGTGCGTCGGAGCCGAGAGCACCATCGGCGCGGCGAGAATCGCCGCGAATGCACCTGCCGTGAGTACCTTACGAAGCCTGCTTATCTTCATCATCCTCGTCCTTGGAATTGTGGAAATTTTGCGACGCGACGGACTATGGCAGAGGGATGAAATCGTAGCAATCGCTTAGAGGTGCTGAGAGTGATTATCAGTTGCAACTCTGTTTAATCGCGAATTTCCTTTCGTCCGCTCAACCAAACACCACTGGCCGTTAATCCTGAGATGAATTCCCTCGCGGGCGCCTCTGATCCGCCGCCCGGCGGGCGGAACCTGAGAGCGTGGCGCTCGAATGTTCGATGGAGTCGAAAGTGATTTTGAATCGCAAAACCATCGTGTGCCAATTTCCTTTCGCCTGTCTGGACCGCATCGCGCGCACGGTCCATACTCAAAGACTAGCGCGGCTGTGCTCTCAGCCGGCGTCGCCTGGGTTGTTCGAGCAAAGAAGGTCATTGATGCCAATTTCCCCAACGATGCGCGAAAAGATGTATCGCACCTATCTCGATTTCTTCGAGTCAGCCGAACGCAAACGCCGCTGGAACTTGTTCGACGACATTCCCTGGGACAAACTTGACGCCGCGCGCAACAGCGAGCGCACCGCCGCCTGTATCGAGACCTACTGCGCCGAAGAATTCTATCTGCCCGATTACAGCGCGCGCGGGATGGACCTGGTGCGCCCGATATTCGGCGTGGCGTGGTTCTCCGCATGCTGGAGCTACGAGGAATCGAAGCACGGACTGGCGTTTCGCGAATACCTGACGCGCTCTGGCCTGCGCACCGAGCAGGAGTTCGCGGCGTTCGAAGAGCGGATCTTCGCGCACGCGTGGAAACTTCCCTTCGCGACTGCTCGCCAGATGGCCTGCTACGGCGCGCTGCAGGAATCGGCGACCTGTATCGCCTATCGAGTGCAACGCGAGGCAGCGAATCGCGACGGCAATCCGGTCCTCGAGGCGATTTTTTCTTTCATCAGCCGCGACGAAGCCGCGCACGCGCGGTTCTACCGCACGATGATCGAGCTCGAGATGGAAGAAGATCGCGCCGGCACGATCGCCGATTTCGCGTACGTCCTGTCGCGCTTCAAGATGCCGGGTGACGGACTCATTCCCGACTATCAGGAACGGCTCAAGACCTCGGGTGCGGGAATCAGCCCGCGCACGTTTCTAGAGAACGGCGTGATTCCGATCATCAAGGCGATTGGAACGACCCGCGCGGAACTCAAGCAGGCGCTGCATGTTAACGCGCCGGCCTTTGGAGCCGCTCCGGCGCCAGCCTGAGCGGCGTCCTATTCTTTTCACGTAGCAGCTTTGCGATAGCCGCCGCCGCGCACGGCGCGCTAGTCTTGCCGCCGATGCCGACCGACAAGGATCGCAAACCGATCCCCTCGCGCCCGTCGCGTAAGACTCGCCGGATTCTCGCGCCGCCGCGCAGGCCGCGTGCACGCGGCCTCGGTATTCCATTCGACGGCGTTCCCGCGCCGCTAAACGCGATCACCGATGTCGCCGGAGTCGAGGTCGGCCACGCGACGATAATCCGCGGCATCGGGAAGCTGGTCGCCGGACGCGGCCCGGTCCGCACCGGCGTCACGGCGATCCTGCCGCGTGGCCGCCGCGGCGGCGCCGCGGTGTTCGCCGGTTACTTTGCGCTCAACGGCAACGGCGAGATGACCGGCACGGCGTGGATCGAGGAATCGGGCCTGCTCTCGTCGCCCGTGATGATCACGAACACGCACAGCGTCGGCGTCGTGCGCGACGCGGTGATCCGATGGCAACTCCGCGAAGGAAAGATGACCCAGCCGTGGTCGCTGCCGGTCGTCGCCGAAACCTGGGACGGCTACCTGAACGACATCAACGGCTTCCACGTGAAGCCCGCGCACGCGATTGCCGCGCTCGAGAGCGCGCGGGGCGGGCGCGTCGCCGAAGGATGCGTGGGCGGGGGCACCGGGATGATCGGCTACGGATGGAAGGGCGGAATCGGCACGGCGTCGCGCCGGCTCGCCGTCGCCGACGGTGGCTACACACTTGGCGTTCTCGTACAGCTCAACTGCGGGCGGCGCGATGAACTTACGATCGCGGGTGTGCAGGTTGCGCGCGCGCTTGCGGCCGGGCCGACGCGACCGGCGCCGCGCGAGCGCGGATCGATCATTATCGTTGCGGCCACCGACGCGCCGCTGTTGCCGCATCAGTTGAAGCGAATCGCGCGGCGGCTGACGATGGGCCTGGCGCGCACCGGCAGCGTTTCCGGCAACGGTTCCGGCGACTTGTTCCTTGCGTTCTCCACCGCCAATCCGCCCGCGCCTTCGCATGCGAAAAAGCGTGGCGACGTGATCGAAATCGCGATGCTGCGGAACTCGCGGATGGATCCGCTCTTCACCGCCGCGGTGCAGGTGGCCGAAGAGGCGATCGTGAACGCGATGGTGGCGGCAGACACGATGACCGGAATCGACGGGCGCGTCGTCGCCGCGCTGCCGCACGATAGACTGCGCGCGATTTTCACGCGCGGCGCGAGCTGACTATTTCTGCACGCGGACGGTGATGCTCCAGGTGCGCACCGGCGCGACGTTCTTTTCCCACGGGCGAACGTAGGCCATCTCGAGCTTGGCGGCGCCCGGCGACTGTGCCTGGAAATGAAACACCTGCGTGCCCATCGCCCCCGGCGGCGCTTCCTTTGGTATCTCGAAATCGCCCAGTCCAAGCTGCTCCAGCACCAGGGGATCGTTTCCGGCGACCTGCCAGAGGTATCCCGTCCCCGACGTCGCCATCAGCGATACTTCCAGGTTGGCGCCCGGCGCGAGCGTGACGGTCTTGCCGTTGTCGCTATCGGTAACGACGAGCGGATGCGACGTCGGCGTCGCCACGATAAGCGAGCATCCCGCGGCGAGCGCGCATAGCGCGGCGACGGCAAACGTCGCGGCGGTCGCGGTTATCATCGAGCGGAAATTAGATCGTCGTCGAGGTATCATCGGCTCACCCCTGGGCTCCCCCTGTCTTTGACCGGCGCCCGGCGCGGAAAAAAAAAGGCGGCCGAATTGGGCCGCCTGGAAAATTCAGCATCAGTTCCCGGGTAATTTCTTTCGTCTAGTGCTTGGTCTCGATACGGCGTCCGTAGGTGACTTCGCCCTTATCGACCCGCAGGCTGAAACCGCAATCGGGGTTGGTGCAGACCCACGCCTTGAACATCACGGAGGCGCCTTCCTGCCCATAATCCGACAGAGGGATCAGCGTTCCGTCGTTACACTTCTGGCACTTCGGCCACTCCATCAGCCACCCTCCCTACGAGCCTACCCGAATCCGCTACGTTCCGGTTGAAAAGTTATAAGACCCCACATTCTAAAGCAACGTCGCCGGCGGCGGCCCGGGGAATCCGCTGGCGGGCCCGGGCGGCAAAGGTTCCGAAGCGCCGCGGCAGTGTTAAGCTTGAGCGATGGCGTCCACTTCGGCCAGCACCCGGCCTCCAGCTTTCGTCATCCGCGCGGCCACCCGCGACGACCATCGCCAGATCCTGGCGCTGGCGCGCCGGCTCGACTCGATCAACCTGCCGACGGATTCGGCGCAACTGCGCGAGCTGCTCGAGCGCTCGACGCGCTCGTTCGGCGGCCGGATTGGCGATCGATCGCGCGCGGTGTACGCGTTTTGCGCGCAGCGAATCGGCTCGGGAAGAATCGCGGGAGCCTCGATGATTATCGCCAAGCACGGCACGCCCGAGGCGCCGCATTTTTATCTCGAAGTCGAAAGCGAAGAGCGCTACTCGAAGCGGCTCGGGCGGATGTTCCGGCATCAATATTTGCGCCTGCGCCATTCGATGGACGGGCCGACCGAGCTGGGCGGGCTGATCGTCGCGCCCGCAACGCGGCGGCATCCGGAGCGCGTCGGCCGCCAGCTTTCATGGGTGCGGTTTCTCTATATGGCCAAGCATCGCGACCGCTTCGAGGCGCAAGTGGTGGCCGAGATGCTGCCGCCGCCGACGGCGCGGCATCGCAACGCGTTCTGGGATCACTTCGGGCGGCCGCTGACGGGTCTCTCGTTCCGCGACGCCGATCGGCTGTCGATCCACGACAAGGAATTTATCCACGCGCTGTTCCCCGATTCTCCGCTCTACACCTTTCTCCTGCCCGACGCCGTGCGCGCGGCGCTCGGCACCGTGGGCGCGGAGACGCGCGGCGCGGTCAGACTGCTCGAGCAGGCGGGGATGAGGTATTTGAATCAGATCGATCCGTTCGACGCGGGACCCTACTACGGCGGCGCCGTCGATGAGCTTGCTCCCGTCAAACAATATCGGATCGCGCGTGCAGAGGAGGGCGACGCCGGGTCGCAGGCAAATTCGCGCTGGCTGGTGGCGCTGGAGGACCGGCGCCGCGGATTTCGCGCGGTGGCGGCGCAGGGAATCGCGCGGGGAGATCGAATCGTTGTTGCGCCAGCGGTGCTTGCCGCGCTGGGCGCGAAACCGGGCGACCGGCTCGACACGGTGCCGATGCCATAAATGTCGCGCAGCGCGGCGCGGCGGCATAGAGTAAACGATGATGCTCCAGCGAAAAGATTACTCGAGGTTCAAGCGGTATGGACGCGTCGCAATCGCGGCCGCGATTGCATTTGCGATTGGAGGGCGCCCGGCGCGCGCGCAATCGAGCTCGATTCCCGCCATCCGCAGCCAGGGTGGGCAGACACTGGAACTCAAACCGTCGATGCCGAGTTCGCAGAACCCGATGCCGCAGCAGGGCGGTACCGACGACAACACGCGCGTCATCCCGGTGATTCCGCCGAACGCGCAGGTGCTGACGCTGCCGCAGGCGAGCACCGATTTCATCGGCAAATGGGGCGGGCATCTCGACCTGACGCGCAAGTACGGGCGCGGCAATCCTCCGGCGCGGACGGGAGTCAGCCTGGTCTTCGGCGAGCAGGACGGCGGCGTCGTTCTGGCAACGACGGTTTTCGGCAGCGCCAGCGCGCAGATACTCGAGACCAAGGCCAGCACGGATGGACCGCGCACGGTGAAGCTCCTGGTGAAGGGGCTCGAGCTGGGCGACGATCCGCCGCTGCGTCACGTCGAAAAGATCACCCTCGAGATGATCAACAAGGATCAGGTCCAATGCCACAAGTCGGTCGATCTGTACGTGTCCGGGTTCACCGATCCGCTGATGGAAGCCGAGTACGAGGGCACGCTGCGTCCGCTGACCCGGCGCGAGGATCGGATGCTGACCGAAGAAGCGATCAGAAGCGGACAAGTGCCGCGCGCGGAAATCAACAAAGGCAATCCACCGCCGCCGCCGTCGGAGTAACGCGGCGCGGAAGCAAGCAATTCAGAGATTTTCAGGTACAAGCGGATTGCGCCGCGGCCGCAATGAATTGGAATCGCGCTAGAATTCAGCGGGCCAGTCCTGCGCCGCGTGCAGGATTCGAAGCAGTTCCACAGCATCTCCGCGAATGCGGTAGGCGAGGATGTATGGCGTCCCTGCGATTATCAACTCCCGCGTGTCCGAAATCCGTCCAGGGCGGCCCATCGAGGCGAATTGTTTGAGGCGTTCAACGGCTTCGTTAACGCGCAGAACGAGTCGGCGCGCCTGCTCGAAGTCGTCTTTGGCGATGAAGTCCGCGTGATTGCGCAAGCTCTCGAACGCGGGCTCCGTCCACCTAACGCGCACCA
>DATLTX010000106.1:0-21108 GCA_035533435.1 Binataceae bacterium (SeqCode)
CAACGCCGGTGGCGGCGCGATGCGCTCGCTGACCCACGACTCGCACATCAATCAGCAGGTCCTGATCCTCGCCTTCGGCGAACAGTGGCAGAACCAGGTCTCCGCCTTCGGCAGAGGCATCAGTTCCGGCGGCGGCAGCGGTTCGGAATAGCGAATTCGCGTGTGCTCGCCACCGTCTAATCTGGTAAGGATTAGATGGCTATGAAAATGCGACAGATAACCAGCGCGGCCGCTATGATAGCGGCCGCGCTGCTGTTTTCATCCGCGAATTTTCAACCCGTACACGCACAAGTGCTGCCGCATCACCGGGTCCAGCAGGACCTTACGCCTGCGCTGCAACGCTCACTGAGCGACAAGGTCTCGGACGAAGCGGGGCCGTATCTCGACGAGCAGGACCAGCGCAAGAATGAGAAAAAGACCTACGTCGATCTGCAACAGAAATTCGAGTACCTGCCGACCTATGGCCCGCACCATCAGCTCACGTGCAGCGTGAAGCTCGGCGGCGCTGAATACGATCCCAACAAGCCCGGCAGCTCGAAGGGTGCCGCAACCGGCACGCTAAAGTACCTGGTCTTTTCCTACGCGCTGGTGAACGGCAAGTGGGTCGAGATGGCCAAGCCAAAGTGGGAACAGCAGGCGCTCGGCGCAGCCGCCGGCAAAAAGATGACCGGCAACATCGCGCGCGGCGATAAGCGCCAGCAGGCGCAGCAAAAGGCCACAGCCGCACATGCCGCGGCGGCAGCGGCGGCCGCGGCGGCACAAAAGGCCGCCAATCATTAGCGAGTGGACCTGAGCCGCCCGAGCGCCGGGCGGCGTCAGTCGGCGGCGGCGGAGGAAGCGTTGTTCGCGGCGGCGGCGACGCGGCTATGAAAGCGGCCGTAGCTGAAGTAGATGCCGAATCCGATCGCCATCCAGACGAAGAACCTGATCCACGTCACGACCGGCAGACTCAGCATCAGGTACAGGCAGAAGATCACGCCGAGGCTCGGGACGACGGGCACCAACGGCGTGCGAAACGGGCGGCGCATGTCCGGCGCGATCCAGCGGAGGATCATCAGCCCAAGGCATACCAGGACGAACGCGAACAGCGTGCCGATATTGGTCAGCTCCGCGATCTCCTGAATCGGCAGCAGCGCGGCGGTGATCCCGACCGCGATTCCGGTCAGCGTGGTCGGGATGTACGGGGTCCGGAAGCGTGGATGAATCCGGCTGAAGGCCGCGGGCAATAGTCCGTCGCGCGAGACCGCGAAGAACACTCGCGATTGCCCGAGCAGCAGGACCAGCAGCACGGAAGTGAGGCCAGCCACGGCGCCGAGCGAGATGATCCCCGAGATCGCGTTCAACCCGCGATGCACAAATGCGGACGCAAGCGGGGCATTCAAGTCAATCGTGTGCGCCGGCACCATCCCGGTCAGCACGGCGGCGACCAGGATATAAAGCGCGGTGCAGACGAACAGCGAGGCGAGGATTCCGATCGGCAGATCGCGTTTCGGATCGATCACTTCCTCGGCGGCGGTCGAGACCGCGTCGAATCCGATATAGGCAAAGAAGATCACCGCGGCGCCCTTCATCACGCCGCTCCATCCCATCGGCGCGAACGGAGACCAGTTGGCGGGGCGGATGTAGAACACGCCGACGGCAATCACCAGCGCGATCGCGGCCAGCTTGATCGCGACGATAATCGAGTTGAGCCGTGCGCTCTCGGAGATTCCGACGTACAGCACCGCAGAAATCAGGAGCACGATCAACAGCGCGGGCAGATCGATCACGCCGCCGGCTCCGGCTCCGTGCGCGTGCGCGATCGCGTCGGGCAGCCGGATTCCGAAGCCGCGCAGAATCACCTGCAAGTAGCCGGACCATCCGACCGCAACGGCGGCCGCTCCAACCGCGTACTCGAGGACGAGGTCCCATCCAATGATCCAGGCAACCAACTCGCCCATCGTCGCGTAGGAATACGAGTACGCGCTGCCCGCGATCGGAATCATCGCGGCGAACTCGGCATAACACAGCGCTGCCATCGCGCAGGCGAAGCCGGAGACGACGAACGACAGCGTGACGGCGGGGCCGGCGTATTTTGCGGCGGCGACGCCGGTCAATACGAAAATTCCCGCGCCGACGATCGCCCCGATTCCGAGCATCGTAAGGTCGAGCGCGCCGAGCGCGCGCTTGAGTCCGCCGCTGCCGCTATCGGCCTCCGCCATCAGCATCGCGGCCGGTTTGCGCCGGAACATCTGGCGCGTGAGACTCCTGTTGCTCATCAGCCTCTCCCGCCGCACGCGCGGCGATCGCCGGTCCGCGCGCCCCGCGTCACCATGCGGTGTAGCCGCCGTCAACCGCGAGCACTGCGCCGGTAACGTAGCTGGAAGCGGGACCGGCAAGGAAGACCACCGCGCCGCGCAATTCCTCCGGACGCCCCAAGCGGCCGAGCGGAGTGAACATCTCCATGCGCTGCTTGTTGGCGACCTTGGCGATTCCGCCCTCGGTCGCCTCGGTGGGAATCCATCCGGGTGCGATCGCGTTTACCAGGATCCCGTGCGGCGCCCATTCGACGGCAAGCTGGCGGGTCAGATTGGCGAGCGCGGCCTTGGTTGCGACATAGGCCGACAGGCGATAGACCGAGCTCGCGACGCTCGCGTAGATAGAGGCTATATTGATGATGCGGCCCGGGGTTTTCGCGGCGATAAGCGCGCGCGCGACCCGCTGCGAGAGCATCATGGGCGCGGTCAGATTCACCGCGAGCGCATGGTCCCAATCCTCGCGCTTGAAATTTTCGGCGCGTCCAGTGGGCGATACTCCGGCGTTGTTGACGAGGATATCGATCACGCCGCCGAGCGCTTCGTTGGCCTGTGCCAGCGCGCGATCCAGATCGGCGTCGATTGAAACGTCGGCGCCGATTCCGGTGGCTTTGACATGATAGGTGTGCGCAAGCCGGGCGGCGAGCTTTTCGACGCGGTCGGCGCGCCGCGCAACCAGGGCGACATCGGCGCCCGCGATCGCAAGCGCAACTGCGCATTCGACGCCCAACCCCGACGACGCGCCGGTCACCAGCGCGCGGCGCCCGCGTATCGAGAAGAGTGATTCGAGCGAATCCATAACTGAATAAGTTGCGCCACGGCGGATTTGGCGCCGCACAGCCTAGTCGCCGAACGCCTCGGCGGCGGCCTGCGCTGCCATCGCGACGGCGCGGTCGATATCGGCGCGCGAAATACCCCAGTGCGTGACGGCGCGGAACGAGCCCGGGTCGCGCGGCGAGATTAGCACGCCGCGTTCGCGCAACGCTTCGCGGAACTTCCGCGCGCCCGCCTCTTCGCCGTCAACATCGAAAACCACCATATTGGTGCGGCGCGCGACCGGACGCACGTTGATACCCGCGACCAGCGCGAGACCCTGCGCCAGGGCGCGCGCGTGGGAATGATCCTCGGCCAGCCGATCGACCATCGCGGTCAGCGCGACAATTCCCGCCGCCGCCAGGATACCGGCCTGACGCATTGCGCCGCCCAGGAGCTTGCGGGTGCGCCGCGCGCGGGCGATAAACTCGCGGCTTCCGCACAGCATCGAGCCGGCGGGGCAGGCCAGCCCCTTCGAGAGGCAGAACGAGACCGTGTCGGCGTATCCGGCGATCGCCGCGGGTTTGGCTTCCAGAGCGATCGCGGCGTTGAAGATGCGCGCGCCGTCCAGATGCACCGGCAACGATTTGCGGGCGGCCAGCTCGACGACGGCGGCCATGTGCGAGAGCGCGATCGGCGCGCCGCCGCATCGGTTGTGCGTATTTTCGATCACGACCAGCCCTGGGCGCGCGAAGTGATCGTCGTCGGGCGCCGCGAGTTCGCGCCGCAGCTCATCAAGTGAAAGCTCGCCGCTTTCCTCATTGTGAATCGCGGTAAGCACAATCCCGCCGAGCGCCGAGGCGCCTCCCGCTTCATAAAGATTGGTGTGCGATTGGGAGCCGACGATCGCGCGGACCCCGCGTCCGCAATGCGTGAGCATCGCGGCCAGATTTCCCATCGTGCCGCTCGGGACCAGCAGCGCGGCCTCCTTGCCGAGCATCGCGGCGGCCATCGCCTCGAGCCGGTTGACGGTGGGATCTTCGCCGTAAACGTCGTCACCCAGCTCGGCGCGCGCGATCGCCTCGCGCATCGCGGGCGTGGGCAGGGTAACGGTGTCGCTGCGCAAGTCGATCACGAAGCTTTACACGAGGCTTTGCGCGCGGCCCCGCCCGGCGGGATCATTGGCCCACCGGATACAGCGGCACGAAGTTTCCGTTTGCGGTATCGGTCGCCTGCACCGAGTTTTCAGTGGTGTCGGAGTAATACAAAGTCCTGCCGTCGCTGGTGATGGCGCATCCCGAGCCGATATGTCCGTTGACCTGGGTGAGCGTGGTCACGTTGTTGGTGCCGGTATCGATTTTCCGAATCGCGTGATTATCGCCATCCATCACGTACAGTGTCGTCCCGTTCAGGCACATCGCACCCGGGTTATTGAATTGCGCCTCCGCGCCGGATCCGTCTTTGCTGCCCTCCTCGCCGGTGCCCGCAATCGTTGACGTGGTCATGCTCGAGAGATCGATTTTGCGGATTGCGTCGTTGCCAGTATCGGCGACATAGACGGACTTGCCGTCAGTGGCGATTCCGCTGGGTCCGTTGAACAGCGACTTGGTGGCGGGCCCGTCCTGCTTTCCGCCTTGCTGCGCCTGCCCGCCGATCGTCTTGATCATCCCGTCGGCCAGGGACATGCGGCGGATCGTGTTGTTGCCGCTGTCGGAGATGTAGAGATTCTGCCCGTCGGTGGTGATTTGGGTGGGCAGGTTGAAATGCGCGGCGGTGGCGTGGCCGTCCTCCGTGCCGGAGATATTGGCGGTGCCGGCAACGGTGCTGACGGCGCGGGTATCCAGGTTGACCTTGCGCAAATCGGAGTTGTTGGTGTCAAGAACGTAGAGGTCGCGGTTGACCAGCGCCATCCCGTCGGGGCTGTTAAAGCGGGCGGTATCGCCCACGCCGTCATTGCTTCCGTCCTGGAAATTGGTTCCCGCGACGAGCGTGATGCTGTGCGAGGCGACGTCAACCGCGACGATCGTGTTGTTGCGCGAGTTCGAGACATAGACGGTGCGATTATCGGTCGCGAGACCGGCGGGAAAATCGAGCCGCGGGCCGGTTTGCAGGCTTGCGGTCGGGACTTGCGCCCGCGCTGGTGCGTTCGAGCCAAAAATCGCCGTCAGTGCGGCGGCGGCCACCAGCATTCCCATCGGTCGAAGAAGTTTTGCCATGTCGAACCTCGCCTATGCCCCAAACCAAGGCCGCGCGGATGCGCGGGTTAATGCGAATCGCCGCGGCTACGGAAAAATCGCCTTTACAACTTCATCAATCGCGCGTTTGCTGTCGGCCTCGTCAGTCAGCGACCACGTGACCGCTACGGTTGCGGCGCGGCGCGGTGCGATTCCCTGCCGGATCAACTCGCCGGCGTAAATCAGAAGCCGCGTCGAGACGCCTTCCTCGAGTCCCGAGGCTTTCAGATTGCGCACCTTTTCGCCCAGCACCGCAAGTTGCATCGCCATCTCGCGATCGAGCCCGGCCTCGTGCGCGATAATATCCACCTCCTTGGCGGCGGGCGGATAGTCGAACTCGATCGTCACGAAACGCTGACGCGTCGAATGCTTCAGGTTCTTCTGAATACTCTGGTAACCGGGATTATACGAGATCACCAGCAGAAAACCCTCGTGTGCCTCGATCGTCTCGCCGCGCTTCTCGATCGGCAGGATTCGCCGATGGTCCGAGAGCGGATGGATCAGCACGGTGGTGTCCTTGCGCGCCTCGACAATCTCGTCGAGGTAGCATATCGCGCCGCGGCGGACGGCCTGGGTAAGAGGTCCATCGACCCAGACGGTTTCGTCAGCCTGGATGAGGTAGCGGCCGACCAGATCCGAGCCAGTCAAATCCTCGTGGCACGCGACCGTGATAAGTTCGTTCGGCCCGTTTTCGAGCGCGGCGAGCTGATGCGCCATATGCTCGACGAAACGGGTCTTGCCGCATCCGGTCGGACCCTTGAGCAGGACCGGCAGGCGGGCGTTGTAGGCGGCGGTGAAGATTTGCACCTCGTCGCCGATCGGCAAGTAATAGGGTGCGTTGGCCGGGTCGAGATGCTTTACCTCGGGTCCGTCAGCCTTGGAACGCGTGTCGAATTTTTTGAGCTCAATTCCCATCAATCACCTGTATAGACCTGTTCGCGACTGTTACGCGACGGTAACCGAGCGCGCTCGGTCAATCCGCGATTCTAAGAGAGCAGGGCCGCAAGGTTCAAGGCAATCAAGGCCACCTTACGGCGCAAATTCACGCGCGGCGGAGCTGATAGAGCGCGGAACCGTCGCGATTATCCTTGACTTCGTAGCCGCGCGCCTCGATTTCGGAGCGCAAATCGTCGGCGCGTTTGAAATCGCGCGCCTTGCGCGCGGCGGCGCGCGCGTCGATCAGAGCCTGGATATCGGGCGCGATTTCCGCGTTCGCCGCGGCGGCGCGAGATTCGGCCAACCCCAGCGCCAGCACCCGATCGAAGTCATTGAGCGTCTTCCAGATGTTACGCTCGCCGCGGCGATAGGCCTCGGCCACCAGATCGAGTGCGACCGCGAGCGCCTGCGGCGTATTGAGATCGTTGTTAAGCGCGTCGTGAAAGCGCTCGCGATATTCGAGGGCGAACGCCGCGTCCGCCGATACCGACACCGCGTCGCCAGGAACGTTGCGCGCGAACTGGCGGAAATAGTCGAGGTTCGATTGCGCGGCGCGCAGCCCATCGTCGGAGAGCGCGATTTCGGAGCGGTACTTCGCGCCCATGCAGAAAACCCGGAACGCGAGCGGGTCGATGCCCATCGCGGAAACGTCGGACAAGAGCGGGAACTTGCCGGCGCTCTTCGAGATCTTCGCGCCTTCCTTTCCGGTCAGAAACGCGTTGTGAACGAAATATCTGACGAACGGATGGCGCGTCGCGCTTTCGGATTGCGCGATCTCGTTCTCATGATGAATCGGAATATGATCCATCCCGCCGGTGTGGATATCGATCGTCTCGCCCAGGTATTTCATCGACATCGCGGAGCACTCGATATGCCATCCGGGGTAGCCGCGCCCCCACGGCGACTCCCACTGCATCATGTGATGCGGCTGCGCGAGGACCCACAGCGCAAAGTCGTGCGGGCTTTTCTTATCGGTGGAATGCTCGAGGCGCTGGCCCGCGTTCTGCTCGTCGAGGCTCTGGCGCGAAAGCCGTCCCGCGCGATTCTCGCCGCGATATTTTTCGACATCGAAATAGACGCCCGACGGGGTTACATACGCCATCCCGGCCGCGATAATCCGCGCGATAAGCGCGGTCATGTCGGAGATATGGTCCGTCGCGCGGCACCACACCTGCGGCGGCTCGACGTGAATGGCCGCAAGGTCATCCTGGAACTGCTTGAGGTAGAAGTTCGCGACTTCCAGTGGAGTCTTGTGCTGCGCGCGCGCAGTGAGCTCGATCTTGTCCTCGCCCGCATCCTCGTCGGAGGTCATGTGGCCGACATCGGTCACGTTCATCACGTGGCGGACGGTGTAGCCGTTGAACTCGAGCGCGCGCCGCAGAAAGTCCCAGCACAGGTAGGCGCGCAGGTTGCCGAGATGCTGCGGCAGATAGACGGTCGGTCCGCAGGAGTAGAGCGTGACCTCGGGGGGATGCTGCGGCAGAAATTCCTCGACGGAGCGCGACAGCGTGTTATAAATGAAAAACGGCTTCACGGCAGTGAGTCCGACAGCTTACCGCGCCCAATGATCGCGAGACAACGCGCCCGCGGAGCGCGCGCAACGGAAATGGGGTCACTGCCCCCAACTTTCGAGCTTCAGTCCCTTGACCCTGGCAAACTCGCGGGGGTTGCGCGTTACCAGCGTAGCACGCTCGTGCAGCGCGTGAGCGGCGATGAGCAGGTCCGTTGCGCCGATCGAGAGTCCCTGCGCTTCGAGCGCGGCTCTTATTTCAGCGTAAACTCGCGCGGCTTCAGCCGGCCAGTCGAGAACGTCGGCGAAGGCCAGGAAGTCCATTAGCGTCTGTTCGTGCCGCTGCCGCTGCGGCGACTTCATAACGCCGGTCCAAAGCTCCCCCGCAACTACACTTGAAATGGCAACATCGGCGCGCCGCGTTGCCTCGAGGCGTCGTCGCACCTCGGGTTCTTTGCCCCTCAGAATCTGAATACAAATGTTGGTGTCGAGCATGAGACGGCGCATCAGAGCTTCTCTCGCTTCTGCGGCGGCGAATCCGGGACTTCATCGGGAAAGTCCTCGGCGAAGCGCGACGCACGCGCGAAGTATTCGCGCCAGGTACGCGGACGCGGCGTCAGGATCACGCGCTCGCCTTCGCGTTCGACAAGCACTTCCTCGCAGGTGAAGCGATATTCCTTGGGAATGCGCACCGCCTGGCTGCGGCCGGTGGTAAATACCTTGGCCGTCGCGCGCTTGCTAAACTTCTTTGCCATATATCATTGATATATAGCAGAATTTGAGGTGCTGAGCGAGGGCGCGCGCGCTTGGCCGCGCACGCACCGGAGGCGCGCAAGCGTCAGTGCTGTGGGGTGGCGGGTTTGCGCAGGCGCCCTTGAGCGTCGCGCTCATAGCGGCTGGCGGCGATTCGCTTGTATTGGCGGTCGGCCAGCCATGCGTAGCCCGGCACGTACCACAAATAGGCGAGCAATCCGCGGACTCCGGATTGCCTGCGCAGGATTTCGTTGACCGCGCGGGCGCCGCGGAACACCTGCCCACGATCGTCAACCGCGTGCAGCTCTTCGAGCAGCGCTTCCAGCTTGAGGTCCGGGAAATGCGCGCGCGCCTCGGGATTCTGCAAATCGAGCGGCTCGATCAGCCCCGAGTTGTCGAAATGGCGGACCCCATCGACGCTGGTGCGGCACATCTCGCACGAGCCGTCGTACAAGATCGCGAGTTTGCCGGGCGAGGCCTTACCGGCTCGATTACCTGGCGCGTCCGCGATAGCGGTCATCGGCGTGACAGGCGCGGATTCCCACCCATCCGGCGCAGCTTCAGATTCTCGGTATAGATGCGCCATTCGTAGCCGTCGAGCAGCGACTTCCATCCCGCCTCGACCGTGTTCGCGGATTTGGCGAGCGTGGTCCAGGTATGGGCGCCGTCGGAAAATTTCTTGACCGATACGACCTCGGCTTCTGTCGAGTCGCCGCTGGCGTGGGTGTAGGTCTCGATAACCCTGACGGTTTCGAGGAATGGAAAATATTTCAGCAGCGCCTTGCGCAGCGCGACATCGAGCGCGTGAACCACGCCGACGCCGCTGGCGGCTTCGGTTTCTTCGACCGTGCCGATACGGATCACTACGGTGGCGTCGATCGTCGCCTTGCCGTCGAACAGATCGTCAATAACCCTGCGGCGCACGATTTCGAAGGGCGGCGCGTAATCGCGCGAGGTGCGCAACTCGGCCAGTTCGCGCGACGCCTGCGGTGCCTCGGCTTCGTAAAAATCCGTCTGTCGTTCTGGACTCATTTTTGCGCACCCAATTCAAGGCAAATTATCGTAACCGTGCGCGAGCCTTTCAAGCATATTCCCCGATCCCGTATGGTTGACATATGCGGAGCGACGGGAATCCGAACCGGGGCAAGGAGATTTTGCGCCACTGCGCTGTCGATAAACGTGTGCGGCGGCTGCCCCAGTGCGCTCGGCGGACAATCGTTGTGCTCGCGATGACGGCATTTTTCGCGATTTCGCACGCGCCGGCCACACGCGCAGCCGACGTTACGGTGCCGATCACGATCGATTACCTGACGCTGACCGCCGCGCTCAAAGCCCAGATCTATACCGCGCCGGGCGGTATAGCGGCGCTGTGGAAGGGCTCCGACGATTGCCAGTTCCTCGACGCGGAAAATCCCGCCTTCTCCCCGGCGACTCCGCGCCTGCGGCTCGAAACAGCGTCCAGCCTTGGGCTCGGGGTGGCGTTTGGAGGGCGATGCGTCAGTCCGATCGCGTGGAGCGGAATCGTCGAGGCCGAGTCGGAGCCGTATATCGCGCCCGGGCTGCGCCTTCGGCTTCGCATCGCGGATCTCAATCTCTACAACGCGGAGCACCAGAAAACGCTCATCGCCGGCAAGGGTTTCGATCTGATCAAGCAATACCTGATTCCAGAGCTCGAAACCTTTACCTATGACCTGAATCCCGCAATCCAGCAGCTTGGCGCGCTGGCCGAGGATGCATCGGCGCCGGAGGTTGCCGCGCGAATCCGCACCGCGATCGCGAGCGTGCGCGCCCAGCCGCAAATCCAGGTGCTCGCCGAAGGCGTGCGTATCACCCTCGTGATCACGGTTCCGGATTTCCCTGCTCCTGCCGCATCGGGAACTCCGGCCGAGCCGACTCCGGCCGAGATAGCGGCGTTCCAGAAGCAGCTCAACCAATGGGACGCGTTCCTGGTTTTTGCGATCAAGCAACTCGGCGCGAATGTCGGCGACAACCGATTCCGCGCGCAGCTCATGCAAATTCTGATCGAGAGCCGCTATCGGCTCGTCGATGCGCTCGGGAAGCCGCCGTCCGCGGCCGGACCCGACCCGGTGCGCACGCTGTTCCTCGATACGTGGCGCAAGCTGGGCGTTGCCGTGCGTGACGCCGCCGCGCGTGGGCAGCTTGGCGCGCAGGGATTGCAGTTTCTTTCCTTCATCTCGGCCGGCGACGCGCTGTTCGCGCTCGACCAGGCGGCGCCTGCGCTCGGGATGCGCGTGTCGGCGGCGGATCTGCGCCGTCTCGCGCATATCATGGCGCCCAATGCGCGCGGCGATCCGCTCGAGTTCAATTTCAACGAGGACAAGAGTCTGAAAGAAATGTTCGCCGTGGCGGAGCCGCTCTCCAGTCCGCCGTCGGCAAGTCCGGGCGAGATTGGAACGCTCCCAGCCGAGACGCCGCAGTCATCGCCGGGTCCGCCACCGGCCGCGGCCGCAACCTTCTCAGAGTCCGACATTGGATCTTCGGCAGCGGCCACTTCGCCGAGCGCGGCGCCGACCAAACTTCCGCCGGCGCCGCCAACTCCAGGCGCTCCGCCACCGTCACCGGCGCCATCGCCCAGTTCAACGCCGCACGCGGCCGCGGGAGGATGGCTCCGAATTCCGCTGTGGCTCATCGAGCCGGCGGATGCGTCGGCCGCCGAGCCGGCGGCGGGCATCATTCCGGAGCTGACCCGGGTTGCGCAGCGGCTCAGACGCGTGGTGGTCGATAGGTCCAATGCGCAGCGCTATCGCGACGCGATGGAGCAACTGCTCGCGCTCAGCACGCAGCGCGAACTCGCCGAATCAAATCAGCTCGCGCGTTATCGGCCCGCGTATTCGCTCCTGGTCAAGAGCGCCGCGTGGCAGGAGAGTTGCTGGCGTCAATTCGTGCGGGTCAACAATCGCGTGACGTGGCTCGAGAGCTCGACTGGCGATATTGGCCTGATGCAGGTGAACAAGCACGTCTGGCGCGGCTTCTACAACCTGGACAAGCTGCGCTGGGATGTTCTGTACAATGCGGGCGCGGGCGCGGAAATTCTGAGCGACATGCTCAAAATCGTGGCCGTGAAACCGCATCTCGATCCGGTGCGCGACAATACTATCGCGCTCGCGCGCTCCGCGTACGCGGCATACAACGGCGGCCCGGACGCATACAACCGATGGCGCTCACCCTCGCGCGAAGGCGCCCGAGCACGCGCGATCGACGCGGCGTACGAGAAGAAGCTGCGCGCGGTCGAGCGCGGCGATCGAATCGACATCCTGAGCTGCGAGCAGGACTGGGGTCATCCTTCCGAGCAGTAGCGCCGCGCAAAATTCTCGCGCACTGCGCTACATCGCAAGTCCACCGTCCACGTTGATAACCGCCCCGGTGATGTAAGCCGCGGCATCGGAGAGCAGGAACGCCGCCATCGGCGCCACGTCCGTGACCAGGCCAAAGCGCCCGAGCGGAATCATCGCGAGCGCCTGCGCCTTGTTCTCCTCGGGCAGCGCCGCAGTCATGTCAGTTTCGATAAATCCGAGCGCCAGCGCATTGGCGCGCACGCCGAGGCGGCCAAGTTCCTTGGCCAGAGACTTGGTAAGCCCAATCACTCCCGCCTTGGCGGCCGAGTAGTTCGCCTGTCCGGGCAGCCCGATAAGTCCACTGACCGAGGTGATGTTGAGAATCGAGCCGCGTTTGGCTTTCATCATCATAAACGCCGTAGCGCGCACGAAGTTGAACGACCCGGTCAGGTTGGTGCGGATAACCTGGGCCCAGTCATCTTCGCTCATCATGACGAGGATTTTGTCGCGCGTGATACCGGCGTTGTTGACCAGGCCGTCGATCGCGCCAAACTCTTTTTTGACCGCGTTCACCATCTCGCGCACCGGCTTCAGATCGCCGACGTCGCATTTGAATGCGAGTGCCTGCACGCCGAGCGCTTCGATCTCGGCCTTGACCGCGGCGGCCTGCGCTTCGCTCTTTACATAGTTGAACGCGATCCGCGCGCCGCGCCGCGCGCATTCGAGCGCGATCGCCTTGCCGATTCCGCGCGTGGCGCCGGTCACAATAATTCCCTTGCCATCGAGATCTTTCAAATCCGTCTCCTAGGTTTCAGAATCGAAGCGCCCCGCTTCGCGTTCGAGCGCGCCGCGATATTGCCCAATATACGACAGGTAGTTGAAGGCGAAGGCGCGCTCAAGTTCCGCGTTATAGGAAGGACGCTCGCCGCCCAGCGCCGCAATCAACTGCGAGTACAGCGCCCACTCTTCCGAGTGCGGCGCTTTGCGAAGTTTATCGCGCCGGAGCATCACCTGCATCGGGTCGCATCCGATGACGGCGGCGAGCAGCCGGATAAGCTCGCTTTCGTTTTTCGCAATCTCGTCGCGCGCGAACATATTGACCGAAAAGACCAGCATCACGCCGAGGCAGGCCTCGACCGCGGCCGCCGTCGCGCGATCGCGGTAGCTCTCGAGCGGGCCGCCGCGCGCGAGCGCGTAGGCAAGAAACTCCGCGTTAGCATCCAGGATTATCGAAACGAACCCAATCGCCCGCGGCGCTCCAAAATGAGCCAGCCGCTCGCGCATCGCCGCCATCGCGGGACCTGCGTAGCGGCGCATGAAGCGGCGCCGCGCGGGCGAGAGCCAGAAGAGCAGCGCCGCGAGCATCGTGGGGCCGGTTTAGCATAATGCGCGGCGGATGCGGAATTGCCGCCGCGTTGCGAGTCGATTCGCGATCCCGCACAATTCCGGCAGCGAAATCGATCGCTCGGGCGCACGGGGGTGAACATGGCACAAACCGCAATCTTCGGTCCGGTGTTCGCGATGATGCTGCTGACGCTCGTGGTCTGGGTGTACATGTACATCCGCCGAATCAGCTTCATCTCCGCCAACACTTTCAACCGGCAGGAACTCTCTCCGCTCGTGTTCGCGCAGCTCGCGCCGCCGGCGGTCTCGAATCCGTCGGACAACCTCAAGAACCTGTTCGAAATTCCGGTCCTCTTCTATGTGCTCGCGCTCTATCTCTTCGCCGTGAAGCAGGTCGATGCGCTGTCCGTTGACGCCGCGTGGATCTTCGTCGCGTTTCGGGTGATGCACAGCGCCGTCCATTGCACGTTCAACCTGATCATGCTGCGCTTCTATCTCTACCTGGTCGCGACGGTCGCCGTATGGTTTATCGCAATCCGCGCGGCGATTACGTACTTTGCAGGATAAGAGACGAGTGAGCGGCGAGGATCGCGGAAATCCGGTCGCGTCAAAAAAAATGCCGCGCGAGTGCGAACTCGGGCGGCATTTTCGCTGCGATTCTAAATTTGCTCAGGCGCTGAACGACGAGCCGCATCCACAGGTGTGGCTGGCTCGGGGGTTGTCGAAGCGGAACCCCGCGCCATGCAGACCCTCGACAAAGTCGAGCGTGGTGCCCGCGATGTACGGCAGCGAGAAGTCGTCGATATAAACGCGCATCCCGTCGAACTCCGCCACGCGGTCGCCGTCCTTTTCGGTATCGAACTTGATCTGATACTGAAACCCCGAGCATCCTCCGCCGACCACACTGATACGGATGCCGTGATCGGCGCCGACGCCCTCTTTTGCGTGCATCTTGCGAACCATCTCGATCGCCTTGGGCGTGAGGATCACGTCGGGGAGCGTCGAGTTATCGATTGGGGCGGACTTTTCCGCGCCAGAGTGTTCCGTGGCAGAATGTTCGATGTGAATTTGCTCGTCCCGGTTCATTTCCTCAGCCATCTCTAGTCCTCCGGATACGAATGCGGTCAAGACCGCAATACCCTCGTAAATTCAAGGTAATTACTCGCGAATCTGGAGTCAATGACTCCACAATTATAGTCTGGATAATACCGCGTGGATGCTATGACTTTTCAATGCGATGCCCGTGTTGACTAAAAATATAGAGACCGCCGCGCGTGCGCGTGGGTTTGCGATGGTGGGTTTCGCACGGCTGCGTCCGCTCGATAATCGCAAGGAATTTTTCGCCGATTGGCTCGCCGAGGGCCGCCACGCCACGATGACCTATCTCGCGCGCGAACCTGCCCGGCGGATCGACCCGCGGACGCTCGATTCGCGCTTCAAATCCGTCGTTAGCCTTGCCTATCCCTATGCGGCTGCGCGCGCGCCGGATATCGACTGGCGCTCGCAGATGCGCGGGCGAATCGCCGCGTATGCGCTCGGCCCGGATTATCACAACCACGTGCTCGCGGCAGCGAAGTCCGTCGCCGCCGCGATCGCGGCCGAGCTTCCCGATTCAATAACTCGCACTTACGTCGATACCGGCCCGGTCTTCGAACGCGAATGGGCGGCGCACGGCGGGCTCGGATGGTTCGGGCGGAACACGATGCTGCTGAACCGGGAGTACGGGTCGTACTTTTTTCTGGCCGAGATCTTTACCGACCTCGAAATCGACGCGCCCGCCGCGCCTTATCGCGACCATTGCGGCACCTGCCGGCGATGCGTCGATCTGTGCCCAACGGGAGCGCTCGAGAACGGCTACAAGCTCGAACCGCGCGTATGCATCTCGTATCTGACGATCGAGCATCGCGGGGCGATTGCGCGCGAGCTTCGGCCGAAGCTCGGGCAATGGATTTTCGGCTGCGACATTTGCAACGACGTATGTCCGTGGAACACTCCCGCGGCCGAAGGCGATCAGCTCGCGGCGTTGCCGCTGCTGCCGGAAATTCTCGCGCTCGACGACGCGGCCTTCAGCCATCGCTTCTCCCGCAGCGCGATCAAGCGGACTAAACGGCGGGGACTGCTTCGCAATGCCGCAATCGTCCTGGGCAACAGCAAAAATCGCGACGCGGTGCCCGCCCTGGCGCGCACGCTGAACACCGAGCACGAGCCCCTGGTGCGCGCCCATGCCGCCTGGGCGCTCGGCAGACTCGGCGGCGCCGCGGCGCGGCGCGCGCTCGAACGGGCGCTGCGTTGCGAGGCAGAGCCCGAGGTTGTCCGGGAAGCCGGCCTGGCGATAGGTGAAATCGAAAGCTAGGCGCTTGTCAAAGCCCGCGCGGCATTAGAGACTCGAACCAATGGAGTTCCGCGATGAACGATGACGCGCGCCGCGAGTTTACCTCAATCGCCTCGCGCGAGCCGGTACCCCTGGCGCGCGGCGCGCTGCTGATCGCGAAGGAAGAGTATCCGCAACTCGACATCGATCATTACCTCGACCGAATCGCCGAGCTTGCGCGCGCGGCCGAGCCGATCGTGAATGCGGGCGGCAACACGGTCGAGCGGATCCAGTTACTTTCACATTTTCTATTCGAGCAAACCGGTTTCGAGGGAAATCGCGACGAGTACAGCGACCCTCGCAATTCTTTCCTGAACGACGTGCTCGAGCGCCGCAAGGGAATTCCGATCACCCTCTCCGTGATCTATCTCGAAGTCGGGCGCCGCCTCGGGCTCAATCTTTACGGCATTTCGTTTCCGACCCATTTCCTGGTCAAGGCGGTCGATGAACGCGGCGAGCTGGTGATCGATCCATTCTTCGGCGGCGCAATCCTGACCCTCGAGGATATTCGCGCGCGCCTGGCGCAGATCTACGGCCAACCGGTCGAGCTGCATCCGACGATGCTGAAGCCGGTCGGCGCACGGGCGATCCTGGCGCGGATTCTGCGCAATCTGAAAGGCATTTACCTGGGAACCTCGGATTGGAAACGCGCGCTTTCGGCGCTCGATCGGATTCTGCTGCTCGATCCGCGTTCGGTCGAAGAGCTCGCCGAGCGCGGCGGCCTGTTCGAACGGCTCGAATGCTTTCAGTCGGCGCTCGACGATTTTCAAAGCTTCCTGTCGATCGCCCCCGAACATCCGGGCGCCGACACCGCGCGCGAGTCGGTCCTGCGGCTCGTTCGCCGGGTCGCGCTAATCAATTAGGCCGCGCCCACACGCGCAATCGCCATCCGGATGACCACAGCTCCCAAACCACGCGACTTCTTCGAGGCAAGCGCGGCCGGCGCCGCCGACCACGAGCTGCACCGTAAACTCGAGAACGCCAGCGCGCGGCACCTGGACCATTTTGCGCAGGTGCGCGACGAATTCACGCCTTACGAAGACGAACGCAATACCGCTCGCGCGATCAAAGAGGACGCGATCGGCCGCCTCGATGAGTTGCTGATCGAGCTCACCAAAAAGCTCGAGGCGCACGGATGCAAGGTCTTCTTCGCCGCGAACGCCGGTGAGGCGCGCGACTATATCGTCAAACTCGCGCAAACCTCGGGCGCCAGACGCGTCGTCAAGGGCAAGTCGATGACGACCGAGGAGATCGCACTCAACCCCGCTCTGGAAGCCGCCGGGATGGAAGTGGTCGAAACCGACCTTGGCGAATATATCGTGCAGCTTCGCCACGAGCCGCCCTCGCACATCATCACGCCGGCAATTCATCTTTCCAAAGAAGACATCGGCAACCTGTTTCACGAAAAATTTGGAATTCCCTACACGCCCGAACCAGCCGAGCTGACCGCCGAGGCGCGCATCCGCCTGCGCGAAAGTTTTCTGCGCGCCGATTTCGGAATCACCGGCGTCAACTTCGCAATCGCCGAGACCGGCACGCTCATCGTCGTCGAAAACGAAGGCAACGGACGCATGTCCTCGACGCTGCCCGAGGTTTTCGTCGCCGTCATGGGAATCGAAAAGGTCATCGCGAAGCTCGCGGACCTGCCGCACTTTCTGGAAATCCTCGGACGCACGGCGACCGGACAGAAGCTGACAACCTATACCAATTTCATCCGCGGCCCGCGCGCGCCGGGCGAGCTTGACGGACCGCGTGAGATGCACGTGGTCATATTGGACAACGGGCGCAGCGCGATGCTCGCCGACCCGGTTCTGCGCGAGGCGCTGATGTGTATCCGGTGCGGCGCGTGCCTGAACGTATGCCCCGTCTATCGCCATATCGGCGGCCATGCGTATCGATCGCCGTATCCAGGTCCGATCGGATCGATCATCAGTCCGAACCTGGTCGGTTCGGCCGCGGCGCAGCTGCCGTTCGCCTCGACGTTGTGCGGCGCATGCAAGGACATCTGCCCCGTGAAGATCGATATCCCGCGCATCCTGCTCCATCTGCGCTGGAAGGAAACCTCCTCACCGGCTCCGCTGGAGTGGCCGGGCGCCGCGCGTCGCGCTCGCGCGGGTGCGCGGCGCTTCGCGCGGATGGCGCGGCATCCGCGAACGATGCGCATCCTCGGACGGATTGCGGCGACGATGCTGAAACCATTGGCGCGTGACGGATGGATCCGGCGGATGCCGCCGCCGTTTGGCAACTGGACGAAGATCCGCGACTTTCCGCGGCCGCGGCCGCGCCGCCGCCGCGCCGTCGAGAGTCAGGACGCGAAAGGCTGACGATGGCCGAGCTGCACAAACTCGTTGCGACGCTCAAAACCGCTCTGGAAGCGGGTGCGCCCAATCCGGCCGCGCACGATGCGGCGAAGCACGCTGCCGTGCCGCTCGCACCCGACGGGGATCGCGCGGAACTGGTCGCGCGCTTCGCGCGCGAACTCGAAGCGGTGGGCGGACGATTTCTCGGAACCTTCACCCCCGCCGAAGCGATCGATCGAATCGTCGCGCTCGCCAGGGAAACTAATCCGCGCCTGGTCGCGATCGGCGACGGCGTCGCGGCCGACGCCGGGGCGCTTGCGACGGCGCTTGACGCCGCCGGAATCGACGTGATGCGGACCGCGCCGACCACTGACTCCGACGCACGCGCCGCGATTCGCGATCGCTTCTCGCGCGCGGAGATCGGAATCGCGGAGGCCGACTACGCGATCGCCTCGACCGGCACGCTCGCGGTCCTGTCGATGCCGTCGCGGCCGAGTTCGCTTACGCTGCTCGCGCCCGCCAGCGTGATCTTCGTGCAGATCGATCGAATCGTCCCCGACCTTGCCGCCGCTCTCGAGGCGTTCGGCCCTGACACGCTCGCCGCGCATCGGATGACGCTGATCACCGGCCCAAGCCGCACCGCCGATATCGAAAAACGCATCGTGCTGGGAGTCCACGGCCCAAAGTCGCTCGACGTGCTCGTCGTCTGGCCTCACGATGACTGAAGTTCAGCTATTCTCAACTTGTCTTGCCGAGGAGTTCTTTCCCGAGGTCGGCGACGCCGCGGCGACCGTGCTCGAACGGTTGCGCCTCAAGGTGCGTCCGCTCAAGGGCGCATTCTGCTGCGGACAGGTCGCTTTCAATGAGGGGTTTCGCGATGAAGCCGTCGATCTGGCGCGCCGCTTCCTTTCCGCGTGCAAAGCCGACACGCCGATAATCGTGCCGTCGGGTTCGTGCTCGAGCATGCTCAAGATTTTCTATTCCGATCTTCTGGCGCACGACGAAGCGCTCGCGCGCAAGGCCGCCGCGATCCGCCCGTGGGTTTACGAGTTCTCGCAGTTCATTGTCAGCGTGATGAAGGTCAAGTACGTCGGCGCGCGGTTCGAGCGCGCGGTCGCGTACCATCCGTCGTGCCATCTGATGCGCGAGCTGCGCGTGCGCGAAGAGCCGATGGCGCTGCTCAGCGCCGTCAACGGCATTCGTCTGGTCGAGGTGCGCAAGCGCGAGGAATGCTGCGGCTTTGGCGGATTGTTCTCGGTCAAGTTTCCGCAAATCTCCGGTGCGATGCTCGAGGACAAGCTTGCGCGAATCCGCGAAAGCGGCGCCGAGGTCGTGGTCTCGAACGACTGCGGATGTCTGATGCAGATCGGCGGCGGACTGCATCGCGCGGGCGCGGGAATCGAGGTGCGCCATCTGGCCGAGATTCTCGCCGCGCGCTGACGATCGATAAGCCGCGTGCTTTCAATCCGGGGCGCGCGCCGATCTGAGCACGCACAGAAACACGAGCATCAGCACCGTGATCCCGAGTGCGACCTGCATCGAGATGCGCGCGCCGCCGGCCGCGAGTGCATAGCCCATCATCCACGGAACTATGATCGCGCCGACCGCGCCGCCCGCCGCGACGACTGAGGTCATGCGTCCGACCTCGGCGGGAAAAGCCGCAGCGCCAATCGCGATCATGTTCGGAAACACCGGGCCGTAACCGGCGCCGATTAGAAAAATCATAACCGCGGCGAACGCCGGCCCGGCCGGTCCCGCGAGCATGCCAATTATCGCCACGGCGCTGAGCGCCGCCGCCGCGACCGACATGGTCTTCGGCGCGGATCGATTCGCCAGCACGCCGCCCGCCATCCTGCCGGCGACGAGCCCGAACCAATAGAGTGAAACCGCCCACGACGCGAGCGCGGGCGACACGGCGAGCGTGGCGCGCAGATACGAGAACAGCCACGCGCCAACTCCGGTCTCGGCGCCGACGTAGAGAAACAGGACGGCGGCGATTAGCCAGATCATCGGACGCGCCAGTATTGCGAGCGCCCCGCGAACCTCCTCCGCGGCGGCGCGAGTATCGATCGACGGCGCGCGCCACAGCATCAGCGCGAGCGCCGCGGTCGCGGCGGCGCCGCCCGCGAACGTAATCGGATATGGGATGCGATAGCGCAGCGCGAACCCGACAATCACCGGGCCCAAAAGCGCACCGATTCCGAACATCACATGCAGATAGTTGAGCGCCGCACCCAGCCGTTCGCGATTCAGATCCGCGACGATCGCGTTGCTCGCGATGTCGATCGCACCCTGCCCCAACCCAACCAGAGCCGCCGCGGCGAGCATCACGCCGAGCCGCGGCGCGAGCGCGACTCCGACGAGTCCGGCGCTCACCACGACCATAGCGCCGCGGAGCATCTGCTGCGCGCTCTTGCGATGCGCTATTTCGCCACCGGCAAGCAATGCCGCGAAGTAGCCAGCCGCAACCGCGCTCACGACCAACCCGGCCCGATCGATCGGCACGCGCATCGCGGCCGAGATATCGGCAAGAAACGGGCCGAGCCATCCGACGTTCACGCCCTGGACGAGCATGCACGCGTACGCAAGGCGCGTGAGCCGGCGTTCGGCATTCCGCGTCTGGTGCGCGGGAGCTATGACTAATCCGGTCTGGATTGGAGTTGCGGCTAGACCCGGCCGGTCTGTGTGGTAGCGATCAGGTTCGCGATTTTCTGGATTCGTTCGTCGAGCCGCGCCTCATGGGCGCGCACGCGCGCCTCGAGCGTACGCGCCTGCTCGGACAGGTCGGCGATCTTGCGCTCGAGTTCCGCGATTCGGCCTTCGAGCCGCGACTCGGGCGCGAACGGTTTCTTTGCTCCACCGTTAGCCATCGCGTGTGCTCCTGCAATCGGCTGGCGCGCTCAGTGCCTTTCGTGCACATAAAGCCCCGGCGCGGGATCGCCAGGCTGGTAGCGCTCGCTGCCAAGCCGCGCCGGCGCGGGTTTTTCCCATCCGGCGCGCGCGGTTAGCCATTTGATCCAATGGTCCCACCAGGTGCCCTTACTCTCGGCCGCACCCTTTAGCCACTGGTCCGGATCGTCGGGCAGACGCTGATTGATGTAATAGCGCGCCTTGAAGTTTCCCGGCGGATTCACCAGGCTCTGGATATGTCCGCTCGAGCCGAGCACGAACTCGACATTGCCGCCGAACATCCGCGTCGAGCGATAGCATGCGCGCCACGCACAGATGTGATCGGTCATTCCGGCAACCAGGTAAATATCGTTCTTCACCGCGCGCAGATCGATCGGCGTGCCGAGAATAGCCACTTCACCCGGGTT
>DATLTX010000107.1:0-4440 GCA_035533435.1 Binataceae bacterium (SeqCode)
GCCGCGCATCCCCATCGATGCTTGCGCGGGAGGTTGCGGGGCATTCTGTTGAGCCGGTTGGGCGATCGCGTATGCCGACAGTGCAAGCAACAAGATCGCGCATCCAGACAGCACGCCTAAATATCGCTTGATTTTATTCATCGGTGGACTCTCCTTTTGATGCAATCAGGGTTGCCGACAATAATGGCGGAGGATCGATCGGCTTCGCGCTAAACTTCGACTGATTTCAGGCGATCTACTTTTCGGCGCCCGGTTTCTTCGCCGCTTCGCCTTCAACCTGTATTTTGATTTCCTTGGAAACTGCTTCCTTCGGCATCGGAGCAGTCAACTGCAGGACGCCGTCGCGATAGGTGGCTTTCAAATCTTCAGCCTTCATCCCCTCCGGCAGGGAAATTGAGCGCTCGAAAGATCCATATCGGATCTCGTGGCGGATGAAGTCGCGCTTTATGGTCTCCTGCTTCTGTTCGCGCGAACCCCTGATGGTCAAAATTCCGCCGGCGACTTTGATATCGACCGCCTTCGGATCGACACCGGGCAGCTCGACGCGCACGGTGAACTGGTCGCCTTCCGTATAGGACTCGATCGCCGGATGCGTCATCGTCGATTGCCAGTCCTGAATAAGTCCGCGGCGATGAAAACCGAATTGGTCGAATAACTCGTCGAACTCGTGCCGCAATCGTTCGAGGTCGGTTACGGGGCTCCATTTCTCAATTAGCGCCATTTTCGTCACCCCATTACTGCAAAACCATTTTCAAAGTCAGGTTTTCTTCGACGGCGCAGGTTTCCCATGGACGACGATCCGCTTCTTTCCCGGCGCGGCATGCTTTCGGGCGTGAGCGGCGGGCGGCTTCGATACCGCAGGTTCGCTACGGCGGGCTTCCAGATCCTGTGGTGAGGCCGTGGTCCGGTACTCGTGCTGCGGCGCTTCCTCCATTTCCTCTGGAAGCGTCCACAAATGATCGTAAGGCGGGATCATCGTGCCCTCGCCCCAGCCCGGGCGCGCGCTATTGCGCTTTTGCTGGCAATCAACACAGTACGCGGCAAAGGGCAGCGCGAGCAGACGCTCAAGTGCGATGGGCCCGTGACATCCAAGGCAGATCCCGTACTTGCCTTGCTCGAGCCGGACCATCGCTTCGTCGAGAAAATTGAGCTTTTCCTCGGCGCGGGCTATCAATGCCGCATGCGTTTCGACCTCTGCCGTCGCCCGCGCGGTGTCCATTTCGTCAGCCGGTTCTGTTTCGGATTCCTGCGCCTGGTCGGACCGGAGCTCCCTCACCCGATCGAGGGTCTCGTTGCGCAGGCGTTCAAGCATCCCGCGAAGCGCGTCGCTGCCTCCGGTGGAGCGATTCTTCACCTCGACAATCATAACCATCTCCTCGGTTCCGGCGCTTGGTTCCGCCAAATATATCAATCAACCCCTCGAAGATTCGTCCCGTCCGCGTGACGAGAATAATGCCGGTTCCACGCTTTGCACCCCCGTGGCGAACGATCGGTTTTTCCCTTCATCAACAAGCAGCAAACACCGCGCCATGCGAAATGGTCCGGTTGTGCCCATAACCTCGTCCGGCGATGTAGCCAATCGCGTCATCCAAAAATCCCATGCCGCCGATGGACGCATCTTGCCGATCTGGTCTCAGCGCGAGGGCATTGCGGCGCCATTTGGGCGGGAGCGGGCGAAGGTCCGTTCGCGATACGTACGCGCTGCCGCTTGTGATTCTTCGTCGCCCAGCGCCGCGATCAGCGCCTCGCCGTCGGCAAATGCAGTCGTCCCGGTGCCCATCGCGCGGGCGATGGCGTTGACGTGCTCCTTGGTGATCACTATCGGCACGGAAGGCTTGGCGATCAGATCAATCGCAAGCTGATTCACTTCGCGTTCGAGGTCCGCGGCGGGCACGACGCGATTGACAAAGCCAATCGTTTTAGCCTCAGCGGGTGCGAAGCGACGGCAGGTCATCACGAGTTCCTTGGTCAGAGCCGGGCCGATTTCCCGGATCAGGCGCGGGATTGCGCCCCAGGTGAGCGGGATGCCGAGGTCGATCTCCGGGATGAAGAACGACGCGTTGTCAGCGGCTACCCGCAGATCGCACGCCGAAATCAGAACGACGCCGCCCCCAACCGCGTAGCCATGCACCTGCGCGATCGTGACCGCGCGCATCTGCTCGAGCGCATCGGTCGCGCGCAAGCCGTACTGGGCGGCCTCACGGCGGTAAATCCAACTGTTTCGCGCCTGCGGCATCGCCGCGACCGCCGGCGAGTCGTGCAGGTCGGCGCCCGCGCAAAAGGCGCGGCCCGCGCCGCTTAAGATTACGACACGCAGCTCGCGATGGCTATCGAACCACCGGGCTGCCTCGACCAGCTCTTGCAGCATCGTCGAGCTGATTGCGTTAAGCCGTTCGGGGCGGTTGAGGGTCAGCCGTCCGAGCGCGCCCTCGACTTCGACCGTGATCGTCTCGAAGGGGCGGGTATCTTTCGAGTTTGGTTTGGACGCTGAAGTCTTGCGTCGGTGTGCGGGCATCGTTGAATCCTCCCGATCCGTGCTTTCGTATACAGGATGCGGCCGGCGTTGAGATAGTCGGATACCGGCGGCGCTTCCTTGCGACCGATTTTCGTTCCGGCTAGCATTCGGATCGTAAGGCACGCAGGCATCCTTTCGCGATCGGTCGTCCACTTCGTTCAGACAGATTGAAAGAATCATCCGGTGGATTCAGAGGACTCGGATATAGCGCCCAAAACCAAGCGGGGCTTAATCGTACCTGTTGCGAATCCTGAGGGCGTTGCTCCGCTGCTTTCCATCGCCTTCGCGGCGCACGAGGCCGACGATCCTTCGGTGCGCGTCCTCGCTCTGGTCCGCCGCGCCACCGCGGCGCCGGGTTCCGCGCCTCTCGCCGCCGCGCCGCGCAGCGAGGCTCTAATCGCGGCGAGCGCGTATGCGCTGGCGCGCGGCGTCGCGATCGAAGAGCAGGCGGTATGGTCGGAAGATCCCGCATTCGACATCATCACGGCGGCACAGGACGCGGAGTCCGCGTGGATCGTGCTTGGGTATCATCGGGCCAGTTCCGGCGGCGGCGTGATGGGCGGCGTGGTGCACGAAGTTCTGGCGCGCGCCAAAGCTCTGCCGATCAACGTCGGGGTGTTTGTGCAGGGAACCGCTCATCCGTTTGAGCGCGTGTCAGCGGCGTTCGATTCGAGTCCGGACGGGCGGGCCGCGCTGGGGCTCGCGGTGCGGATCGCGCGCGGCAGCAAGGCCAAGCTGCGCGCTCTGCTGGTTTCGGGACGGGTCGAGGACACGGGCGACGAGCTGCTCGACATGGTTCACGACGCGCGCGGGAAGCTAGGGCGCCAGTTTCATTCCGACGTGCTGGGCGAGCGCAGCCTCAAGCAGTTGTTCAAGCAGACGCCGGGACGGCTCCTGATCGTGGGCAAAAGTTTTGCCGACGAAGTCGAGATGCCGCTGGACGAGGTTCCGGGCGAGGACCGCTGCGTGATCGTCGTGCAGGGCGGCGGCGCAAGCAACCCATGATGCGAGTGATGCGAGCGTGCGATAATTCCTGATTCTTCGCGTGTCCGGCGCGATTCCCTTTCCCTTGTCCGCGGCCTTTGCTAAACGCTCGGTATGTTAGATTACTTCCGAGGAGAGATACCGTGGATTTTCAGATTCCGGCCGAGATTACCGCCTACCTGAAAGAGCTCGACGATTTTATCGAGCGCGAGATAAAGCCGCTCGAACGTGAAAACGACAACATCCGGTTTTTTGACCATCGCCGCGAATGGGCCCGCACCGATTTTGAAAACGGCGGTCTGCCCCGCCACGACTGGGAAGAACTGCTGCGCGAGATGCGCCGGCGCGCCGACAAGGCCGGCCATTTCCGCTATGCGCTGCCCCGCGAATACGGCGGCAAGGACGGCACCAACCTCGCGATGGCGGTGATACGCGAGTACCTGGCGGCCAAAGGTCTTGGGCTGCATAACGACCTGCAGAACGAAAACTCGATCGTCGGCAATATGCCGACGGTCCTGATGTTCCGCGACTTCGGCACTGTCGAGCAGAAAAAGGAATGGATCCCCAAGCTGCTCGACGGCACCGCACGTATCGCGTTTGGCCTGACCGAGCCCGAGCACGGCTCGGACGCGACTTGGATGGAAACGCGGGCGACTCGCGACGGCGATCAATGGGTGATCAACGGCGCCAAGATGTGGAACACCGGCGTGCACGCTGCAACCCACGATTTCATTTTCGCGCGCCACAGCAACCGCGACGGCAGCGCGCGCGGGATCGGATGCTTCCTGGTCCCGACTGAGAGCGCCGGCTTCAAGATCGAAGAGTACCTGTGGACCTTCAACATGCCGACCGACCATCCGCGCATCTCGCTGACCAACGTTCGGATTCCGGCCGGCGAAGTGCTGGGCGATCTCGACAACGGCCTGGCGGTCGCGCAGCAT
>DATLTX010000108.1:0-6322 GCA_035533435.1 Binataceae bacterium (SeqCode)
ATCGCGCGGGTCTGGCGCAGGGTTTCGGCCGCCGAGCCGATTTCCGCCGCTCAGACGGAGGCGCTGCGATGAGCGCGCGGGTGTTGGTCGCGATGTCGGGCGGAGTGGATAGCTCCGTGGCCGCCGCGATTTTGCGCGAGCAGGGTTACGACGTGGTCGGCGTTGCGATGCGCCTTGCGCCCGAGCCGGAGCATCGCCGGGCGCGCACGCGCGGAACCTGCTGCTCGCATGAAGATTTCGAAGACGCGCGGCGCGTTGCCGAGCGCATGGAGTTTCCATTTTACGTGATAGATCTGCGGGCCGAGTTCGGTGCGCGCGTGGTCGATAACTTTGTCGGCGAATATCTTGCGGGCCGCACGCCGAATCCGTGCGTGATGTGCAATCGCGAGATCAAGTTCAATCGGCTCTGGGAGCGCGCGCGAGCGCTTGATTGCGAGTATGTCGCAACCGGCCACTACGCGCGCATCGAAAACGACGATACCGGCCGCTTTCATCTTCTGCGCGCCACCGATACCACCAAGGATCAGTCCTACTTTCTCTTCTCGCTCTCCCAGCCGGAGCTTTCGCGCACGATGTTCCCGCTCGGTGCGATGACCAAGACGCAAGTCCGCCGGCGCGCACGGGAGCTTGGGCTCGCAACCGCGGACAAGCCCGAGAGCCAGGAGATTTGCTTTGTCGGCGACGGGGATTATGCGGGGTTTATCGAGCGGCGCGCCGCGCGCGAGGCGCTGCGGCCCGGTCGTGTGGTTGACGCGGATGGCCGCGAGCTTGCCACCCACGCCGGGGTGCATCGTTTCACAATCGGACAGCGCCGCGGACTCGGAATTCCCTCGGCGACGCCGCTTTACGTGCGCGAAATCCACCCCGATCGCGGCGAGATCGTGGTTGGTCCGCGCGATGCTCTGCGCTCGGCGGGCCTTATCGCGCGCGAGGTGAGCATGGTCGATGCCTCGGATTGCGCGGGCGCGCCCATACAGGCTGAGGTCAAAGTCCGTTACCGCCATCCCGCGCTACCCGCGACCGTGACGCTGGATTCCGCGCGCGGTGCCGAGGTTCGCTTCGCGGGCGTCGGTCCGGCGGTTACTCCCGGGCAGGCCTGCGTATTTTATCGCGGTGACGAAGTGCTTGGCGGCGGCTTTATCGACCGCGCAATCGAAGGATGACGGCGCGGACACGATGCCGGAAACGACGCCCATGAAGTTCGCGATCGCGACACTCGGATGCAAGGTCAATCACTACGATTCGGCGATTATCGAGTCGCGCCTGGGCGCGCGCGGGATGGATCGCCGCGACTTCACCGAGATCGCTGACGTTTACGTGATCAACACCTGCACGATCACCGACCGCGCCGACTCGGAAAGCCTGAAACTCGCGCGCCGCGCGCGCAGGCTCAATCCCGCCGCGCGGATCGTGATGACCGGATGCTTCGCGCAGGCGAATCCTGACGCGCTCGCGCGCACGGCGGAGGTTGACGCGGTCGTGGGTCTCGGACGGCTCGACGACCTTGAGCGCGCGGTGGCTCATGGAGCGGGCGAGCGCGTGATGGTGACAAATCTGCGCAAGACGCGCGCGCCGATCGAGCTTGGCGCGGTTGCGCTAGACGGGCAGACGCGCGCGTTTCTGAAGGTGCAGGAAGGATGCGACCAGTTCTGCAGCTTTTGTATTGTGCCGACTTCGCGCGGGATTTCGCGCAGCGTCGAACCGCGCCGGATTATCGCCGCGCTCGATGAACTGCACGCGCGCGGCTTCAAGGAAGTAACGCTCTCGGGAGTGCATCTGGGCGGCTACGGAAAGGACCTCGAGCCCGCGGTCGATCTCGGCGATCTGCTCGAGATGATTGCCGAGCGCGCGCCGATAAACCGGATTCGCGTCAGCTCGCTCGACCCCGAGGAGCTTACCGATCGGATTATCGGGATCGTCGCCGCAAGTCCGAAGTTCTGCCCGCATCTGCATCTGCCGCTGCAATCGGGAGAGGACGAAATTCTGTCGCGGATGCGCCGGCGCTACGGCCGCGAGTTCTACCGCGGCCGCGTCGAGCGCGTAATCGCGGCGATGCCGGAGGCCGCGATCGGAACCGATCTGATCGTCGGCTTTCCGGGCGAAAGCGCAGGGCAATTCGAGTCGGCGCGGCGCTTTATCGAGTCGCTGCCGCTTGCTTACTTCCACGTCTTTCCGTATTCGGTCAGGGCGGGGACCACGGCGGCGAAATTGCCGGGCAAGGTTGCCCCGGCCGAGATCAAGCGCCGCGCTCAAGTAATGCGGGCGATGGGCGAGCGCAAACGCGCGGATTTCGCGCGGCGCTTCGTTGGAACGACAGTTAATGTATTGCTTGAAGAACGCGCAAAGACCGGCGCGCTGTCCGGATACACGCGAAACTATATTCGCGTCCTGACCGCGGGTCCGGACGCGCTGCTGAATCACGAAGTCGAGGTGGAGGCGTCGCTTGCCGATGCGGCTCAACTGGTTGGGCAAATTGTTCCGGCGCAGGGCGGAGACCGTATCCCGGCCAGCGCCGCAATTTTCGCCTGAGTCCGGGCATTCCGCCCTGGAAGACAGCGTCGGCTACCGGTTCACGCGCCCCGAGCTGTTGGATATCGCGTTGACTCATCCGAGCGCCGCGATCGGCACCGACGCGCATTACGAACGGCTCGAGTTTCTTGGCGACGCGGTCCTGGACCTTGCGATCGCGGACCTCTTGATGCGGCAGTTCCCGGCCGCGAAGGAAGGCCCGCTCTCGAAGCTGCGCGCTTCGATTGTCAACGCACGGACCCTTGCGCTCAAGGCGCAGGCAATCGATTTGGGAACCCTGTTGAAGCTCGGAAAGGGCGAGGAGAAAAGCGGCGGACGCGAGAAGATCTCGATTCTCGCGGCCGCGTTCGAAGCGATGATCGGTGCAATATACACGGACGGCGGGCTGGCGCCCGCGCAGCGCGCCGTCGAGCGGCTGTTCGAAAACGACGTGGGTGGACCGTCGGCCGAGCGCGACTACAAAACCGAACTGCAGGAGATCGCGTACCGGCGCTTTCGCATGCAGCCGGTTTACGAGCTGGTCGCGGCCGAAGGCCCGGATCACGCCAAGCGCTTTACGACGCGAATAAGAATTGCAGGCCGCGACCTTGGAATAGGCGAGGGCGGCAGCAAGAAGCAGAGCGAGCAGGCCGCCGCGCGCCAGGCTCTGGCCCTGCTCGAGCAGGAACAAAGTGACCAGCACGACGCATGATTATCGGGCGGGCTTTGTCGCGTTGGGCGGACGCTCCAACGTCGGCAAATCGACGCTGCTCAATCGCCTGGTCGGCCACAAGGTCGCGATCGTTACCCCGCGTCCACAGACCACGCGCGCGAGAATTCTGGGCGTGCGCACCGATCGCGATGCGCAGTTCCTGATCCTCGACACGCCCGGAATTCACGATTCGCCCAAGGAACTCAACCGGCGGATGGTCGATAACGCGCGGCGCGCGCTCAGCGAGGGCGAAGTCGTCCTGGGAGTGGTCGAAGCGGCGGGCAAGCTCGACTCGCGCGATCGCGCCGCGCTTAACGAGCTTGCGAAGCTGGGCGCTCCGCTCGTGATCGTGATCAACAAGGTTGATACGCAGCCGCGCGAGAATCTGCTGCCGTTGATCGAGGAGATTCATCGCGAGTTTCCCGCCTGCGAGATCGTTCCGGTAAGCGCGCTGCGCGGCGAGAATATCGAGGAGCTGGTCGCGACCGTCAAGGCGATGCTGCCCAAGAGCCCGGCGCTGATGCCCGAGGACGAATACACCGATCAGACCGAGCGGATGATCGCCGCCGAGGTGATCCGCGAAAAGATTTTTCTGAAGATGCGCCAGGAGATTCCGTTCTCGAGCGCCGTGCGGATCGAAAGTTTCGTCGAGGAAACCGAGCGCAACTTGAAGCGCATCTCGGCCGTCATCGTGATCGAACGCGAATCGCACAAGGGGATGCTGATCGGCGCGGGCGGACGCACGCTCAAGGAGATCGGCACCGCGGCGCGCCACGAGCTCGAAGAGCTGCTCGGCGCGCGCGTGTTCCTGGAGATGCTGGTCAGGGTCGAGCCAAACTGGACGCGCGACCCGCGCAAGATGTCGGAGTTTGGGCTATGAGTCCCCGCGCCGCGAAGACCGCCAGAACCGAAGGACGCGAGGCACGCGCCGCCGACGCCACCGCGGCCGGGCTGCCGACCGTCGTGCTGGTTGGACGCGCCAACGCCGGCAAATCCACGCTCTTCAACCGAATCGCGAAAGGCTCGCGCGCGATCACCAGCCCGATTCCCGGCACCACGCGCGATCTCAACTTCGCCCGCGCCAGCTTCGAGGATCGCGAATTCGTCGTGATCGATAGCGGCGGGCTCGAGCTTGGCGGCCGCGAGTCGATGTCCGAACGGCTGGTCGCCGAAGCGCTCGGCGCGGTGGGCGTTGCCGACCTGGTGGTCTTCATTTTCGACGGCCGCGCCGGTTTGAGCGACGCCGACAAAGAGGCGCTTGCGCTGGTGCGCGAGACCGGTTGTCCGCTGATAATCGCGGTGAACAAGATCGATGATCCGCGCAACGAAACCGCCGCGCTCGATTTCTACGAGATCGGCGCGCAACGCCTGTTCCTCATCTCGGCCGCGCACGGCGGCGGCGTCGCCGACCTGCTCGAAGAGATCGTCGCTCGGCTGCCCGCGCCGCAGTCCGCGGTTCCCGCCGCTGGACCCGATTTGCGGCTTGCGCTGGTCGGCCGTCCCAATGTCGGCAAATCGTCGCTGCTCAATCGCCTGTCCGGCTTCGAACGCGCGATCGTCGATTCCACGCCCGGCACCACGCGCGACCCCGTCGATGCGCGCCTCAGCGCCGAGGGGCGCGATGTTCTGCTGATCGACACGGCGGGGATTCGGCGCCCGCCAAAAGTCGAGGGCGAGCTCGAGCATCATTCGGTCGGCCGCGCGATCGAGACGATTCGCCGCGCCGAGGTGGTGCTGCTGGTGATCGACGCGACCGAGGGAATAACCGACCAGGACGCGCGGATAGCGCGGCTGGTCGATACCAACGACCGCGCGATGGTTCTGATCTGCAACAAGTGGGACGCGGCGGCGAAGGCGGGGCGCAAGGTCGCGGCGTTCGTGCGCGACGCGCACGAGCGATTTCCATTCCTCGCGTACGCTTCGATAGTGTTCACCTCCGCGCTGACCGGCGACGGCGTGCGCGATATCATCCCGGCGGCGATCAAGGCTGGCGATTCGTGGCGGTCGACGTTCCAGACCTCGGCGCTCAACCGGACGCTGGCGCGCGCGATGGAAGCGATGGACCCGCCGCTGGTCGGGCGGCGGCGGCTCAACCTGATGTATGTGACGCAGGTGGCGAGCGCGCCACCGCGGATCAGGTTTTTCGCCAACGTCGAGCGCGAGATTCCGGCGCACTACATCCGTTTTCTGGAGTCGCGTTTTCGCGCCGCGCTGGGTCTGGTTGGAACTCCGCTGCGCCTCGAATTTCGCCGCACCGGGCGCACCTTCGTCGAGGCGGGGCGCAAGCGCGCGCCCGACAGGGATCCTCGCGCCAGGCGGCGCTAGCGACACTGTTGAAAGCGAAGTCGGCGCGGGTTTCACCGCGGATCGCGCCTTAGGTATATTGATCGCGCAAGGCAATTCGCCGTGATTCTGATTTTAGATTTTGGCAGCCAATACACGCAGCTAATCGCGCGCCGCGTGCGCGAGGCGCGGGTGTATTGCGAAATTCATCCGTTCAATCTGCCGGTCGAAAAAATCCGCGCGATGAATCCGCGCGGAATCATCCTGTCGGGCGGACCCGCAAGCCTCTACGAAAACGAAGCGCCCGATATCTCCGACGAGGTCTTGAACCTCGGCTGCCCGGTCCTGGGAATCTGCTACGGCCTGTATGTGATCGCGCAGCATCTCGGATCGAAGAGCGTGGGCTCGCGCGCGCGCGAATTTGGCCGCGCCACGCTGGTTATCGACGAGCGCGATGAATTGTTCGAAGGACTTGCAGGCCGCGAGCATCAGGTCTGGATGAGCCACGGCGATCGGGTCGAGTCGATCGGCCCGGCGCTGCGCCCGATCGCGCATAGCGATAATTCGCCGTACGCCGCGATGCGGACGGCGGACGGGCGGATGCGCGCGATACAGTTTCATCCCGAGGTCGCGCATACGCCGGGCGGCGCGCAAATCCTGCGCAACTTCGTGCTCAAAATCTGCGGCGAGCCGGGCGACTGGACGGCCGCGAATATCGCGCAGAGCAGGCTCGCGGAAATTCGCGCGCAGGTCGGCGCGGCCGACCGCGTCATCATGGGACTCTCCGGCGGAGTCGATTCGTCGGTCGCCGCCGCGCTG
>DATLTX010000109.1:0-4751 GCA_035533435.1 Binataceae bacterium (SeqCode)
GGGATGACTGAGTTGATCGAAAAAAAAGAGGACCTGATTCGTTATTTCGAGTCGGGATCGAAGCCGCCCGGCCAATGGCGGGTCGGTTCGGAATACGAAAAAGTCGCGGTCTCGGCGCGCGACGGCCGCGCCCTGCCCTTCTCGGGTCCGGCCGGCGTCGAGAAGATTCTGAAACTCCTCGCCGAGCGCCACGGCTACGAACCCGAGGACGAGCACGGCAGGATTCTGGCGCTCAAGACCCCGCGCGCTTCGATAACGATCGAGCCGGGCGGGCAGATCGAGCTCTCGGGCGAGCAGTGCGAGACGATCCACTGCGCGTACCGCGAATTCTCCGAGCATAGCGAGCAGTTGATCGACGCCGGACGCGAAGTTGGCGCGGTAATCCTGGGCCTCGGGATGCAGCCGATCAGCCGGATTGGCGAAATCGAGCTCCTGCCCAAAGCCCGCTACCACATCATGTATCCCTACATGGCTCGCAAAGGATCGCTCGGGCAGCGGATGATGAAGCAGACTGCGGGAGTGCAGGCGAACCTCGATTACAAGGACGAAGCCGATGCGATGCGCAAGCTGCGCGTCAGCATGGGAATCGTGCCGCTGATGTACGCGATATTCGCCAACTCAGCGCTGTGCGACGGCGATCTCAACGGCTACCAGAGCTATCGCGGGCATATCTGGAGCGACACCGACCGCGAGCGCTGCGGGATGCCCGAGTTCGTGTTCCGCGAGGATTCGAGCTTCGCGGACTACGCCGATTTCGCGCTCGACGTGCCGATGTATTTTCTGATTCGCGGGCACGAGTATATCGACCTGACCAAATCTCCCGGCCTCACCTTCGGCCGCTTTATGAAAGACGGATGGAACGGGCAGCGCGCGCGGCTCGAAGACTGGGCCAATCATCTGACGACGATCTTCACCGAAGTGCGGCTCAAGAATTATATTGAAGTTCGCACCGCCGACAGCCAGCCGCCCGCCATGATGCTGGCGCTGCCGGCGCTGCTCAAGGGAATTCTGTATAACGACGATTGCCTCGGCGCGGCGTGGGACCTCGTCAAGCGATGGACCTATCGCGAGCGCCTCGAGCTCGTCGATCAGGCGCAGCGCGTCGGCCTGGAGGGACGGGCCGGGCGGATCCGGCTCGGCGAAATCGCGCACGAGTTGCTCGAAATCGCGGCGGCCGGATTGGGGCGCGCCCACGCATTGAACAATCGCGGCGAGGATGAGAGCATTTACCTGCGCCGCACGATGGAGATGGTTCGCGAGGGCGTGACCCCGGCAAGCCTGACGATCGCGCGGTGGAAGGGCCAGTGGAATTACGACGTACCGCGAATGGTGCGGGAGACGTCGTATGAAGCTGAGCGGCTCGGATAATGGAATTCAGGCTCACCCAGCGGCATATCGTGGCGATCAATTTTCTGCTGGTCGCGGCGATCGCGTTTTTCGCCGCGCGCGCGGTCAACCAGTTTATCGCGCAGAGCATGGCGACCATCCCCGCGCCCGCGGGAGCCGGAATCGGGCGCCATGACGGCGCCGTTCACGGCCGCGACTTTTACGACACTATCGTCAAGCGCGACGTTTTCAACCTGGTTCCGCAGATCAGTCAACCCGAACCCGCGCTGACCGCCATCGACCTGCACCTGAAACTGCTCGGCACCTCGACCGGGGTAAAGCACGGACCGTGGGCGATCGTCGAAGACCAGGCGGGCGAGCAATCGGTCTATCGTCTCGGTGAAGATATTCCCGACGCGGGGCGCCTGGTCTCGGTCGAAAAGAATCGCGCGATTATCGAGCACGGCGGGCAGCGCGTGGCGATCGAAATCCCGCAGGACGATTTGCCCGGCGGCGTGAAGGGGCCCGCGGCTCCGGCGGCGCGCCAGGGCTTTCGCGGCATCGGCACAATTCGCCCCATTCCGGGCAAGCAGGCAAAAGGCCCGATGCCGGATATCGATGTCGAAGACGAGGGACCGAACAAGTTCGGCGTCAAGCGCACCGACGTTCGCGTCGCGCTCTCTCATTCGATGGAGCTGGCGACCCAGATCAAGGCGACTCCGAACATGGATGGCAGCACGCAGAACGGCTACCAGCTTTCCGATATCGAATCGGACTCGGTATTCGACGACCTGGGACTCGAGGACGGCGACGTGCTGACCCAGATCAACGGCCGCCCGGTCAACAACCCCGCGATTGCGGCCGGGATGATCTCGACCCTGCAGATGCGCCCCTCGATCGACGTCACGGTTATCCGCGACGGCCATCCGATCGATCTGCACTACGACATCCACTGAGTGATGGAAGTCCGCGCGGCATTGGCAAGCGAACGCGACGAGGTGCTCGACCTCTTGTCGCGATGGTACGGGGATCGGGCGTTCTTCGAGCGCTATAACCACAACGATCCGAAGTTCCGCGATGCGCTATGCATAGTCGCACGCGACGGCGGCGCGCTTGTCTCGACCGTGCAGATTTTCGACCGCACTATAAATCTCGCGGGCGGCGCGGTCGCGATGGGCGGAATCGGCAGCGTCTTCACGCGCGAGGATTATCGCCATAAACGCGTCGCCTCGGCGCTGATGCGGCTGGCGGTACAGACGCTCGAGCGCGAAGGCTTCGTGGTATCGCTGCTCTTCGCGGAACGGCTGACGTTCTACAATCAGTTCGGATGGCGCGAAGTCGGGCGCAAGTTCGGCGTGCTCGGCGACGCGGCCGCGCTAAAAGCCGCGCGCGATATCGAGATCGACGTTTTCGATATCGCGCGCGATCTGGCGGAGGTCGCGGAGATTCATCGCGCGTACACCGGCAGATTCAACGTCGCGGTGATTCGCGACGAGAGCGATTGGCGCGCGAACTATTCATTCGCCGGCAATCAGCCGATGCATCCGGGGGAAGGCTCCGAGGAATATTTCATCCTCGCGCGCGGCGCGGAGTCGATCCAGGCGTACGCCCGCGCGATCCGGCTCTATGGCCTCACGATGGTGATGGAATACGGCTACCGTACCGCTCGCGAAGACGCGCTGTTCGCGCTGCTGCGGCATCTGGCGGAGTCGGCGCAAGGGAAGCCGTCGTCATCGCGGCTGGTCGGAGATCATCGCCGCGCCGCGCGCCTGCGCGCGGGCTCGGGAGCGACCGCGCCGACCGGCGCGATCGTCACCCATACCGCGCACGACCGGCAGCTTGAACAGCGCCTCGCGGCGGCCGGCGCGCCGGTGACGCATCACAGCGACAACAACTACATGTGGCGAATTATCTCGCCCGAGAAACTCGCCGAGCGGTTTAATACAACGCCCGCAGCGGCATCCGCGCGCGCATTCGAGATTTTCGCCGACGACTCCTCTCTGTTCTGGACCGCGGATCGCTTCTAAGCATCGCGCGAGCGAAGCGAGTACCCGGCCGGACGATCCACCCGCCGCCATTCACCGACACACCGCCGTATGCCATTCCCGCGCGGGTGGCCGCCTGTCCTGAGAGTTTGTGAATTTTTGATCGTACGCCTTTGGTGTCATCCTGAGCGAGCGTTGCGGGAGTCGAAGGATCCCGGAAAAGCTAGGGGGGTCTTTCGACTCCCGCCGCGGCAGCCTCCGCTCAGAGTTTATTCGGAATCCGGGATTCCTCGCGCGGCAGCCACGCGCGGGAATGACATGAACTGTAGCGGAGTGAAGGTGCGAGCATGCGCGCATGATTGGAGCCGAGTCATCTTGCTCATCGACGCGTGAAAGCGGATCGTAGTTGCGCAGGATGCGGTCGATGGAGGTGGCGGGATGAGACAGGATGGGCTGGTCCGTCGGTCGGCGCTTCACGCCGGCGTCCCTTATTGCAGAATTGCGATTGTTTTCGCCGCGATTGCGGCCGCGATAACTCTCGCGCCGCACTTCGCGCGCGCCGCGCATCTTCGCCACGCCAGACATGCCGTCGCTCCGGCGGCCGCCGTTACCGCCGAGGCCTACGCAGCGGCCTGCGTGATGGAGCCGACAACAGGCACCGTCATCTTCGAGAAAAATGATCATCAGCCGTGGCCGACCGCGTCGCTGGCGAAGATGATGCTGATGCTGATCGTCGCGGAAAAACTGCATGACGGCAGCCTCAAGCCAACCGATCAGATCACGACATCCGTAAAGGCCGCCAAGATGGGCGGATCGCAGGTCTATCTCAAGGAAGGCGAAACTTTTTCGCTCGACGACATGATGAAGGCGGTCGCGGTTCACTCGGCCAACGACGCATCGGTGGCGATCGCCGAATACGTCGCGGGTTCGACCGGCGCGTTCGTCGAGATGATGAACCAGCAGGCGGCGATACTCGGCATGAAAGACAGCCACTACTATTCCGTGCACGGACTGCCTCCCGCGCGCGGCGAGCAGGCCGACGTCGCCAGCGCCTATGACCAGGCGCTTCTGGCGCGCGCGCTGCTCAAATATCCGGACGTGCTGCGCTGGTCTTCGATCGACACGGCGCCGTTTCGCGGCGGAACTTTCGTGCTGCGCAACACCAATCATCTGGTCCGCACTTTTCCGGGATGCGACGGGCTCAAGACCGGCTTCTATGACAAGGCGGGCTTCAACGTCGTGGCGACGGCCAAGCGCGGCAACCTGCGCCTTATCGCGGTGGTGCTCGGCACGCCGCACAAGCTGACCAATTTCAAGGAAGCCGCCGAAATGATGGCGAGCGGATTCGCGCAATACGAGATGCATTCGATCGCGAGCAAAGGCTCGGCCACTCCTGGAGCCGTCGCGGTGAGCGGAGGCGCGGTCGCCAGCATCAAGCCG
>DATLTX010000110.1:0-13968 GCA_035533435.1 Binataceae bacterium (SeqCode)
TCCGCGCAATTTCATCCCGTCGGTCGAAAAGGGCGTCCGCAACACGCTGGTCGAAGGGTTTCTTGCCGGGTTTCCGATCGTCGATTTGCGCGTGACCGTCTTCGACGGCAGCTATCACGACGTCGATTCCTCGGACATGGCGTTTCAGATTGCCGCCTCGATGGGCTTCAAGGCCGCGATGGAAAAAGCCCATCCGATCATTCTCGAACCGATCGCCGCGGTCGAAGTCGCCTGCCCCGACGAATGCATGGGCGACGTAATCGGCGACCTTAACTCGCGCCGCGGCAAAGTCCTTGGGATGGACCGCAAGGGTGCAAGCCAGGTGATTAAGGCGATGGTGCCGATGGCGGAAATCCTGAAATACGCTCCCGACCTGCGCTCGATCACCTCGGGCCGCGGCTCGTTTGAGCAGCATTTCGATCATTACGATGAAGCCCCGCCTCCCGTGGCGGATAAAATAATCAAGGAGAACAAAGCCGCGCGCGAAGCCGCCGGACCGCATCACGCACACGCCTAGCGCATCCGCGGCGATCCACTCAGGCGATCGATGAGCCTGCGTCAGCGGTCCTGACCGTCAGCGACCTGGCTCGCTGGCGCCGCTTCGGACGGGTGTTGCCGCGGCGCGCGGTGCTATACAATCACCGCCGAGGCGGAATCGCGATGGCGCCGTTTGGAAAGGGCCTGATTGCAATAGGACTGGTCCTGGTCGCGATCGGTGCGACGCTGTGGGGATTAGGGCGCGTGCCAATTCTTGGACATCTGCCCGGCGACTTCCAAATCAGGCGCGGTAACTTCAGCATCTATTTTCCGCTCGCGACCTGTCTCCTGCTGAGCATCCTGCTAACCCTGATCTTCGGGATATTCAGGCGCTGACGATGGCCGATAAACCGCGCAAGTTCACCTACCGCCGTGCCGAGCTGAAGCGCCGCCGCCGCGAGCTGGTCGCGGTCGGAGTGGCCGCCGCGATTCTGGTCGCGTTCGTCTTTGCGCAGACCGAGCTGCCGCCGCTTTCGCGGCATACCTCGCTCGGCTCGAACCTTGCGGTTATTTCGCTGTTCAATCTGAGCTTCCTGTTGCTCGGACTTTTGCTGTTTCTGGTCGGAAGAAATCTGGCGAAGGTAATTTTCGAGCGCCGCCGCGGGCTGATTGGCTCTAAGTTCCAAGTGCGGCTGGTGGCCGGCTTTATCGCCGTCGCGCTGGTCCCGAGCGCCTTTCTGCTCTACGTCTCGGGCGTATTCCTGAACGCCAATATCGGAAGGTGGTTCAATCCCGAGTACGAACAGGTGCTCGATGACTCGCTCGAGATCGCCAGGACCTATTACCTGAACTCGGCGAATAACGCGGCGCACTTCGCGCGCGTGCTCGCGGAGCGAATTGCCTCCGACAAACTGCTCGAAGCCGAAAACCATTCGCGCCTGAGCCGCTTCATCGAGCAGCGCCAGCAGGAGTACAACCTCGGCACGATCGAGGTGTTCTCGGCCGACCGCAAACTTTTGCTGATCGCGCTGAGTCCCAAGACGCCGACCGGAATCGGCGTCGCGCCCGACGCGCAAATTCTGCGCGACACCCTCAAAGGCCAGGCGATGACGCGCACCGACCGCCTTGGCAACTCCGACGTGATTCGCGGCACCGCGCCGATTTACGCCACGCCCGAGACCGATACCGTCGTAGGCGCCGTGGTGGTCGATTACTATCTGCCCAAGAGCCTTGCCACCCGCGCCGCGGGAATCTCCCGATCGGCTGAAGATTATTTTCAGCTCAGAATCCTGCGCGGGCCGATTCTCAACAGCTATATCCTGGCGCTGGTCCTGATTGGCCTGGTGGTCGTGATGCTGGCGAGCTGGTTCGGGATGTACCTTGCGCGCGGTATCACTGGACCGATCAAGCGGCTCCTGCAGGGCACGCAGGCAATCGCCGCGGGTAATCTGGATTATAAAATCGCCGGGGTTCGCGACGACGAAATCGGCCAGCTAATCGAATCCTTCAACCAGATGACCGCCGACTTGCGCGGTTCCGCGGCCGAACTGGAGCGGCGCCGGCGCTACACCGAAACGTTGCTCGAAAACGTCTCGGCGGGCGTGGTCGGACTCAACCCCGACGGAATTCTCACCACCATAAATCCCTGCGCCGAGCGCCTGCTCGGCGTTACCGCGCACGGCGTTATCGGGCGCGATTACCACGACGCGATGCAACCCGCGCTGGCGCGCGTGCTCGACGATCTGCTCGCCGCGGCCGCCGCTCCGCGCGATGCGCGTTCGACCGTGAAGGTTGAAGTCGCGGGCGCGGAAGCCGAACTGATGCTGACGGCGAGTCCGCTCTCGGGCGGCGGCGGAGAGCCGCTCGGCTCGGTGTTGTTTTTCGAGGACGTGAGCCAGATCGCCAAGGTCGAGCGGATGGAAGCATGGCGCGAAGTCGCGCGCCGAATCGCGCACGAAATCAAAAACCCGCTCACTCCGATTCAGCTCTCGGCCGAGCGGATGCGCCGGCAGATGGTCGGCCGCGGCGACGGAACTCCCGATTCGCCGCTGGTCGAAGAATGTACGCGCACGATTATCGGCGAAGTCGAGGCGCTCAAGCATCTGGTCAACGAATTTTCCGCTTTCGCGCGGATGCCGCATCTGACTCCCGTCCCCGGCGATCTCAACGCTCTCGTCTCCGACACGGTGGCGAACTTCCGCGCCGCTCATCCGGCGGTGGAATTCACCACCAGCCTGGCCCCCGGACTGCCGCAGATCATGATCGACCGAGAGGCGCTCAAGCGCGCGCTGGTCAATTTACTCGACAACGCCGTCAGCGCGACCACCGCGTATGCGCATAACGGCGACCGCCCCAGGATCGATCTGCGCACCGCCGCACGCACCGATACGTCGATTCTGATCCTTGAGGTAGCCGACAACGGCCCCGGAATCGATCCGCGCCTGCGCACGCGAATATTCGAGCCCTACTTTTCGAGCAAGAAGGGCGGCACGGGTCTTGGCTTGGCGATCGTGTCGGCGATCGTGACCGACCATCACGGATTTGTCCGGGTCATCGACAATCAACCGCGCGGAAGTAGATTCATCGTGGAATTTCCGCTAAAAGTGCAGCAATTCGCCAAGGCCGCCGGCTAAGGCGATTCTCTCCGCCGACGGCAATTCCGTTCGGTTGAACTCGCGGCAAACACCGATCCAAATTTCCCGATGAGGGACGTATCGTGAATGAAACCGTGCTGGTGGTGGATGATGAGGAGCGGATCCGATCGTCGTTGCGTGGAATCCTGACCGACGAAGGATTCAGAGTGGTGGACACGGGCGACGGACCCGCCGTGATGGACTTGATTCATCGCGAGGCGCCGTCGATTGTGCTGCTCGACGTATGGATGCCCGAGCTGGACGGAATCGAGTTGCTCAGGCGAATCAAGACTGAACAACCGGGCGTGCCGGTGATCATGATTTCCGGCCACGCGAATATCCAGAGCGCGGTCGCCGCGACCAAGCTCGGCGCGGCCGATTTCATCCAGAAGCCATTTTCCGTGACCGGACTGCTGGCCTCGATTTCCCGCGCGCTCGACGGCGGCAGCACCGGATCCCTCGCCGCCGAGCGCACGCCAGCTCTGGCGGGCGACCTTCCCTCTGCGCCGGTTCGCGCCAAAAGCGGCGCGCACAAACAGCGAACGATCGCGCGGCCGATCGTGCTCGGCGGCCTGGGGTTGCATAGCGGCCTCAAAACCGGAGTGATCCTGCATCCCGCCCCCGTCGGATTCGGGATCGTCTTCTCCTCGCTCTCCGACGACACCGCCGTTGAGGTTCGGGTTGAAAACGTGGTCGCTACCGCTTACAACACCACGCTCGCCTCGGGCGGGCGCTCGGTGCGCACCGTCGAGCATCTGCTGTCGGCGCTGCACGCGTTCGGAATCACCAACCTGATGGTCAAGGCCGATGAGGAAGTGCCCGCGCTCGACGGTTCGTCACTCGATTTCTGCAAGCATCTCGAAGAGGCCGGAGTCGCCGACCAGTCCGCAATCGTCGCGCCGATCCGGGTCAGGGAAAAGCTCGTCATCGGCGAAGAACGCGAGGGCCGCGAATTTTTCTCCGTCGAGCCCGCCGACCATCTCATCATCGACTACACCCTCGAGTATTCGAAACCGATCGGTACCCAGAAGGTGCACTTCGAGTTGACTTCGCCCGAAGTCTACACCCGGGAAATTGCGCCGGCTCGCACCTTTGGCCTCGTCCGCGAGTTCCGCAAACTAGCCGAGATGGGCCTGGGCAGCGGCGCCCGCATCGACAACGCGATCCTGGTTGACGAACAGAAGGTCGTGAACACGACTTTGCGTTTTCCCGATGAATTCGCGCGCCACAAGGTGCTCGATCTGATCGGCGACCTCTATCTGCTCGGGCGTCCGGTCCTCGCGCACATCACCGCCTCGAAGACCGGGCATAGCGACAACCTTGCGCTGGCCAAGGCGCTCAGCAAGCTCAGCGAAAACTAGACCTGGCCGCGGCATCGGCGATGGAACTGAAAGGGAAAGTCGCGCTGGTCACGGGCGCGGGTCGCCGCGTCGGCCGCGCAATCGCGCTCGCCCTGGCCGGGCGCGGCGCCGATATCGCCGTGCATTACCGCAGTTCTATCACCGAGGCCGACGCCGTGGTGGCCGAGATAGCGGCGACGGGCGCGCGCGCCAAATCCTTTCACGCCGATCTCGAAAGCGTCGCGCAGATCGAGGCGATGGTCGCCGCGATTGCCGCGGGCTTCGGCCGAGTCGACGTGCTGGTCAACTCGGCCTCGGTCTTCTACCGCAAGCCGATCGAGGAAGTGACCGAACGCGACTGGGACTCGAATCTCAACATCAACTTGAAGGCTCCCTTTTTCCTCGCCAAGTTCGCGGGCGCGCAGATGCGCAAGCAGGGCGCCGGCAAGATTGTGAATATCGGCGATTGGGCCGGCATCCGTCCCTACAACAATTACCTGCCCTATACCGTGTCGAAAACTGGCGTGATCGGCCTGACCCGCGCGCTCGCCAAGGCTCTCGCACCCGAGGTGCAGGTCAACTGCGTCGCGCTCGGCCCGGTGCTCGCGCCCGAGGATTACGGACCCGATGAGATTGCGCGGATGGTGGCGGGAACGCTGACCAGGAAGATGGGCTCGCCGCGCGACGCAGCGAACGCGGTGCTGTTTTTGTGCGAGGGCACCGACTTTGCCACCGGCTCCACGATCGTGCTCGACGGCGGCCGCCTCATCGCGTGAACCGTTTCCGGATTCATCCCGTTCGCGGCCGTGTCGCCGTGCTGGCCAGCGGCGGTCTCGACAGCTCTGTGATGCTTGCCGAGCTGGCGCGGCGCGGCCGCCAGGTCTTTCCCATCTATGTGCGTGCGGGTCTGGCGTGGGAACGCGCCGAGCTTGCGGCGCTTAAGAAATTTATCGCGGCGCTCAAGAACTCGCGGGTCGGGAAGGTCGCCGTGCTCGAGCTTCCGATGACCGATGTGGCGCGCGAACATTGGAGCGTCACCGGCCACGGGGTTCCAGGCTATCGCGCCAAAGTCGAATCCAATTACATCGTCGGGCGCAACCTGAGCCTGCTCGTCAAAGCCGCGATATTTTGCGCGCACAACCGAATCGGCGAGATCGCGCTCGCGCCGCTCGAATCGAATCCGTTCCCCGACGCGCGCCCGCAATTCTTTCGCGCCGTCGAGCGCGCGGTCCTGCTCGGCGTGGGGCTTCCGCTTCGCATCCGCACTCCCTTTGCCGGGATGAGCAAAGCGCAAGTGATAAAGAAGGGCAGGGCGACGCGCCTGGATTTGACTCTCACCTGCGCGAATCCGCGCGGCGCTATACATTGCGGGCGATGCACCAAATGCGCGGAGCGCGCGCAAGGTTTCGCCGCGGCGAAGGTTCCCGATCCGACCCGCTACGCCCGCCGCCCAGGTTAGCTCGCGCGAAGGTCGCGCACTCAGTTCGACAATTGCGCTTATGACTGAGGGCCGCCGCCCGGGGGTTTGTGAAAATCTATTTTGGCTTTGCGCTCCAGTTGCTCGAGCGTTTTTTTTACGACGGCGTCTTCGTTGTAGTCGAGAATAACCATCGCGATTTTCGGCTGCACTTCCTTTAGCGTCGCGAAGCTTTCGCCGCGGCGCGCCGTCACCTCGATAAAGCTGTAGCCGAGATTGGATTCGAAGATTTCCGTGAGATGCCCAACCGGCGTCGCGAAGACAGCCTTCTCGACCACCGGGGGCAACTGCCCCGGATGAAAGTAGCCGAGGTCTCCGCCCTTGGCGGCCGACTGGCTATCCTCTGAGTTGGCCTTGGCGAGCGCGGCGAAATCCTTGGTGTGCTGCGCCTCTTTGTAGAGCTTCAGAATCTTTTCGTGCGCCGCCGCTTTCTGCGCGTCGGTCGAATTATCGGGCAGCTTCACCGCGAGATGGGAAATCCGCACTTCGCCGGGATCTTTAACGAACAAGTCGTGATGCTCGTCGTAGTATTGCTTGATCTGCGCGGGCGTCGGCCGGACCTGCCGCGCGCGAAATTCGTCGTCGAACATCTTTTCGATCATCATCGAGCCGCGCACCGCCGCCATCAACTGCGGATCCGGCGCCGCGCCCGGCAAGGCTGGCGTGTCGCCCCCGGCGACTTTGAACTCGCGGGCGCGCTCGGCAACCTCCGCGTCGGGAATCTCGATTTTGCGCCGCGCCGCCTCGTCGATCAAAAGTTGGCGGTTGATCAAGTTCTCGGTCGCGTCCTTGAAGACCGCTTTGGTCTCTTCGGTCGAGGTCGCGTTGATCATTTGCCGCTCGGTGTGGGCATAGTCGGTGATCTCACCGGCGGTTATCGGATGACCGTCCACGGTGACCATCACGGGGTCTTTCGGATTCGGCTTGACCAGCGGCAATATTCCGAGAAAGCGCTGCTGCCAGTTAAGGTCCGCCCGGCCCAGGCTGCCTGATCCCACGACGGTTTCGGATTGAGCGCGCAGACCCGGCGCGGTACAAAGAGCGGCCGCCACGGCGAGCGCGGCGGGAAGCGCGATCCGAAGACAGGCCTTGCGCGAAATGATCATTGTCGAACCTCTAACAAGCATGGCGCCACGCGTAAATGCGCCCGCGGCAACTTCGCGGCCGCGATGACCGTGGCGGCGCAGCTTCGGCGGATGTGCGTCACGGTGGCGATTATCGCGAGCCTCCTGGCGCTCGTCTCAGGCGTGATCATGTTCTTCGTGATCGAGCCGCCGTTCCTCGCCACGATCTTTCTGGCTTGCGGGGCGATCGCGATTATCTGCTTCGTCATCGCGGGCGTCGTCGGCTACTACCGCCCCTGAGCGGCCGCGCGGCCTGTCGCTTGCGGGATCGCCGCGGGTGCGTATGCGGTCTTGCACGGAGCTCCGGGCGCGAAAAAATGCTCGACCCGGCCCGCCTCGCGGCCCAAAAAAATCATGCTCGAGGATCGCGTGCCGTAACTATCCAGATGCAGGCATAGCGACGTCGGCCGCCCGCTGCGCGGATCGAGTTCGGGGCTGTGATCCGCGAGCAGCCGGGCCAGCTCGGTGCGCATCGCGACCGGATCGCGCCGGAAATCCGCGCGCTCGCCGAGCTCGGCGAAGCGTCCGTAAGAGCGGCTGATTTTCGGACACTCGAAATCATCGACATCCTGATTCGAGAGCAGATGAAGTCCCGGCGTCAGTTCGACCAGCTCGATCTCGCCGCGCCGGTTGTACGCGACGAACGCCGCCTCGCGCGAGGCGATCAGCAGGTTGAACGGATTGTAGTTCGCGCCGTCTTCCGCCGCCGCGAAACGCGCCGCATCGGCCGCGGTGCGGCGGCGCAGCGCGTCCAGGCAGAGCAGCCCGCGCGAGCGCGCGCGAGGATTGCCGTCGCCGTCGATGCGCCGGTTGAGCAATCCGCACACCACGCCGTTTTCGCTGATCCCGAGCCAGGTTCCGCCGGCGCGCAAATCCTTGCCGCCGATCACCTGCGGATCATCGTTCAGGACGGTTGGATCGAGCGCCGGACGCTCGAGAAACTCGTCGCGATTCGCGGCGATAATCACCGGCCAATCCGGTGAGACCCGAAAGTAAATCGCAAGCGTACACATACGGATTCCATTCTTGGCAGGTAATCCCGCGCCCGCACAAGAGGGGCGCCTGCCCGCGCGGCGGGGAGCGCATTCGGAACGACCGCCAGCGCGAAGGCGCGAGATTCCTCGCAACGAGCGCTGTCCGGTGTGACGCGCACAACGCGAGACGCTTGGCAGGTTCACGCTCGGAATGACACAAAATCCGAATGCAACGGAATCAAGAGAATGCCAGACACCCATGGATCGTCATTTCGAGCGCGAGATGGCAGGCGATGCGAGGCGAGCGGGTCGCGGCGAGAATCACAACGCGGCGAGGAATCTCGCCAGCCGCACCGGCAGCCCTGTCGATCGACAGCTACGCAACGGTTCCCTGATGCGTTCAGAGAGAGCCTGATATATTGACCGCATGACGCACGGCGAGCGGTTCGACGTATGCCTGATCGGGGCCGGGATCATCGGCAGCTCGGTTGCGATGGCGCTTGCGCGGCGCGGGCTCAAGACGCTTGCGGTCGATATCGATCTGAGGGGACGCCTGAGTTCGAGCGAAAAAAATGCGGGCGGCGTCCGCGCCACGTGGTGGCAGCCGGTCAATATTCGGCTGTGCCGCGCCTCGATCGAGTATTACGAATCCATCGCGCGCGAAGTCGGATTTCGGCAGAAGGGCTATCTGTGGCTCTACGACTCCGCGACCTGGCCCGAGGCGCTCGCGCATCTCGATCTGCAGCGCGCTCACGGCCATCCGATCGAGACTCTGGCGTCCGCTGAAGTCGCGCGGCGCGTCCCCGAGATCGACAAGCTTGGCGGTATCGCGGGCGCAACTTTTTCGCCGAAAGACGGGCTCATCAATCCGAACCTGCTCAAGCAGCATTATCGCGCGACCGCGCTGCGCCACGGCGCGCAGTTTCTCGACCGCGTGTACGTCCTCGCGATCGAGCCCGGCGCGGACGGCGTGCGCCTGGGATGCTGGCAGGCGGACGACGCGATGCCTGATGCGGGCCTCGTGCGCCTGATGACTCAGGACGGTCCCGGAGAAGCGGAGCCCGGCCGCCTGTTCGACATCCACGCCGACTCGATTGTGATTACCGGGGGCGCGTGGTCGCCGTATCCCCTGCGCCTGCTCGGACTCAGGAACTACTGCGAGCCGGTACGCCGGCAAATTTGCCTGGTCGATAACCGGGCGACCAATCTCGAGCGCTACGGGATGATCGTCGATACCTCGGGCGTGTACTTCCACAACGAGGGTCCGCACATTCTGGCCGGATATTCGCCACCCGAGGAACCGCCCGGATACCATTTCAACTACGACGGCGACGCATTCTTCGAGACCGAAATCTGGCCGCGGATGTTCGCGCGGATGTCCTGCATGGAGCGCCTGCGCCACGTCACCGGATGGGCGGGGCTGTACGAAGTCAGTCCCGATCGCAGCGCGATCGTCGGGCGCGCCGCGCCGCGCGTCTTCGAGGCGCACTCGTTCAGCGGACGCGGCGTGATGCAATCCTACGGGGCAGGGCAGGCGCTGGCCGATCTGATCGCGACCGGCAGCTACGGCCCGCTCGACGCGTCCGCCCTCTCGCGCGAGCGCTTCGAGCGCGGCGCGCAGGCCTTCGAAGCGCTGCACATCTGAGGCCAGCAGCAGCACCCCGTCCTTAGTCCTCCCCCGTTGTCCGAGGCTGTCGATTTTCTCGCAAACGCTCCGATGTTGTCATCCTGAGCCGTAGGCGAAGGATCTCCGCGAAGCGATTAGTGCGGAAGGCCTAGGCTGGTGGCACTAATCGCTTCGCAGAGATCCTTCACGGAGCCTGTCCTGAGCGCGGTCGAAGGAGCAACCTCCGTTCAGGATGACGGACAACAGTTCGGCGTTTATCGACCGCCTCTCGGACAACGGGGGAGGAAACAGAGCGGGTTTCCTCGATAGGACTTGGCGTGATATTGGATTCCATCTGCGCGCGGACGCGTGAGTGACAGCCGCATCCGCTCTGGAGGATGGATGTTTTCATCGATCGAAGACGTAATCGAGCGTTTCGCGAAGAACGATTATATCGCGAGCCGCCGCATCGCCACCGTCATCTACCTGGCGACCTCGCTGAAGAAGCCCGTGCTGGTCGAGGGACCCGCCGGCGTCGGCAAGACCGATCTGGCCAAGGTGCTGGCGACCGCGCTCGGCGAAGAGCTAATCCGCCTCCAATGCTACGAAGGGCTGGACGAGGGCAAGGCGCTCTACGAATGGGAATACGCCAAGCAGCTTCTTTACACGCAGATCCTGAAAGACAAAATCAGCGAAGTGCTGACGGGCGCCAAGGGCCTTAAGGAAGCGGTCGATCGGATCGCGAAAGAAGACGAAGTCTTCTTCTCCGAGCGCTTCGTGCTGCCGCGTCCGCTTCTAAAGGCGATAAGCTCCGAGAAGCAATGCGTGCTCCTGATCGACGAGATCGACAAGTCCGACTCCGAGTTCGAGGCGTTTCTGCTCGAACTGCTTTCCGACTTCCAGATCTCGGTGCCCGAACTCGGAACCCTGAAAGCCAAGCACATTCCGCTCGTGATTCTTACCTCGAACAACGCGCGCGAAATGTCCGACGCGCTCAAGCGCCGATGCCTTCATCTGTATATCGACTTTCCCACCCGCGAGCAGGAACTCGAGATCGTCAAGCTCAAGGTCCCCGAAGCGGCCAAGAAGCTCGCCGACGAAGTGGTGACCGTGGTGCAATCGCTGCGCAAGCTTGATCTCAAGAAGACCCCCGGAATTTCCGAGACGCTCGATTGGGTCAAGGCGCTGACGCTGCTCAACGTCGAGAGCCTTGACCAGGACCTCGTCAACGAGACCCTCGACACAATCGTCAAATACGAAGGCGACGTCCGCAAGGCGCAGGAAGAGCTCAAGGATTACGTGCGCCGGGTGCGCGCCCGCCGCGGCACCGAGACAACAGGCAGCAGCGACAAGGATTTACTAAATTGACCCCGAGCCGTGTGCGAGGGGTCATCCTGAGCGAAGCGAAGGATCTCCCGAGGCGTGCCCGAGCGGTCATCCTGAGCGAAGCGAAGGATCCCGCGAGCCATGCCCGAGCGGTCATCTCGGAGAACGCAGTCTGATAGAATAGCGCAGAGGCTCTAGATGCAGGAAAAACTCGTCGAATTTGCCACGCTGCTGCGCGAAAATGGCGTGCGGGTCTCGCTGGCCGAAACCCTCGACGCTTTCAGCGCCTCGGAAATCACCGGGCTCAACGAACGCGACGCGTTCCGCGCGGCCCTGCGCGCCACGATGGTCAAGCGGTCGAGCGAGCTGCCGGTCTTCGAGGAACTCTTCGACGTCTATTTCTCGGGTCTGGGCGAGATTATCAAGCAGGCCAGCAAGGCCGTGCAGGACGCGCTCTCGATGTCGGATCAGGAATTCCAGAAATTCCTCGATCAGGTCGAGAAGATGCTCAAGAAAGAGGGCAAGAACCTCTCCGAGCTGGCCAAGCAGCTCCTGCAGAACAATTCGGGCGCGATGGAGAAAAAGCTGCGCGAGGCGGCGCGTGCCGCGCGGCTTAAGGGAATCGAACGCACGATCGAAGAGAACTACTTCGCCCGCGCGCTGGCCCGCGAGCTTGGCCTGGACAAGATCGAAGCCGAGATCAAAGAGCTGCGCGAGCAGCTCGAAAAGATGGACCTCGGCGCCGCGATGAAAGCGCGGATGGAGGAATATCTCGAGCGGCGGCTCAAAGCGCTCGAGGATATTATCCGCCGCTACGTGCGCATGGAGCGCGAAAAACGCGACATCCGCCAGCGCGAAGATCAGAAGATGAACCAGATCGCCGAGAAGAGCTTCTACTATCTCAGCGAAGAAGAATTGAAGAAGATGCAGGAGGCCGTGCAGAAGCTCGCCCTGCGCCTCAAGAACGTAATCTCCGTGCGCCGCAAGCACGCCAAGAAGGGCCGCTTCGATATCAAGAAGACGCTGCGCAAGAACATGGATTGCGGCGGCGTCCCTTTCAAGCTGCGCTTCGAGGAACGCAAAAAGGAAAAGCCGCAGGTCGTCATCCTGTGCGACGTCTCGGATTCCGTGCGCAACGCCTCGCGCTTCATGCTCCAGTTCGTCTATTCGCTGCAGGACCTCTATTCGCGCGTGCGCAGCTTTATCTTCGTCAGCGAGATCGGCGAAGTCACCGAGCACTTCCGCACCAACGATATCAAGGACGCCTTGGACGTTGCCCTGAAGGGCGATATTATCAACGTGTACGCGCACTCGAACTTCGGCTACGCGTTCCGCAGTTTCGTCTCCGACCATATCGGTGCGATTAACAAGCGGACCACCGTGATCGTGCTCGGCGACGCGCGTAACAACTATAATTTGCCGCACGACTGGTGCCTGCGCGAAATCCGCCAACGGGCCAAACGCGTCATCTGGCTCAACCCCGAAAGCCGCAACACCTGGGGCTTCGGCGACAGCGAGATGGATAAATACCAGCTCCACTGCGACATGGTCGAAGAGTGCCGCAATCTCAACCAGCTCTACCGGGTCGTCGATCGCCTCGTGGTCCGCTGATTTCCCGCCTCGGGCGGGTGTTTGCGGCCCTTTGGTTGACCACGGTTCGCCTTTGGGCCAAAATAACCGCACCAAATCGCAAATCGCCGCCCGCGTGGCGGCGCTCTGATCTGCAACCGCGAGAGAGCCCATCAATGGCCGGTCATAGAGAAGATTTCATCCTGATGATCGTCGGCGGGATCATCCTCGATCCGACCACCAAAAATCCGATCGTGGTCCTGAAGGATCCCGACAACCGGATGAATCTGCCCATCTGGATAGGCGCGCTCGAAGCCAATGCGATGGCGATCGAAATCGAAGGCGCCCGCCCGCAGCGTCCCCAGACTCACGACCTGATCCGCAACCTGCTCGCCGAATTCGGCGCGACCGTCGAATCCGCCGAAATCACCGAGCTGCGTGAAACGACCTACTTCGCCCGCTTGCAACTAAAAACCCGCGAGGGCAGGGCGCTCGAAATCGACTCGCGCCCTTCCGACGCGATCGCAATCGCCCTGCGCACCAAGTCGCCGATCTATGTCGCCAAGAAAGTCCTCGAGGACTCGAGCGAGCTGCGCGAAGCCGAAGGCCAATCCGCGCCGTCGGGTGCCGAGCAGAACCTGGCCGGCGTCTCGCGCGACAAATGGTCCGAAATCCTCGAACGGATGTCTCCCGACGATTTCAAATACAAGATGTGATTGCACGTCCGTGCGCGGCCTGGCGCCGCGAGCCTGGCGACTCCCTCCTTCCTCCACGGGCAGCGCCGACGAGTGACCCTCCGCGATGCCGCCATCAAGCCGCCACAGAATAACCCGCAAGGAACTCAAACAGCCTGACGAGTTCCAGACCATAATCGAGAGCGCGCAGCAATTTCTGCTCGATAATCTGCGCCAGGTGATTATCTCGGCAGTCGTCGTGCTGGTCGCCGCCGCCATCGCAATCGGGATGTACACCTACGAGCGCCGGCGCGATCGTATCGCCGGCGAAGCTTTCTATGGCGCGCTCACCGCGCTTACCGGCAAGCAATACAAGACGGCGGAAGACCAGTTTACCAAGCTCGCCGCCGCCGAGCCCGACCGTCGCATCGGCAAGCTCGCGCGGCTCTACCTCGCGCAGGCCTATATCGGCGAAGGTGATTTTATCAAGGCCCGCGACGCGCTGATCGCCTTCGTCGCCGATTATCACGATCCCGAGTTCTCGAGCCTCGCCCTGATGGACCTGGGCGTCGTCTATGAAAAGATGGACGACCTGCCCAAGGCGCAAGGCGCCTACCAGCAGGCCGCGAGCGTGCCCGGGCCCGAGCAGCTTCGCGCCGAGCTTGCCTACGCCAGGACTCAGGCCGAGCAGGGCGACAGGCTGGGCGCCATCCGCACCTATCGCGGCTTTTTGGCCTTGCGTCCCTATGCCGAGCAGCGCGGCGAAGT
>DATLTX010000111.1:0-13720 GCA_035533435.1 Binataceae bacterium (SeqCode)
CGGCAATGAAACGTATTGGTCGGCACCGAGAATCCGAACTCGTTGCCCAGACGCCGCGGCTCGAGTCCGAGCGCGCCGAGCGTCGGATAGCCGTTGGATTGAAAGAGCATCGCGTCCAGCAGCGCGACGTCGCAATGCTGCCCCTCGCCGGTTGCCGCGCGATGGCGCAGCGCGGCCAGCGCGGCGATCGCGCCGTGCAGTCCGGCCAGGTCATCGCACAGGAAGGTGGGAGCCTTGGTTGGAACGCCGTCGATGGCGCCGTTGAGCGACATGAATCCGGATAGCGCCTGCGCCAGCGGATCGTATCCGACCCGATCGTGAATCGGTCCGAACTGTCCGAATCCGCTGATCGACACGTAAATGATGTCGGGCTTGACGCGGCGGCAATCGGCAAAGCCGACGCCCCACTTGTCGAGCGTGCCGGGACGAAAATTCTGCACGACGATATCGCTGCGCGCCGCCAGCGCGAGAAAGATCTCACGCCCTTCGGGCTTGCGCAGATCGAGCGTGAGGCTCCGCTTGTTCCGATTCACCGTGGCCTGCGCGAAGCTGACCGGCGGATTGGTGTTCGGCAGAAACGGGGGCAGGCGGCGCGCGACTTCGCCGCCGGGATCTTCGACCTTGATCACGTCGGCGCCAAGATCGGCCAGCACGCACGCGCACATCGGACCCGCCCAGCTCGTCGTTGCTTCGAGCACGCGCACCCCGGCGAGCGGGCCGGGAATGTCGCGGCGTGCGTCGCGAAAGAATTCGGATTTTTCCATCGCGGTTCCCTCAATCGAAATTGCTCGCGAATCCTACTGCGCGCGCGTGCCGCGCGCCAATCGCGCGATAGCGAAGCATTTGCCGCCCGCGCTATTTTAATCCGATGGCGGAAGCGCGGTTCTATGTCGGCGTGCATGGCGTGATTGCGAATCGCGGCCGGATTCTCGTGCTGCGGCGCGCGGTCACGATGCGCTACGCTCCGGGCGCGTGGGATCTTCCGGGCGGGCATCTGGCGATCGGCGAGAGCGCCGAGCAATGCCTGCTGCGCGAAGTGAAAGAGGAAACCGCGCTCGATGTCTCGATCGAAGGGATGCTCGGCGTCAACACCATGGTCGGAGAGCCGTACGTGCAGGCGATTTACGCGTGCCGATTGAGCGTCTATCAGGGCGTCAAGCTCCGGCCCGACGAGCACGCCGACGCGTCGTGGGTAAAGCCCGCGGAACTTTCGTCGATGGACACGATTCCGTATCTGGCGGGAATCCTGAAACGCGGGATGCTCGCGTACGTGAAATAGCGCGGCGCTACCTGCCGCGCACGAGCATCCGGCCGCGCCAGTAGCCGAAAAAGTTTGCACATTCGAGTTCGTGAAAGATCGCGCGTTCAGTGTCGCCGCGAATCGACGCGGCGGCCATCCGCGCGGCGTTGCGGAAGAGCTTGCCCGCGGAATTGTGATGCCGCCCGCCGGCGAACGCGCTGCCGACGCCGTAGGCGAAGCTCTTGCGCAGCAGGTATTTGCGCGTCATCCGTTCGGCCGGTATCAGATGATTCACGATCGCGCGCGGCGCGAAACCGAACCGGCCGCCGCCCGCGATGATGCGCGCGAACAGCTCGGTATCCTCGCCCGACATCGGATTGCCGCCGACGTTGCCCAAATCCTCGCGAAAACCTCCGAACCGTGCGAGCGCCGCGCGCCGTATCCCGACGTTGGCGCTGAAATAGTTCGCGAGCGTCTCCGCGCGCTCGGCAGGCTCGGCTTCGATTCGTTCCCGGTCGTGCACCGCGAGTTTGACCCACAGGCTTCGGCCGAGCCACGGCGGCGGTGCGACAGTCCATCGCGGCAGCACCATCCCGCACGCGCCATCAAGTCCGCGCGACTCGAGTGCGGAGAGCATCTCGGCCGCCCATGAAACTTCGGCCAGGGCGTCATCGTCGATGAAAAAAATGAACTCGGCGCGCGACTCGGCGATCGCGCGATTGCGCGCGAAGCTGGAGCCGATGCGCTCCTCGAACACGCGGCGGACCGGGAACGGCGCGGATTTCGCGCACGCCTGGACCGCCGCCGGCGTCGCGTCGGTCGAGCCATTATCGACGACGATACAATCGAGCGCGGCGCCCGGCGGAATCGCGAGCGTCGCGATACTCCCGAGCGTTGCGCTGAGCGTGGCGGCGCGGTTATGCGTCGGAATCGCAACGGTGATCGTGGTTGCCAAATTCAGAGTCCCGCCCGCTCGAGCGTGGTCTCCATAATAGCCGAACCGCGCCGGCCGCCGGTAATTCCGGCATGCGGGCGCGGCTCGGGATGCGCGAGTTTTTGGCCGCCTACTTTTTCTGCGGCGGTGGCGGCGGCAGCGAAGCCTGCGACGGCGCCGCACCCGCGGCGGGAGACGCACCCGCCGCCGGCGTTGGCGACTCGGTCGGGGTCGGCGTCGGCGGCTTCGGCAGCGGCGCGCTCGATTGCGTAAAGACAATCGAGGTCACATTGAGATCCGGCGTCGCCTTCTGCTGGACGTCGGGCGGCGCGGTCAGCTTGAAGCCGAAGGTGCGCGTCTCGCCGGGAACGAACGGCAGAACCGGCCGCGCAAAATCGGTGAACTCGAGCGGCGTTGCGACCGGGACATGGACCTCGGTGAAAACCTGGGCCTTCTTTTTGCCCTTGCCTTCCCAATAGGTGACGGTGAATTGAACTTCGTCAATCGCCTTGTCACCGCTGTTGGTCATCTTGCCGAAGATCGCCGGCACGCGTGACGCGGACATCTTCATGTCCACGTCGGACAGCACGATCTTGGGAATATAAGCCTGCGCGTCGGGAATCTGGTTTTTCGCGTTCTGAACGTCGGCCAGTTCGCGATTGTAAGTGAACTTCATGCCGGCGTTGCCGGTGGCCTGTTCCTTGTCGAGTTCGGCAATCGCCTGCTGGTAGAGGGTGATCGCTTTGTCGTAGTCGTGCTGATGATAAGCGGCGATCGCGTCCTTGTGGATTTTCTCGATATTTTCCTTGGCCGGAAAATCGACGAAGATTTTCCATTCGCCGCCCTGCTGGACCAGCGCAACATTGTCGTCGTAGGTCAGCTTTGGATAGGTCTTGTCGTTGACCTGCTTTTGCGCGACCGAGTCGGGCGTGTCGTTGGGTCCAAGCGTCGCGTCGATCGTGCGCTCCCACAGCGGCAGATCGGGGCGCGTCACATGGATCACAACGTCGGCCTTGTCGCCGTCGATCTTCGCGTCGCCAACCTCGAAATCGACCGCGTGCAGGATGGTTTTGAACCAGTCCTTGCTGACATCGGGCGCGAGCGGAATTTCGCTCAGGAACTGGTCGAGCGTGCGATCGACCTGGTCCTGATGCGTCAGCGCCTGATAGCAGGCGGGATAGTTGTACAGCTTGAGCGAATCGACATAATTTCCCGCCGCGCGCTGCGGCGTATGGCCCATGCATCCCGCGATCATCGCCGCGCATATCGCCGCGATCGCAAAACTCCTGATTCGAGCAACAGGTTTAGTAGTCTTCAAGAAACCCACCTCCACGGTCGGCAAACGCTAGGATTGTAATGTCTCGCCAGTCAAAAACAAGGGCGGATCGCCGCCTCGGGCTAGCCCGGCGCCGGCATCTGCTTGAGCTCGACGACGTTTCCCTCTGGATCGCGCACGTAAATCGACAGCCCCACCCCGCGCGCTCCGTAGCGCTGCGCGGGCTCGCCCAGCACCTCGACGCCGCTATTGCGCAGCTCCGCGCCAACGGCAGCCAGGTCGCCGGTTTCGACGCCAAGGCAAATGTGATCGACGTTGGCGCCGTCTTCGGCGCGGACATGCGTTGCCGGGACCAGGTCGATCATACTGCGTCCGGCGCGGAGCTGGATCAATCCGATTTGCGCAATCCTGCGCTCTTCGCTGAGCCCCAGAACGCGCGTATAGAAATCCAGCGTGCGTTCGAGCACGCGGCATCGCAGCACGACATGATCCAGTTCAGCGACCTTGAGCCCCGTCGTCATGATGATCTCTCCCTCGCCGCGGCCCCTCAGCGCTCGACCGGCATTCCCGCGTCGGCCCATTCGAGCATCCCGCCGCGCAAGTTCCATACGCGCTCGAAACCGAGCCCGGTCAGGATCGCCGCGGCGGTGGTGCTGCGCACGCCGACCCTGCAGATCGCGACGATATCGCGCTCGCGATATTGCTCGATCTCGGCGGCGCGATCGGCCAATTCCGCCAGCGGCAGCAGGAGCGCGCCGCCGATATGGCCCAGCTCGCCTTTGAATTCATCAGCCTCGCGCACATCGATCAGCACCGGCGGATTCGCGCTCGCCATCCGGCCACTAAGCTCGGCCGGCGCGAGCTGACGGACCGCGTCGAGTTGCGCAAGGTTCGGAAATTTTATCTGGCCCGCGTCAACTTCGGATTGATTCGGCTGCAACGCCTCCTGGATACCGTCGGGCAGCGGCAGCCCGAGGTTGTTCATCAGCGCGACGTACTGCGCGCGCGTCTTTCCCAAAAGGCGCGGATTCGAGTGCTTCTCTTCGCCAATCGTCGATTGCTTGTGGCCGCGATAATCGTGCGCTGGCAGCACGACCGTCGCGTCGGGCAGCGCAAACAGCTTGCCGGTTATCGAATCATACTCCTGGCCCGCATCGCCGCCCGCGAAATCCGCGCGTCCGGTTCCGTGGATCATCAGGCAATCGCCCGTCAGCACCCGGTCTCCGGCGACAAGGCTTATCGAATCGGGCGTGTGCCCCGGAGTGTAGAGCACGCGCAGCACCACGTCGCCGACCGCGAGGGTCTGACCATCCTCGACATGAATCGCGACATGCGGCGACGGCGCGCGCCGATGCATCACGAGCGGCGCTCCGGTAAGGTCTGACAACTCGGCGGCGCCGCTGCGATGGTCGGCGTGGGTGTGGGTGTCGATAATGAATTCGAGCGCGAATCCGTGATAGGCGAGCACGCCGAGGTAGCGCGCGATTTCTTCGCGGCGCGGATCGACGAGCGCCGCCTTGCGCGCGCCCCGCGACGCGATCAGGTAGCATTTGCACTTGGCGTGGTTGAGTTCGAGCAGGTACATCGCGCCCTTCCTGTGCGGACTATAGCGCCGCGCCAACACCAGTGTGAATCGAACCCGAACGCTTGATTACCTGCCGCACAGCCAAGATTATGGGGAACCGGCCGCCCGCCAATCGATCGCCGGATCGATCGGCATCGGCGACCCCGCATGAATCCGCATAGCGCAATCGCCCTGGCCATCTTCGCACTGACCTACTTCGTGATCGCGGTCGGAAAGCTCCCGTTCCTGCACATCGACCGCACCGGCGCCGCGATGGCGGGCGCGGTCGCGATGGTCGCGGCGGGCGTGCTGTCCGAGCACGCGGCGCTCGACGCGGTCGATTTTCACACGATCGTGCTGCTGCTCGGAATGATGATCGTGGTCGCGAACCTGCGCCTGTCGGGCGCGTTCCAGCTTTTCGCGCGCGCGCTGCTCGACCGCGCCCAGAGCGGCTACGGCCTGCTCGCGATGACGGTTGCGGCGGCGGGCGTGCTCGCCGCGTTCTTCATCAACGATGTCGTCTGCCTTGCGCTTACCCCGCTGCTGATCGACGCGACCGAGATGCTGGGCGCCGAGCCGATGCCGTTCCTGCTGGCGCTGGCGACGGCGAGCAATATCGGCAGCGCGGCGACGATCACCGGCAATCCGCAAAACATGATCGTCGCCGGTTTTGCGCATCTCGGCTATACACCGTTCGCGATCCATATCGCGCCCTCGGCGATCCTCGGTTTGGCGATCGATTTCGCCGTTCTTGCGATCGTTTATCGCGGCTCGCTCGGAAAGCTGCATCGCAAGGCAACCGCCGAGCCGCCCGCGCCGCCGCGCGCGAATCGTCCCCTGATGATCAAATCCACCGCCATCGCTGTGGCCGCCCTGGGACTGTTCATCGCCGGCTATCCGACCCATCTGGTCGCGATGGGCGCGGGCGTGATTCTGCTCTTCACGCGGCGGATCAAACCCGAACGCGTTTACGGCCTTATCGATTGGACGATGCTCGCGATGTTCACCGGGCTGTTCATCGTGGTGGCCGGATTTCAGACCACCAGACTCCAGAACGACATCATCCGATGGACCGGCGACCGGGCGCTTGCCAATCCTCTTACCTTATCCGCCGTGACCGCCCTGCTCTCGAACCTGGTCAGCAACGTGCCTGCCGTGCTGCTGTTTCGCCCGCTCTATCCGCTCCTGGGCGGCACGCCGCAAATCGCGATGATAATCGCGAGCGCCAGCACGATGGCGGGAAACCTGACCGTGGTCGGATCGATCGCGAACCTGATCGTGATCGAGCAGGCGCGCGCGCGTGGAATTAAAATCAGTTTCGGCGAATATCTGCGGGTCGGGCTGCCGATCGGCATCCTGACCCTGCTGGTCAACGCGGCGGTTCTGTCGCTGCACTTTTGATTGGGCGTTCAGCGCGGGCGGGAAACACGAAGCGCCGAATCTCGGCCGCGCCAACCGCCTCGAACACCATTCGCGCGATATCCAGCCGCTCCTCCGCCGCCTCGACCTCGTCCAGGCGCGCGTGGGTTTCGGGATGCGCCGGCACGAACAGCGTGCAGCAGTCCTCGTCTGGAATAATCGACGTCTCGAAGGTGCCGAGCACGCGCGCCTGGGCGATAATCTCGTTCTTGTCGCTGCCGACCAGCGGCCGCAGGATCGGCAGGGTCGAAGAGTTTTCTATCACCGCCATGTTGTCGAGCGTTTGCGAGGCGACTTGCCCGAGGCTCTCTCCGGTGACCAGCGCGGTGGCGCGGGATTTCGCCGCAAGCGCGCACGCGATCCGCACCATCAGGCGGCGGTAGAGAATCACGCGCAGCGGCCGCAGCGAGTGCGCCACGATTTCGCGCTGAAAATTTCCAAAGGCGACCAGCGCCAGAGTCGATGCCGATTGGTAGCGCGTCAGATGCGAGACCAGCTCGCAGGCTTTGTCGCGGCTGGCCGCCGAGACGAGAGGATGCGCATGAAAGTGCACAAAGTCGAGCTTCAGTCCCCGGCGCATCATCCGATACGCGGCGACCGGCGAATCTATTCCGCCCGAAAGCAGCGCAACCGCGCGTCCCGAAACTCCGGCCGGCAGGCCGCCGGCGCCGGGAATTTTTCCCGCCGACACAAACGCGCCCCGCGCCAGCATCTCGATCGATATCACCAGCTCGGGATTGCTCAGATCGACGGCGTAGCCAAGCGCCTCCTGCACCGCCGCGCCGACTTCGCGATCGATCTCCATCGAGTTCATCGCAAAGCGCTTGTCGCCGCGCCGCGTCGTCACGCGAAAGCTGCGCGCCGGATGCTCCCGGGCGCGCGCGATCGCCTCGCGCTTGATCGCTTCGAGCTCGAGCGGAACTTCGTAGCTGAGCGAAAAATTCTGCAGCCCGAAGAGCAGCGCCGCGCGCTCAATTACGACCGCGTCGGGAACCGCGTCGGGAATCTCAACGATCACGCGCGGACCCTCGCCGCGCATGTTGCCCAGCCCGACGTCGCCGAACAGCGCGCGCAGGTTATGCCGCAACTGATCGACGAAACGCCATTGATTGCGCCCCTTGAGCGCGATCTCATGATATCTGCCGATCAGATAACGCATTGCCGTAGCCGCTTGCGGCGCGGGCGCCGCGCATCGGAGCTTAGCCGCCCGCCCACCCCGAACCAATCCCGTCCCTTGCAAGCGCGCCGCCACCACAGGATTATCTGAGGCGATGCAGCCTCCGAGCGCAACCACGATCGCTGCCGCAAACCTCGCACCCGAGCGCGTCTCATGAGCGGCGCCGCCGGCTTCGACCGCCACCTCAAGCGCTTGCGCGCCGAGCTTGCCAAGACCAAGCCGCCCCCGCGCGATCTGCTCGCCAACAACCGCAAGGCCGCCGCCGTGCTGATCCCGATTCTCGAACGCGCCGGCGAGCTGCGCGTCGTGTATATCCGCCGCTCCGACCACGTCGAGAGTCATCGCGGACAAGTTGCCTTTCCGGGCGGCCGGGTCGATCCCGGCGACGCAACCCTGCTCGATACCGCCCTTCGCGAAGCGCATGAGGAAGTCGCCATCCCGCCCCACGCGGTCGAGGTGCTCGGCGCCTTCCCCGTGGCCAACACGCTCACCAGCGGGATCATCGTCGCGCCGTTCGCGGGCGTGATCGCCGCCAGCACCACGATGCGGCCAAGTCCCGACGAAGTCGCGGAGATCTTCGAGGTTCCGCTGAGCGCGCTGCGCGATCCGCGCTTTCGCGGCGATTACGAATGGCGCCGCGACGGCGCCGCCGCGGGCCGCGGCTCGAAGTATCCCGCGATCATGTACGGCGGACAGACGATCTGGGGCCTGACCCTGCGCATCACGATGGACCTGCTGGCGATGCTCGAGGCGTGATCCGCGCCGCTTGTAATTGCACTCGTAATGTAATATTCGTTTCCGCATGCCCGATGCCGATACCGTTCCGGCCGATGGCCGCGCCGCGCGCGGCTTTCGCACGCGCGCCACGGTGGCAGCCGCGATGCTCGATCTGCTGACCCGGGGTGTGGTCAAGCCGACCGCCGCGCAGATCGCTGAGCGCGCCGGAGTCTCGCTGCGGCTGGTCTTTCATCATTTCGAGGACCTGGAAGCGATTCTTGCCGACGCCGCCGATCTTCAACTCGAGCGCCTGCGCCCTCTGCTGCGCTCCGTCTCGCCGGCGCTTGCGCTCGACCGCCGGATCGCCGAGTTCGTGCGAATCCGCGGCGATCTGCACGAGGCCGTCGCGCCGGTGCGGCGCGCCTCGATTCGGCTCGAACCATTCTCGCCCGTAATCGCCGAGCGCCTGGGCAAGGCGCGCGCGATCTTGCGCAAGGAGACCGCGCGCGCGTTCGAGAACGAACTCAGCGCCCTGCCCGCCGCCGCGCGCCGCGACGCGCTGACCGCTCTGGAAGCGGTTACCGCGTGGGAAACCTGGGAAGTGATGCGCGCGCAGCAGAACTCGAGCCCCGCGCAGGCGCGCGGCGCGATCGCCCACGCGATCGCCGCCCTGTTGCGCACGCGATAGAAAAGGCCGTCAGGATCAGTTCAACTCTCGCAGAGTCGATCGCAAGGAAACTCCACGATGGGACGCAAAATTCTTTTCATCACCACCGATCAGCAGCGCTACGATTCGCTGGGATGCAACGGCGGCAAAATTGCGCAGACTCCGAACATCGACCGCCTTGCCGCCACCGGAATCAACTACCGCCGCGCGCACAACCAGAACGTTGTTTGTATGCCCGCGCGCACGACAATGCTCACCGGGCAGTACGTGCGCACCCACGGCGTCATCGCCAACGGCATCGCTCTCCCCGCCGATGCGCCAAGCGCAGCGGCATGGCTCCATGAAAAAGGCGGCTACCGCACCGCCCTGCTCGGCAAGGCGCACTTCGAGCCCGCCTTCGATCTTCAGGGGCGATGGTTCGAAAATACGATGGCGGGCAAGGGCTCGACCGGTCCGTACCGCGGCTTCGAGAAGATGGAACTCGCGATGCACGCGCCGCTCGGGGGATGGCACTACTCGCTGTGGCTCCAACAGAATCATCCCGATGAGCTCGCCGGCTTCGCTCCGCTGCTGAGCGCGCAGCCCGGCGGCGACACCGGCGCGCCCGAGGCCAAGTACAATCCGATTCCACGCGAGCATTACCATACCGATTGGGTAGCGGAGCGCACGCTCGCATTTCTTGATTCTCTGGACTCGACCGAAGATTGGTTCGTGTGGATGAGTTTTCCCGACCCGCATCATCCGTGGGATCCTCCGGAGAAAGAGGCCCGGCGCATCAACTGGCGCGACCTCGATCTGCCGGCCGGTTACCCGCGCTCGCGCGAGCAGACGGAAAAAATCCTCGCGCAAAAGCCGCGGCACTGGCTCGACTGGTACGAGGGCCGCTTCATGAATCCCGAAGGCGGACCGGCCAGCTTCATCCCGGCGAAGATGACGCCCGATCAGGTGCGCGAAATCAACGCGCTGACTCACGTCGAGAACGAGTTGATCGACCAGGCCGTCGGCCGCGTGATGAAGCGTATCGCCGAGCGCGGATGGGACGCCGACACCGACGTGATTTTCACCACCGATCACGGCGAGTTGCAGGGGGATTTCGGTCTGCTCTACAAGGGTCCGTACCACGTCGATGCGCTGATGCATCTGCCGATGATCTGGCGGCCCGCGCCGTCGGCGAAAATCGCGCCGGCACAAATCAGCGAGCCCGTCGGCCAGCTCGATCTCGCGCCCACGTTCTGCCAAATCGCAGGCGTGCCGATCCCCGGGTGGATCGAGGGCAAGCCCCTTCCCACCGCATCGGGCTCGGGCCGCCAGCGCGTCATCACCGAATGGGACAGCCAGTTCGCTCAGGTCGGGATGCATCTGCGGACAATCTACCGCGACGGATGGGTCTGCACCGTGTACGAAAAGTCCACGCGGGATTACGGCTACGACATCGACCAAGTGCCCGCGATGCTGCGCGGAACGCGGACGCTCCTTGACATCCGCTACGACGGCACCGAGGGCGAGTTGTACAACCTAAGCGAAGATCCTCTGCAATGGGAAAATCTCTGGAACGACGCGGGCTATCAAAAGATGAAATCGGACCTGGTCGCCGACCTCTACGATCATCTGCCCAAGCCGCGCGATCCGCGGTTACCCGTAGAAGCTCCCGCGTAGGCGCGCCGCCGGGCGCAACGAGCGATATCGATGCATCCACTGAAACTGGTCGGCGGTTACGGATCGCCATACTCGCGCAAGATGCGCGCGGTGCTGCGCTATCGGCGAATCGACTTTCGCTGGATCATGCGCGGCTCATCGGCCGACGCTGGAATTCCGCCAGTTCCGGTCGCGTTGATTCCGGTGCTCGTCTTTCCCGGCACGCCGGATACAGCGATGATCGATTCGACCTTTCAGATAAAGCGCCTCGAAACGCTCTTCGCGCAACGCTCGCTCGTTCCGACCGATCCCGCGCTCGCGTTCCTGCACGAACTCCTTGAGGACTACGGCGACGAATGGCTGACGAAGCCGATGTTCCATTATCGATGGAAGTACGACGCCGATACCCACAAGGCCTCGCACGTGCTCGCGCTCGATCGCGATTTGCACCTGAGCGACGCGCGGCTTGAGAAGGCGTCGGGGTTTTTCGCCGAACGCCAGATCGCGCGGCTTGGCGTGGTCGGTTCAAACAACATCACGACGCCGGTGATCGAGGACAGTTACCGCCGTCTCTTGCATCTGCTCGATGATCATCTGAAAGCGGGAAATTATTTCCTGATGGGTTCGCGGCCCGGTGCTGGCGACTTCGGAATCTTCGGACAGCTAAGCCAGCTCGCGCACTTAGATCCGACTCCCGCCGCAATAGCCGCACAGCAGGCGCCGCGCGTCGTGTCGTGGGTCTCGCACATGGACGATTTGTCGGCGCTCGAAACGGACCAGTGGACTTCGCGCGATAAGCTTGCGCCGACACTGCGCGCATTCTTTGTCGAGATCGGACGCGTTTACGCTCCGTTTCTGATCGCCAATGCACGCGCGATAGCTTCGCGTTCTGCGCAAGTCGAAGGTGAAATCGACGGCCGGCCCTGGGTTCAGCAGCCGTTCCCGTATCAGGCCAAGTGCCTGAAATGGCTGCGCGAAGGGCACGCGGCGCTGGCCGCGGCCGATCGTGAGTTCGTCGATTCATATCTTGCGGGAACCGGCGCCGACGCGATTTTCAGCACGAAAATCTGAGCTGCGAGTGCAGTCGCAAGACTGCGTTCCCCGGCGCGGCCGCGTTCATTACGATAGCGTGCGATGCTGCAGCTCGCGCTCGAACCCGACCGCAATCGCGCCGCGCGAATCGCAACCTGGTCGATCCTCGGCGTCAACGCGATCCTGCTCGCGATATCGCTGCCCGACTATCGCGTAAGCATCGACTCCGGCTATCACATCTCGCTCGCGCAATGGTACGTCGCGCACGGCCAGGCGTGGTGGGACCATATCAACTTCGGCCCCGGCGGACGCCCGAACCTGCAAGGCCCCGCGCTGCATATCGCGATCGCGATCCTCGGCACGATTCTCGGTGGCACTCCCGACCGCTTCATCCTGGCCAACGCGATTCTCGGCGTCGCGCAGTGGAGCGCCGCGATGCTGACGGTGCTGTATTTCGCGCGCAGACTCGGCGGCGACATGGCCGCGATGTTCGCAGTCGCGATGATCGCGGGAAGCGCGTTCGCGGCCGGATCATTCTATGTCGGAATTCCCTCGGGATGGCTGTTCATCTCGATTCCGTGGGCGATTTATTTTTTTCTCGAAGACCGGCTCGCGCTCGCGACCGCGATCACGGTGCTTGGGTGCTATACGCATCTCGGCGGCTTCCTGAGCGCTCCGGTTGGGATCGCGATCGCGGCGGTGATCGAGCGGCGATGGCGCGCGCTAATCAAAGTTGGCGTCGCGACCGCGCTGTTGACCGCGCCCTACTCGATCCACTTCCTGAATAACCTCGCTTGGTATCGCGGCAAACACGGGCACGAGTCGCTGCGCCTGGATCCGATGATCGATCTTCTCGCGATTGCGGGCGCCGCCGCGTTCCTGCGCCGTCCGATGCGCCATCGATTTCTGCTCGCATGGACGCTCGCGCCGATCGCGTGGCTGTTGCAGGATCCCAGCCGCTTCGCCGCGCAATCGACGCTGGCCGGATCGGTGCTCGGCGGGCTACTGCTCGCGTGGGCGACGCGCTCGATTTCAGTTGCCGCCGCGCGCCGCGCCTTCGCGATCGCTCTGGTGGCAATCGCGACGCTGATCCCGCTCGAACCCGGCAGTATCCTGGCCGAAGCGGGATGGGACGCGGGAACGCATTTCCCGCGCCTGCTCGATTGGAATCGGGCGCGCGCGATAGCGGCCGTGATCGCGCGCAATCATCTGAGCGACCATCTGCTCGCGGTCTATCAAAGCTCCTTCGGACCCGCGATCGCCGTCTTCACTCCCGTCGTCGTCGAACGCGGCCACTGGGTCGAGGTACAGCCGCTTCACGACCCGGCCGAGCTGCTGTCCGCGGGCGCGAAGGCCTACGTGATGCCGCTCGGGCCCGACGATCCGGTCCTCGAAGCGCTCAGCAAGCAGGGACTCGTGCACGTGTGGGGCGGCACCGAGGACACCACCGTCGTGACACTTCCGCGGCGCGCGGACCCGGCCGCGATCGAACCGATGGTCTCGGAGACAATTCAGGCGAACGCGAACTGGGTCGCCGCCAACGCGATCACCAATACGATGCCGCCCGCCAATGAGTTGGTGCGGATTCTCGTGTCTCCCAAGGCGCTCGCGAAGCGGCGCGCCGTCATGGATGTGCAGCGGTTCAAGGCGGGCCAGATGCAGGCGGTGACGCTGGTGCTCGCCTATGCGCTCGAACCGCAGTCGCCGCACCTCGCGCATGGGCTGCGTCTCGCGGCGCGAGGATTTGCCGAAATGGGCAGCTTCATGAGCGACGACGATCCGATGGGCGATATCGGCGCGGCGCGATTTGCGCGCTACCGGGTCAATCTGGCCGCCTTCGCCTCAGCGCTGCAAGCGGCGGGAGCAGCCGGATTCAGCGACCCGCGCGTTCACGAAGCCGCCGACCGGATGTTTAACGATTACTACGGCGGCGCGGCCTGAGCGCGCGCGGCTATCATCTCGAAGTACGACACCGCGATCAGGTCGCTGCGTGCAACGCCAAGCGCGGCGAGCAACTCGTCCACGGCTGCGCGGCTGCCTTCGGGATCGTCGCCGTCGG
>DATLTX010000112.1:0-4869 GCA_035533435.1 Binataceae bacterium (SeqCode)
GATGTCGGATTTCGAGCTCGCCAAAGACAAAGTCATGATGGGCGCGGAGCGGCGCTCGCTGGTGATGCCGCTGGGCGAGCGCAAGAACACCGCCTATCACGAAGGCGGCCACGCGCTGGTGGCGATGCTGCTGCCGGGCGCCGATCCGGTGCACAAGGTCACAATTATCCCGCGCGGAATGGCGCTTGGTGTCACCCAGCAGCTCCCGCTCGACGATCGCTATACCTATTCGAGCGAATATCTTAAGACGCGCCTGGTGATGATGTTTGGCGGACGCGCGGCCGAAGAGTTGATCTTTGGGCATATGACTACCGGCGCCGGCGACGATATCGAAAAGGCGACCGAGCTTGCGCGCAAGATGGTTTGCGAGTTCGGGATGAGCAAGGAGCTCGGCCCGATGACCTTCGGCAAGCACGAGGAGCAGGTCTTCCTGGGCCGCGACATCGGGCATCAGAAAGACTACTCCGAGCATACCGCAATCGAGATCGATCGCGAGATCCGGCGCATGATCGACGACGCTTATCAGAAGTCGCGCCAACTGCTCTCCGACCATATTGTCCTGCTGCATGCCGTCGCCGAGCGTCTGCTAGAAAAGGAAGTCCTTGATGGCGCGGAAGTCGAGGCGCTCGTCACCGCCTATCGCGAGGGACGTCCGCTGCCCGCGTCGTTCCCGCCCAGCGCCGGTGCGTCCACGCGTCCGAATCCGGAAGCCGGCAAGGACAAGCGTGCCGAAGAAGAGTCCGCCGTTCCAGGGCTGCCGCCCAAGCCCGTGCTGGTTTAGTATCGGCGCGCGTTCGGGCAAGCGGGCGCCAGGCGCGAGGTAAAGGCTCGCGAATGCGGCGCGTCTGCGATAATACCCATCGTCCGAAATTGCGTATTGTTCGAGCGGCGCGCGTTCCCGCACTGCCCAAACGCATGCGCCTGCGCGATGGACGGGTAATTCAATTCCCGGCCGTGATGGGCGTGCTCAACGTCACGCCCGATTCATTCTCAGACGGCGGCCGCTACTTCGACCCGGCCCGCGCGATCGAGCATGCGCTCGCGATGGAAGCGCAGGGCGCCGGGATTATCGATATCGGCGGTGAATCGACGCGGCCCGGTGGAGCGCGCACCGTCGCCGTCGAAGAAGAGCTGCGCCGCGTGATGCCGGTGGTCGCCGCGCTGGCGCCGATTCTGCGCGTGCCGATTTCAATCGACACGCGCAAGGCGGCGGTTGCGGCGCGCGCGATCGAGGCGGGCGCCGCGATAATCAACGATATCAGCGCGTTCGAGTACGACTCCGCGATGGCGTCGGTTGTGGCCCGCGCGCGCGTGGCGGTGGTGCTGATGCATATGCGCGGGGGCGCGGAGGATCATCTGAAATTTGCGCGCTATCGCGATGTCGCGCGCGAGGTGATCGCCTATCTTTGCGCGCGCGCCGAAGCCGCAATCGGGGCCGGAGTCGCCCGTTCGCGAATCATTCTCGACCCCGGTATCGGCTTCGCCAAGACCGCCCGCCACAATCTTGCGTTACTTGACGCCTTGCCCCGCCTTGCCGCCGTCGGCTATCCCGTAATGGTAGGATCGTCGCGCAAGAGCTTCATTCGGCGAGTCGCCGGCGGCTCGGAGCGCGAAATCGAATTTGGGACCGCTGCCGCTGATGCGCTCGCGGTCGCGGCGGGCGCCTCGATCGTCAGGGTGCATGACCCGGGCGCGGCGCGGGCGGTGGTGAGGATGGCGGCGGCGATTCGCGAGAGCAGTTCAAGGTAGGCAAGCGCGATGCCGAATTACCTGCCGGCGATACCGGTGCCTCGATGGCAGGACATCATGGATGTCCTGATCGTCGCCTATGTGATCTACCGGATCGCGTTGCTGATCCGCGGCACGCGCACGATGCAGATGGTGCTGGGGCTCGTGATCGTCGGGGTTGCGTTCGTGGCCTCGCAGATCCTCGGCCTGTTCACGCTCAACTGGCTGCTCAATAATTTCCTTGGATCGTTATTCGTGATCATCGTCGTGATCTTCCAGGGCGACATCCGCCGCGCGCTCACCCGGGTCGGCGCGCAATCGTTTTTCGGACCGCGCGCCCCCGCCTCGAGCGCCGCCGAGGAGCTGGCCACCGCGGCCGCGTGGCTGGCGGCGCGCCGGATCGGCGCGCTGATCGTGATCGAGCAGGAAGACGGCCTCAACGAATTCATGGAGAGCGGCCGCATGATCTATGGCAAGGTTTCGCCCGAGCTGATCGAGACGATCTTCATGCGCGGCTCGCCGCTCCACGACGGCGCGGTGATCATCAAGGGTGATCAGATCCTGGCCGCGGCGTGCGTGCTGCCGCTGTCGTCCAATCCGAACGTGAGTCTCGCCCTCGGCACACGTCATCGCGCCGCGATCGGGATGACCGAGGATTGCGATGCGATAGTGCTGGTGGTGTCCGAAGAAGACGGAACTATCTCGATCGCGCGCGAGGGGCGGCTCGACCGCGGCCTCGAACCCGCGGCGGTCTTGAGTACGCTGAGGAGCCTGCTGGCGTAAGCGCCAGTTGCGGGGCGGGTGGCGCGGCGAGCGATGAACAGACTGCTGAAAATGGTCAACTGGAGCGATCTGCGCAGACGCCTGCGCCGCAACGCCGGCCTGCGCGTGATTGCGCTCTTGCTTGCGATCGGGCTGTGGATGTTCGTCAATGCGGGCCAGCGCAACGCCGTCACCACGCTTTCGGTTCCGGTCAGCTATCGCTCGCTGCCGCCCGGATTCGTGATCGTCAACCATCCGCCAGATTTCGTCAAAATCGAAGTCGCCGGTTCGCGCACCCTGCTGTCGCTGCTCGACCCCGAGCGGCTCACCATCCGGCTCGATTTGACCGGAGTTCCGATCGGTCATTCGGACTTCAAAATCGGAGCCGCCCAGTTCAATGTTCCGCCCCGGACCACGGTGACGCGGGTGACGCCCGACGAGGCACAGATCGATATCGATCGCGTCATCAGCCGCGACCTGCCGGTTCATGTGAACCTCTCCGGTCCGGTCGCGAAAGGCTATCAGATAAACTCGATCGAGCTTCAGCCAGCCACCGTCGCGGTGAGCGGACCGAGCCGGTTTGTCGCGTCGCTGGTTCGCGCCGAGACCGATCCCTTCGACGTGCGCGGCGCCGACGCCGACCTCGAGCGCGTGGTCGGCATCCAGAATCCCGGGCCGGAGGTTCGCCTCGCCGTGGTGCGCGTGCTGGCCAAGGTGGATATCGGAGAAGAAATCGCCAGCCGCGAGTTTCGCGACATTGACGTCCAGGTCCGCGACACCGATTTCAAATCCCGGGTCGAACCCGGCAAGGCCGATATTATCCTGCGCGGTCCGGTCCTGAAGCTCGCAAGCCTGGACCCCAAGGGGATAGTCTATGTGGACGCACAGGGCGGCGCGCCGGGCTTGCGCGAACTGCCGCTCGAGGTCGATCTGCCCGATGGGATGCAGCTCATAAAGCAGCAGCCGGTCAAGGTCAGGCTCAGAATATATCACCAGAAGCGGGCCAGTATCGTCGATGGGAAAGCATCGTAAACTCTTCGGCACCGACGGCGTGCGCGGCGTCGCCAACGTCGAACCGATCACTTCGGAGACGGCGCTCAAGCTGGGCCGCGCGCTGGCTTATGTCTTCCGGAATTCCAGCGGACGCCATCGCCGCATCCTGATCGGCAAGGACACGCGCCTTTCGGGATACATGCTCGAGACCGCGATGGCGTCGGGGATCTGCTCGATGGGTGTGGACGTGTTGCTGGTCGGTCCGCTGCCGACGCCGGGCATCGCATTTTTGACCCGCAGCATGCGCGCCGACGCGGGCGTCGTGATCTCGGCGTCGCACAATCCGTTTCAGGACAACGGCATCAAGTTCTTCTCCCGAGACGGCTTCAAACTCGACGACGCCACCGAGCTCCGGATCGAAGAGCTGGTTTCCGACGACGCCGCGCTGGCGGGGCATCGCGCTACCAACGCCGATATCGGCAAGGCCGCGCGAATCGACGACGCGCTCGGCCGCTACCTGGTTTTCCTCAAGACCTGCGTGCCGCGCGCGGTCGCGTTCGAAGGGCTCAAGGTCGTGATCGATTGCGCCAATGGCGCCGGATACAAGGTCGGCCCCGACGTACTCGTGGAGCTTGGCGCCGACGTGACCGCAATCGCCGCCGAGCCCGACGGAATCAATATCAATGAAGCATGCGGCGCCATGCATCTGGATAGTATTCGCGCCGCCGTGGTGCGCGAGAGCGCGCAGGTCGGAATCGCGCTCGACGGCGACGGCGACCGCGTGATGCTGGTCGATGAGAAGGGACAGGTCTTCGACGGCGACGATGCGATGGCGCTGCTTGGGATCCGGATGGCGGCGCAGGGGCGGCTTGCGGAAAACACCGTCGTTGCGACCGTCCTCTCGAACTTCGGCCTCGAGCAGGCGCTCGGACGCGCGGGCGTGAAGCTGGTGCGCACCGATGTCGGCGACCCATCCGTTGCGCGCGAGATGCGCGCCAAGTCGTACAATCTCGGCGGCGAACAATCGGGCCATGTCATCTGCATGGACTACTCGACCACCGGCGACGGACTGATCACCGCGCTGCTGGTCCTGACGATAATGTCCGAGAGCGGCAAGCCGCTCAGCGAGTTGCGCGCGATGCGCCGCGTGCCGCAGACGATGGAAAATATCCGCGTGAGCAAACGCACGCCGCTATCCGGGATGCCGATAGTGCGCCGCGCGATCGCCGAGGCGGAGCGCAAGCTCGGCGCCTCGGGGCGCCTGCTGGTGCGCTACTCGGGCACCGAGATGCTGGCGCGGGTGATGGTCGAAGGCGAGGACGCGGCGCTGATCGCATCGCTCGCAAAAGAGATCGCCGCCGCAATCCACAAGCAAGTCGGCGCCGC
>DATLTX010000113.1:0-3429 GCA_035533435.1 Binataceae bacterium (SeqCode)
GCCCGCTCCGTCGGGCCGGTCAGGACTCCTCTCCGGATGCCAAAATCTCCCTCTCCCAGGTTCCCTGGAATCCTAGAGCACGGTGTCAACGCTGGTGAGGAGCGTTTTCACCGTCGTGCCCATCGTCTGATAGCCGGCGAAGCATACGATTGCGACCGCAGCCAGGATCAAGGCATATTCGGTCATCGTTTGTCCGCGCTGATTCTCCGAAACCCGAACGTACAGCTTTCTAATCAGGTCCATAGTGTATCCTCCGACTCCTTGGTTCCCTCTATTGAGGGGTGGTATCCCCGTGTTGCCAAACTAACGCCAATCAAGAACATGAGCGGTTTGAAGCATCTTTTAATAGTTATATTATCGCTACGCTCTGTTTGAGTGTGCGTTTATCCTTTACGAATGACACTATTATGTCAAGACCTTACATTGAGCTTATTTGATTTGTCTTATTTTATCATTACTAAAACACTACTAGAGAGCTGTTTTCTAGATTATTACGGTCAAATTTCAGCTTTGATTGTCTTATGATGTCCGGAGCGTAACTATCTGAGAATAAAGGGCAATCTCCGATCGAGAGGCCGCGCAGGCGCTTTCGGGCGCGGATCCCACCGGATCGAACCCAGCGGAAATTTATCGAGTGATTGCGATGGCGCCGGAGAGGTCGAAACGCCCCTCGTAGAGCGCGCGCCCGACGATAGCGCCGACGACGCCCTGGGCGAACCGATCGGCGAGTGCGCGGAGGTCTGCCAGTGTGGCCACACCTCCGCTTGCGATGACCGGGACTCCCGCCTGACGCGAGTACGTCACCATCCGGGCCGCATCGACCCCCGTCTCGGCCCCGTCGCGCGCGATATCGGTGACGGTCAGCGCGGCGACTCCCGCCCGCGTGAAAATCTCGGCGGCGCGCGTGACGCTCAGTTCGCTCGTCTCGACCCATCCCTTGATCGCGAGCTTGCCGTCGCGGATATCGAGCGAGCCAAAGATGCGTCCGGGAAATTCCGCGCACGCGGCGCGGATCAGATCAGGGCTAAGGAATGCGGCCGACCCGATTGAGACGCGGTCGGCGCCGGATGCGAATGCTGCGCGCACCGCCTCGATCGTGCGCAACCCTCCGCTTACGTCGATCGCGCATCGCACGGCCGCGCGGATGCGCTCGATTGCGGGCAGGTTGCGCGGCGCTCCGGCAACGGCGCCGTCAAGATCGACGATATGGATCAGCTCCGCGCCCTGCTCCTCGAATCTGCGCGCCGCCGCCGCGGGATCGGCGCCGTACACGGTCGCGCGGGCCATGTCGCCGCGCAGCAGGCGCACGACTTCACCGCCCTTCAGATCGATCGCGGGAACGACGGTGAACTTCTCGAACATCGCTCAGGAAGCGAGCGTGCCCTTGGTGGAGAGCGCCCCGACGACGCGCGGCTCGAGCGTGGTCGCGGAGTCCATCGCGCGCGCGAGAGCCTTGAACGTCGCCTCGACGATATGATGCGGATTGCGCCCGGTATGCATCCGCAGATGCAGATTCATCCCGGTCTCGTCGCTGAGCGCCTTCATGAAGTCGTGCACCAGTTCGGTCTGGAAATTGCCGACCCGCTCCTGGGCGATCGTGATGTCGTAGCCCAGGTAGGCGCGCCCGCTGATATCGACGATCGCGGTGACGAGCGCTTCATCGAGGGGGATAGTCGCCTCGCCGAAGCGGCGGATCCCGGCGCGGTCGCCGAGCGCCTGGCGAAACGCGCGCCCCAGCACAATTCCCACGTCCTCGACCGTGTGATGCTCGTCGATCTGGATATCGCCGTGGGCGCTGATCTTGAGATCGAAGAAGCCGTGGCGTGCGAAGCTCTCGAGCATATGGTCAAGGAACGGCACGCCGGTCGCGACTTCGCCGCGTCCCGAGCCGTCGAGTTTGAGCGCGAGCGCGATTTGCGTTTCGCGGGTCTTGCGCTCGATCTCGGCGGCGCGTCTGGGCGTATCGCCCGCCACGCTCACTACGGCGCGGCTGTTTCCGCTGAGCGCGCGCGACGCTTTCGGCTTTCGTTTGCGACCCGTCGATTCTTTCATCCGCGTTTCACCCCGCCGCCGTGATTTCCCCGGCTGCGCAACTCCATCGAGCGCGCGTGCCCCTCGAATCCTTCCATCCGCGCCAGATGCGCGACCGCCGGGCCGAGCGCCCGCGCCGCGCGCGCGGAGGCCTCGATTATACTGGTTCGCTTAAGGAAATCGTATGCGCCCAGGGGCGAGGCAAACCGCGCCGATCCGCCCGTGGGAAGGACATGGTTCGGTCCCGCCAGGTAATCGCCGAGCGGCGCCGGAGTCATCGCGCCCAGAAAAACCGCGCCCGCCGCGCGAACCTTAGGGAGCCATCGCCGCGGATTACGAATCTCGAGCTCCAGATGCTCCGGCCCGATTTCATTCGAGAGCGCGAACGCTTCCTCCAAATCCTTGACGACAATCGCCGCGCCGCGCCGATCGAGAACCCTGCTCACCGCCGCCGCGCGCGGCAGTGTCGCCAGCGCGGTTTCGAGCGCGCGCGCGACCGCCTGCGCGACGCGCCCGGAGGGAGTCAGCAGGATTGCCGACTCGTCGCCGGAACCGTGTTCGGCCTGCGCGATCAGATCGGCGGCGATCCATTCGGGCCGCGCACTCGTGTCGGCGATCACCAGTACTTCGCTCGGCCCGGCCATTTTGTCTATATCGGTCACGCCATAGACCATCCGCTTGGCGGCCTGCACATAGGAATTTCCGGGACCGACGATTTTATCGACCGCGCGGATCGTTTTGGTTCCGTAGGCGAGCGCCGCTACCGCCTGCGCGCCGCCGACGCGGAAATATTCCGTCACTCCCGCGATAGCAGCCGCCGCCATCACCGCGTCGCGCTCGCCCTCGCGCGAAGGCGGCGCAACCATCACGATTTCCTCGACTCCCGCGACGCGCGCCGGTATCGCGTTCATCAGCACGGACGAAGGATACGCGCCGAGTCCTCCCGGCACGTACAGTCCGACGCGGCGTATGGGCCGCACGAGCTGGCCCAGGCGCATTCCGAGGCGGTCCACGAACGCAAACGGACGCTCGAGAGTCTCGCGATGGAACCGCGCGATGCGGATTGCGGCGAGTTCGAGGGCGCGCCGATCGCGCGCGGGAATCTTTTTGGGCGCCGCCGCCAGTTCCGCCGCGGTTACGCGCAGCGTGCGCGCGGTCAACTTCACGCCGTCGAATTTCTGCGTGTAATCAATCAGCGCGCGGTCGCCGCGGCGGCGAACCTCGGCGATAATCTTCGCGACTACAGCGTCGATCCGCGTATCGTCCGCGCCGCCGCGCCGCGCCAATATCATCGCCATAAACCGGCGCATCGCGGGCGTGCCCGAGTTCAGGATCCTGAGTTTCATCGCAAATCTTCGACCCTCTCGATCCGCGCGCCCAGCGCCGAGAGCTTCGCGT
>DATLTX010000114.1:0-4909 GCA_035533435.1 Binataceae bacterium (SeqCode)
CCCGACTCGGGCGCGAAGTAAACCTGGTCGGCCTCGCTGATCGTAAACGGCCATCCGCGCACGTCGATATCAGGCGGCGGATCGAAGAGGACGATTGAACGGCGGCGCGGTTCGAGCCGAATCGGCGCCGCACCCGCGAGCTTCGCGAGCTGGCCCGCCCACGCACCCGCCGCATCGACGATCCATCGCGCGTGGAGCCGCTCGCTGGCGGTCGCGACGCCGCGGCATCGCCCGCCCTCGACGATAATCTCCCGCACTTCGGCGCCGGTGCGGATCACCGCGCCGCGCCGGCGCGCGTTGCGCAAATAGCTGCTGAGCAATTCGTGGACATCGATTCGGCCGTCGCCGGTGAGCAGCAGCGCGCGCGCCGAGTCTCCGGGTTCGAGCGCCGGGACCCGCGCGATCGCGTCGCGGCTCGCAAGCTCAAGGAACTCGACTCCGTCGCGCTTGAGCCCGGTGGCGGATTGGGCAAATTCAGCCAGATTGCCGTCGCGATACAGCAGCATCACCTGCGAATGATCGACGAGCGGGTTTTCGGCAAACCCAGGCGGCGGATTTTTCAGAAATTCCCCGCCCAAAGCCTTTAGCCGCTGCACGGATGCGATCGAATCCCACTCGACCAGCGTCGCCGCGCTGCGCCCGGTCGAGTGGTAGCCGTGCTGCGCCTCGCGTTCGAGCAACGCGATATCGGTTACGCCGCGCGCGGTCAGAAAATAGGCGAGCGAGGCGCCGGCAATTCCGCCGCCGACAATTATAACCTCGAAGTTGCGCCGCTCCGCCATCGCTTTTACTTTTCGATAACGAGATGGAAGACGCCGCCTCGCGCGCGCGACTCGAGAATCGAATAGCCCTCGGCCTCGGCGGCGCGCGGTATATCGCGCGCGCCGCGCGGGTCATCGAGGACGAGTTCCAGGACCTCGCCGCGCGCCATCGCTTCAAGCCTGACTTTCGCGTGCGCCCAGTTGAGCGGACATTTTACGCCGCGCAGGTCGAGGCGAAGCGGTGACCGCCGGGAATCGGTCGGCGAAACCATATGAATGTTTTCTAGCATACGCGGGCGCGCCGCGATGCGATCGGGCGCGCGCAATTCCGCGCTCATTTCTTCGCGGCGGCCTTGGCCTCGGCCCATCCCTGCTTGAGCGGAACCGAGTGCCAGAAAGTGAGTTTGCGCTCGACGAAGCGCCATCCGCCTTTCTCCCGGCGGTAGCGATCTTCGTAATATCCAGCCGCCGTCACGCTTTCGCCGCCACGCGAAAAGCGCGCTTCGATTCCGCAGGTGCCGCGCGCCTCGTCGCCGTGTACTTCGATGATATGATTCTGGATGAACGGAATCGCGAGTTCGGGCTCGTTCACCGCCGCGCGATAAAACTTGAGCAGCGCCTCGCGGCCGCGCACCGGACGAAAGCTGCCGTCGTTGACCTCGAGCGCGCCGTCGTCGGTAAACAGGTTGGCGGCCGCTTCACCCTTGCCATGGGCGATGTGCCAACAATAGCGCGCGGTCAATTCCTTTATCTGGTCGCGATCCTCGAGTTCCGCAATCCGTTGTTCGAGCGTCTTTGCCATTAGCGTTTCTCCACCGCGGATTCCCTGGTTATTGCGCTTCGGGCATGCGCTCGCGCACGCGCTTCAGGATCATTCGGGTCGTTTCCGTGTCCTGCGCGCCGACCATGGCAAACTCGCCGATAAAAAACGTCGGCACTCCGGTCACCTGGCGCTGATTGGCCGCGAGCGTATTGTTCTTGAGGCGCAGGTCGTAGCGCGGCGACCAGATCGCGGTGGCGAACTCGGCGGCATCAAGACCCGCGTCGCCGGCGCATCGCGCGAGAACCTTCTCGTCGCCGATATTTTCGCCCTCGACGAAATAGGCGCGGTACACGCGCTCCTCGAATTCCTCGGCACGGCCCTTTTCGCGCGCGTACTCGCATCCGAGCAGCGCCGCGCGGGAATTGGTGAACACCGCCGGCGGCTTGATTGGCAGATTTTCGGCCTCGGCCATCGCCACGATTCGCTGCCACGCGGCCTTGCGCGCGTCCATGTCGGTGGGAGTGCGCACTTTTTCCACTGGCAGACCCTCGGCGGGCCATTCAGGATGGATCTGGAAGCCGCGCCATTCGAGTTCGAGATCGAACTCGGGCTTGAGCCGGCGGATCACTTCGAAACCGATGTAGCAAAACGGGCAGATGAAATCGGAAAACATCATGATCTTGAGCGGCATCGAATCGGCCTCCGATCGTTACTATAGGGCGGGTCGTTTCGCGCCGTCAAAAGCGCGGCGCGGGATTACGCGGCGCGGGTTTGCCGTCCGCGCCGGCTGTGTTAGTTAGCAAGCGGGCGCGCCGCAACGCGCGTTCTTCCATCGAGGTGTAACCATGATTCTCGACGCACTGAAACTCGACGGCAAAGTCGCAATCATCACCGGCGCCGGCCGCGGTCTGGGACGCGCGATGGCGGCAAAGTTCGCCGAGGCGGGAGCCGACATCGTCGCCGCCGCGCGCACGCAATCGCAGCTCGAGGAAACCGCCGCGCTCGTGCGCAAGACCGGACGCAAATGCCTGATCGTCACTACCGACGTGACGGATTCCGCCGCGGTGAACGCGATGGCGCGCGCGGCGATCATGGAAATGGGACGGATCGACATCCTGGTGAATAACGCCGGCGGTGGCGACGAAACGGCGGGCAAATCGATTGAAGAGATCACCGACGAACAATGGCGGCGCGGTCTCGACACCAATCTGACCAGCCAGTTTTACGCCGCGCGCGCAGTGATACCGCAGATGGTCAAGCAGAACCGCGGCAAGATCATCAACCTCGCCTCGGGATACGGGCTGCGCGGCGGAAAACACAACTATATGTATGCATGCTCGAAGGGCGGCGTAATCCAGCTCACGCGGTCGCTCGCGCTGACATACGCGCTGAACAATATCCAGACCAATTGCATCGTACCGGGCATTTTTCCGCACAACGAGGAAATGATGCGATTCTTCAAGGGCGGCAAGTTCATCCCGGTCGGCCGCCCCGGCGACGACGCCGAAATGGGGCCGCTCGCGATCTTCCTGGCCTCCGACGCCGCCAACCACATCAACGGAGAGCTGGTCGCGATCGACGGCGGCGGACTTGCGGGAGGAATCCTTCCCACCGGCGCGATTCCCAATCTACCGAACTGAGCGCGAGGATTATCATGGCTGCGGACGCGATTCTGAGTAGTTTCTCTCTCGAAGGAAAAGGCGCCCTCGTGATCGGCGCCGAGCATCCCGTCGGGCGCGCCGCCGCCGTCACACTGGCGGAAGCGGGGGCAAAAATAATGCTCGCCTCGCGCGAGCCGGGCACCGACGCGCAACTCAAGGAAACCGTCAAGGCCGTGCAAGCGGCGGGAGCCAAGCCGATAGTGCGCGTCCAGAACGCCGCGATTCGGGCCGATCTTAGCGCGACCGCCGACCTTGCCGCGAAGGAACTTGGCCGGCTCGATATCCTCGTCAACGCGCTCGACGCGCCGTGGTTCGGCCCGGCGGATATCGCCGACGACAGCGCATTCGAAAGGGTTATAGAAGGTAATTTCAAAAGCGTATGGATGGCGTGCCAGGAAGCGGGCCGCGTGATGCTGCGTCAGGGCGGCGGCGCGATCGTGAATATCACTTCGATACTCGCGCAGCGCGGCGTGCCGAATGCGAGCCTCTATTGCGCGGCAAAGGCGGCGGTGCTCAATCTCACGCGCGCGCTGGCGATCGAATGGGCGCGCACCGGAATCAGGGTCAACGCGATCGAGGCCGGATGGCTCGACGAGGCCGCGTCGCCCACCAACGCCAACGAAGATTTCAAGAAAAATCTGCTCAAGTACCTGCCCGAAAATCGGCTGGTCGCGCCCGAGGATCTTTCCGGCGCCCTCATCTACCTGGTCTCGCCGGCCGCGGGATTTGTGACTGGGGAATCGATCATCGTCGATGGCGCCCTGATGTGCCGCGTGTGACGCGACTCATCGCGCCGCGACGGTGAACATATAATCGCCGCCGTCCTTGAGTACGAATCACAAATTTGCGCGATGAGATCGACCGCGCCGAGACGGTCTTGCGCGCATTCGGCCGCCGTGGTTTCGTCTGATCGCGGCGGATTCGATATCGCGCGGCGCAAATTTCATCGACCCGGAATTGCATCCAAATGAGTACGACTGAGCAGGCAGCATCAAGCGAAGTAATTGAGTTTTCGGATTTCGCGTCGGTAATCACCGGACAGGGGCAATGGATCCCCGCCGGCTTTCCGCTCGAGGACGGCGGTTTCTGGCAATACCAGGAACCCGGCGCGGTCGTGATTATCCAGGACGGTTTCCTGCGCGTCGCCGCGGTTCCGTACACGCGCCATCACGACTCGGTCCAGATTCTTGACAACGCCAAGCACATGTATTTCAGCGCGCGGACCTTCGCACCGCCGCCCGGCGGTACGATTTCGTTCGCGATCGATTTCTCGGCGACGATAGTCGGCGGACGCGCGGGCGACCTTTACGACGGCTTCGTGTCGTTCAACGTGCTCGATTTCTCGACCGGCGCCGCGCTGGATTTTTTTGTCGGCAACGACGTCGTCGCGACCGTGTACGGCAAGCTGCCCTTTCCCGGGGTGCCCGAGGTCGCACCTGCCCACGGACCGCGCTACTTCTGCCTGTTCGAGGAAGCGCGCGGCGTAACCAAATCCGGCGAGCCGCATCACTTCGAGATCGTTTACGATTCGGCGGCCGATCGCGTCACGTTCCTGATGGACGGCAAGGAGATGCGCCGCTACTCGAACGTGCCGTTCAAGCTGGGGGCCTGCACGCTCGCTATCGGCCTGATGAGCGAAAAAGATGTTCAGCCGGGAACCGGCAGCGTGTCATGCCACGGCCAGGGTGCGATCGGAAAATGGGGCAACATCCGGATCACGCGCA
>DATLTX010000115.1:0-5420 GCA_035533435.1 Binataceae bacterium (SeqCode)
AGGGCAGGCGAAAATGGCAGGACTCGTGGATATCGCCCCATTCCTCGCGCACGGGAAATGACCTTCGCGGGGCGCAGTCTAAACGGTCAAAATTACCGACTCTCGCGCTAATCAGGTTATGGACTTCGATCTGCGGAAAACCTACACTGCGCCAGATGCGCTCCGGGGATTGAACTCGCCGTGATCGTTTATCGAAGACGGTTTTAGTAAACAGCCAATAGAGGCTACCGCGCGCGGGGCGCATCTCAAACCCAGATTTTTCGGGAGATCGAACGGACGATGAGTGAAGCGAATATCGTACTGCCGGCGCTGAGCAACGGGCAGGTAATGATGCTGTGGCTGATCCTGATTTCAGCCTTCGTAGGATTGGGCTACGGCCTGATCCTGGTCCGCACCGTCCTGAAAGCGGACCCCGGTCCCAAGGCGATGACCGACGTGGCTGAGGCGATTCAGGCGGGCGCGATGGCGTATCTGCGCCGCCAGGTCTCGACGATGATCTTCTTCGTCGTTCTGATTTTCTTCGCCCTGTTTTTCATGTACCGCCACGTCTATCACGACCTGTGGCTCTCGCTCGGGATCTCGGTCGCCTTTCTGATGGGCGTCAGCGCCTCTTATGGCGCCGGCTTTGTCGGAATGTGGCTGGCGGTCAAGGGCAACGTGCGCAGCGCGAACGCCGCGTTGTCTTCCTTCAAGAACTCGATGGAGCTCGCCTTCAAGGCGGGCGGCGTTTCCGGGATGTTCACCGTCGGGCTTGGCCTGCTCGGCGCGACGATCATCTTCCTGGTCTATCAGCAGGATGCGATGAAGGTGCTGATCGGCTTCGGCTTCGGCGGATCGCTGGCCGCGCTATTCATGCGCGTGGGCGGCGGAATTTACACCAAGGCGGCCGACGTTGGCGGCGACCTGGTCGGCAAGATCGAGCAGGATTTGCCCGAAGACGATCCGCGCAACGCCGCGACGATTGCCGACAACGTCGGCGACAATGTCGGCGATTGCGCCGGAATGGCGGCCGACGTCTTCGAGTCCTACGAAGTCACACTCGTCGCCGCGATAATCCTGGCCGCATTCGCGGTCAATGAGCCCGACTTCAAGGCCGTTTACGGCGCATTCTCCGGGATGTTCGCGATGAAGCTGATCATGTTCGCGTTTATCCTGCGCGGCGTCGGCGTGTTCTCTTCGATTCTCGGAATAATGGCGGTCAAGGTGCCGGCCGGCAGCGCGATGCGCGATCCGATGAAACCGATCAACAACGGCTATATGGTCTCCGCGATCGCTTCAGTCATCGGATTCTTTGTCGTCAACTACTTCTACATGCAGGACCCGCGCACCGGGGCGACCGACTGGCGTTTCGGCTGTTGCGCCACCTTCGGGATTATCCTTGCAATCGTGACCCTGTGGCTCACCAACTATTTCACTCATCCTGATAAGGGCCCGACCACCGAGACCGCAATCTCGGCGCGCACCGGCCCGGCGACGCTCATCCTGTCGGGCCTGGCCGAGGGACTCGAGTCCTCGGTGTGGGCGCTCATGGTGATTGCGATGACGATCGTCGGCGCGATGGCGCTGTTCCACGAATCGCTGGCGCTCCAGTTCTACGGTATCGCCCTCACCGGACTGGGCCTCCTCACCACGACCGGATTCATCCTCGCGATGGACACCTACGGACCGATTACCGACAACGCGCACGGCATCTTCGAGATGGCGGGAATCCATCAGGAAGAGGCGTCGCGCACGCTGTCCTGGATGGACGCGATCGGCAACACCACGAAGGCTCTCACCAAGGGCCTTGCGATCGCGACCGCGGTTATCGCGGCGGTGTCGCTGTTCCGCTCGTTTATCGATGAAGCGCATCTGGGCGCGATTGGCGTCCAGATCAACATGCCGACCGTGTTCGTGGGCCTGATGATCGGCGGCGCGGTTCCGTTCCTGTTCAGCTCCTTCGCAATCAAAGCGGTCAGCCGCGCGGCCTACCAGGTTGTCTTCGAGGTCCGCCGCCAGTTGCGCGAGCATCCGGGAATCATGAAGGGAACCGAACTGCCCGACTACGCACGATGCGTCGATATCGTCACCGAGACTGCGCAAAAGGAACTGCTCGGACCCGGAATCCTGGCGGTCTTCGCGCCCCTGCTGGTCGGCTTCGGACTCGACGCGGGTGCGCTCGGCGGATTTCTCGGCGGCACGATCCTGACCGGCCAGTTGATGGCGGTGTTCATGTCGAACGCCGGCGCCAATTGGGACAACGCCAAGAAAAAAGTCGAAGACGGCTTTCTCGGCGGCAAGGGCACCGATATTCATAAGGCGACCATCGTCGGCGACACGGTGGGCGATCCGTTCAAAGACACTGCGGGCCCCGCGCTCAATCCGATGATCAAGGTGATGAACCTGGTCGGAATTCTGGCGGCTCCCTTCTGCACGACGGCGATCAACGACGTAACCCTTACGCGCGTCGTGGTTGTAGTAGTGTCACTCGTATTGCTCGGCGTCGCGGTCGCCTTCTCCAAGCGCGGCTCGCTGGCGGGAGAATCGAACGAAGCCGGCGCGGCGAAGGTCGCGGCGTAAGCCAAAAAAATCCTCAGATTTTACGGATTGTCAGACAGATTTCCCATGCGGGCGCCGCGCAAGCGGCGCCCGCATGCGTTTCATGCTTCCAGTCAGGAAGCAGCCTCACGTCTCTTCATCTGTGCAATCTGTGTAATCTGTGGATTGTCTTTCTATGCCAATCGAGCATCGCATCCTCGGCCGCACCGGACTCAGCGTCAGCGCGGTCGGCTTCGGCGGATCGGAGACCGGCTATGGCGGAACCTCGGCGCGCGAAGTCGCCCGGATTCTGAACGACGCGATCGATCGCGGCCTCAACCTGATCGATACCGCCGCCTGCTATGGCTCAGGCGAAGAGCAGCTTGGAGTCGCACTCGCCGGGCGACGCGAGAATGTCGTCCTGATGACCAAGTGCGGCCACGCCGCTGGCCTCGCGGGAGGTGATTGGGAACCCGCGATGCTCGCCGAGAGTATCGACCGCAGCCTTAAGCGCCTGCGCACCGACCACGTGGACGTCATGCAGTTCCACAGCCCCGACGCCGCGACGCTCGCCGATCCGCGCGTGATCGAGGTGCTGACCCGCGCGCGCGACGCCGGCAAGGCGCGGTTTATCGGAATAAGCGCCGACGGCGAGAGCGCGCTCAAAGCGGTCGAGCTTGGAATTTTCGATACGCTGCAAATTTCCGTCAATATCGCCGATCAGGGAGCGATCGATCTCGCAATTCACAAGGCGCATGAGCGCGGGATGGGAATTCTAGCCAAGCGCCCTCTGGCAAACGCCGCGTGGCGCGCCGACAGTAAAGACGCGTACTCGGCTCCCTATCGCGAGCGGCTCGCCACGCTCGACTACGATTTCATGACCCGCAACGACGCCGGCGCTATCGCATTGCGCTTCACGCTCTCGGTCCCGGGCGTGACCGCCGCGATCGTCGGTACGACCAGGCTCGGCCGCTTCGAGCACAACGCCCGCGCCGCCGCGCTCGGCCCGCTGCCGGCCGACGAGTACGAAAAGATTCGCGCGCGATGGCGAGTTGTGGGCGGTGACCGCTGGCCGGGGCAGCGGTAGAAGAAGAGATAACCGCAGATCTCACCGATTAACGGGCAGATTTTCAGAGGCGTTCGCCGCGGAAACGGCGACCGCCCACGGTGATCACGCGCCGCGCGCTGCGGAAATCTGACTGCTAATCTGCGAAATCTGCGGTTAATCTTCATCCCGCGCATCCTTGCGCAACTTCGCGCGTCGAGTAGATTAAGTCGGCGATGCGAATCAACCCCGGCCCCTTCGAACCGTTCGTCTATTTCCTGCAGACCCGCGCGGGTTTCCGGATCGTCGCGATCGGCGGACTCGTCCTGTTCACGATCCTGTTTTTTTTGATCGCCTGGGCGCATGGCGCTGGCTACGCGATTTTCGGCCTGATCCTGCTGGCCGCGATGCTGGCGGCGTGGCGGTTCGGAGGAACCGGGGCCGGAGTCGGCGAGAGCGTATCGACGCTCCAGATGGCGTTCGCGGCGATTTATATTTTGTATGGGCTCATCTGGATGTGGCATCGCCCGGCTCTCGGCCTTCTGTTCACCCTCTGGGTCCCGCTTGCGCTCCTGAGCGCAACCTCGCCGCCCGAAGCCTCCGCCCCTGTGGAAAAACCAGAATAATACAATCCACAGATTTCACAGATTTCAGTGATTCAGAGGCGCAGTGCTTCGCACCGCGCCAAAAAAGTTCAGGCGGGCGCCGCTCAGGCGGCGCTCGCTTCTGGAAATCTGCCTGTCAATCTGTGAAATCTGTGGACTCTTTTCTTCTGCTACAATCTCTTCATGGATATCGCTTGGATCGGAACCGGAATAATGGGTACGCCGATGGCGCGGCGGCTGATGGCCGCGGGGCATCGCGTGCGCGTCTTCAATCGCTCACCCGAAAAAGCTCGCGCGATCGCCGCTGATGGCGCGACCCTCGCCGCCGATCCCGCGCAGGCTGCGGCGGGAGCAGCGATCGTTTTCATCATGGTGCCCGACACGCCCGACGTCGAGGCCGCCGTCGCCAAGCTCGAACCCGCGCTCGCCGCCGGGCAAATCGTTATCGACATGAGCACGATCGCGCCCGCGGCGGAACGCGCGATCGCCGCGCGTCTGAAAGCGCGCGGCGTCGATTACCTGGATGCTCCCGTCTCGGGCGGCGACGTCGGCGCGCGCGACGGCACGCTCACGATCATGGCGGGCGGCGACGCGGGTGCTTTCGCGCATGCGCGTCCCATCCTCGAACTGCTGGGGCATCGCGTGACTCTGATGGGCCCGTCGGGCGCCGGGCAATTGACCAAGCTGTGCAATCAGGTCGCAGTCGCAGTCACGCTCGAGGCCGCCGCCGAGGCGCTATGCCTGGCCAACGCCGGAGGCCTCGATCCCGAGCGCGTGATCGAGGCGATCGGCGCGGGCGCCGCGGCTTCGTGGCAGCTCAAGGCGCTGGGGCCGAAGATTATCGCGCGCGACTGGACGCCAGGATTCTTCATCAAGCTGGTCCGCAAGGATTTGCGCCTGGTCGCCGACGCCGCGCGCGACGCCGGTGTCGCGCTGCCGGGTCTGCGGCTTGCCGCTTCGATGTTCAACACGGCCGCCGCGATGGGACACGACCTGGACGGGACCCAGGCGCTCGCGGCGGCACTCGACACTATCGCCGCCTTGAAGTAGTACGAACTCATCACCGCAAAACCAATAACCCCGAAACCAGAAACCACCGAATCGGTTTGGAGGCTACGATGGCAACTGAGCATCTCCTGTCTGAATTGAAAGATCGCGTTTTGTACCTGACGCTTAACCGGCCCGACAAACTCAACGCGATGAGCGGCGAGATGATGTCGGCGCTGGTCGAGAACCTCTCGCGCGCCGCGCAC
>DATLTX010000116.1:0-5459 GCA_035533435.1 Binataceae bacterium (SeqCode)
GGCCGGTCCAGGCTGAGCTTGGCCTCGAGCTCGGGTGTCGCGATCACTTCGACGGCGCCGCGCCCGAGCGCACGCGCGCGCTCGGCGTTGGTCAGGGTTCCTTGCTTCGCTCTTACACTCACGGTCCGGCTCATTGGACCATCAGCGTACCCGAAACCAGTGCCCGATCAAAAACCTCGAAAGCCCGAGTAGTGGATCAATTTGAAAATCGACGCTTTTCGATACTGGGGTGTCATTCCCTTGCGCGTGGCAGCCACGCGCGGGGGAATGACAACCGGTAGCGCGGTAACAGTAGAATGCGAATGACGGCATATTGAAGACTGGTGACTAGCCAAACTGGCCCACCACCAAAGCGCGCGCCGCTAGGCGCTATCGCAAGAGCTTCTCGCCATCGCGGCCGACCGAAGCCCAGGTCTCAGGGGAACGCGAAAAATGCCCGTGGCGATGCGCGGGCGCCGCGATCACAATCCTTCTGCGCCGCAGCTGCGCGCGCAAAGCGGCCAGCGCCGCGCGATGAACCGTCCGCATCGATCTGGCGGGATTCGCGCAACCGGGAATCTCCCTGCGCACCGCGCCGCATGCCCCCGACAGAGTTCGCGGCGCAAAGCACGCGGGCCCGTAAAACTCCCCGAGCAGACAAACCTGGACCTCGCTCAAGCCGCCGACGCACGAGCCAATCTTCAAGTAGTCGCCGAACGCGCCGGGATGGCGTACGAGGCCGCTTCGCGTCATGCGATGCGACTCCGCACGCGGGTTGATGGCGGCGCCGCACAGCAACGCGCTGATGCGGAAAAAAAACCGCAGCGCGGCCGCAGCCGACCTGAACCTCGGACTGAACTCCCGATTCATATGCCCCCCTTCTTTCCGCGGTCCGCCCCATCAGACGACTCGGGGCGTTACCTTGCCGGGACCGTGCGCCCTCCGAAATTATCGGGCGCGCGGCCTTTCGATGCATACGTAGCGCAGGAATAGCGCGATTGTCAACTGTTAGGCATATTAAATATCTATTAGTTACCATACCGCGTATATTAATATTCCTACATTATGATTGACGCGGGAAGGGGAGCTATCGCCCGGCTAGGCGCGCTGATTGTACCGGCCCATCGCGCGCTCCAAGCCCTCGCCGATGATCGTTTCCACCGCTTCGGCGGCGCGCGCCAGGGCCGGCGCAAACCCTTCCAGCTCGGCGGCGCGCATCGGCCGGAGCAGATAGTCGCGCGGATCGTCGCCCTCGACCGGGCGGCCGAGGCCAATCCGCACGCGGATAAAGTCGCGCGTGCCCAGCGACTCGGCGATCGAGCGGACGCCGCGATTTCCCGCGTCGCCGCCGCCGCGCTTGATCCGCAGGCGCTGCGCTTCGAGATCCATCTCGTCGTGAACGACGATCAGGTTTACCGGGGGAATTTTGAAGTAGCCCAGAAGCGCGGCCACGCACTCACCGGAAGCGTTGTAGAACGTTTCGGGTTCGACCAGAATCGCGCGGCGCCCGGCCAGCTCCGCCTCGGCGGTAACGCCGGAGAATCGCCTGCGCCCAAGCTCGACGCCTTTGCCGCGCGCCAGAAGCTCCAGGGTCATGAACCCGGCATTGTGGCGCGAGCGCGCGTAATCGCCGCCGGGGTTGCCGAGCCCCGCCACGGCCCATTCGATCGCGGCGCGCGATTGCGCGGGTCCGTCGGTGGCCGGCCGCCGCTGCCGGCGAAAGCCGCCGAACAGATTGCCCAGCTTGCTCATCGCGAGCTACGCCGGCGCGTGGGCGATACGGCGACCAGGGGCGCGAGCGCACGATACAGCGCACGCATCTCAGCGGGAGTTCCGATCGAGATCCTGAGCGCGTCGCGCAGCGTGGGAGTAGCGAAGTGCCGCACCAGGATTCCGGACTTTCTCAGGCCCCGCACAATTGGCGCGAGGTCGCGGCCGGCGATTCGCGCGAGCACAAAGTTGGACTCGGACGGCGCGACTTCGAAGCCGAGCTTGCCCAGGCGCACGATTGCCCGGGCGCGCGTCGCTTTGACGCGATCGACGTTGCGGCGCATCCACGCCGCGTCCTCAAGCGCGGCGGCTCCGGCGGCCAGCGATATCCGGCTCAGGTTATACGAATCCTTGACCTTGAGCAGAGCGCCGATCACGCGAGGATGCGCAAAACATAGTCCAAGGCGCATCCCCGCCAGCGAGAACGATTTGGACAGGGTGCGTAGGATCACCAGGTTTGGATTACGGCGCAGCAGGCGCAGCGCGTTGTCGGAGGCAAAATCGACGTAGGCTTCGTCGATGATCAGCAGACGCCCCGCGAGCGCGCGTGCCAGCTCACCGAGCTTCGCTACCGGCGTGAAGCTTCCCGATGGGGAATTCGGATTGCATACGATGGTCAGACGCGCGCGCGCACGCGCCAGTTCCTTTAGCGGCAACACAAAGTCGCGGCCAAACGCAATCCGATCCACAAGCGCCTCCTGGACTTCGGCCAGAGTGTCGTAGAGCGAATATGTCGGCACCGGATAGGCGACTTTGTCGCCGCGTCCCAACGTCGCCCGGAACAGCATCGCGAGCAGCTCGTCGGAGCCGTTGCCGGCGACAATCATCTCGCGCGGCACGCCGTAGAGGCGCGCGGCCGCGGCGACAAACTCGTCCCCGCGCGGCGCGGGATACAGCCGCAGGGTATCGCGCGCGGCGCTCAGGACCGCCCGGCGCACCGTCGGCGAGGGCGGATACGGATTCTCGTTGGTGTTGAGCTTGATGAGCCGCTCGCCGGCGCGCGGCTGCTCACCCGGCGTGTAGGCGGCCATCTTGTCGATCGAACTGCGAAACATCTTCCTTGCTTCCCAATTGACGGCGTTTTGCGCCGAGCGCTCCTTGCGAATCATTCCAGCGGCATCCTGATGCGCGCGCCGCTGCGCGCCGAACGGTAGCACGCGTCGATTGCCTCGACCGCGCGCAGGCCGTCGGCGCCGTCCGGATACGGCGCCGCGCGGCCGGCGATCGCTTCGGCAAAATTGTGCGCGAGCGCGCGAAACGGCGCGAGCAGGTCGCGCGGATCGAACGCCGCCATAATTTCGGCCCGGCTGAAGCCCGGCGCCTCGGAACCGTCGCCGCGCAAAATCGAGATGTCGCCCCGCGGGTAACCCATCATCACCCTGCCGCCGCTGCCATAGATCTCGATCGCGGAGAGCCCCGGCGTGCTGCTCCAGCTAGCTTCGAGCACGCCGAGCGCGCCCGAGCTAAAACGCAGAATCGCAACGCCGGTGTCCTCGACGTCGATTTGCTTGCCGAGCGTCGCAATTTGCCCATCGACGGATTCGATCGCGCCAAGGTACCAGATCGCAAGGTCGGCGATATGCACGCCGAGATCGAGCATCGCGCCGCCGCCCGACTGGCTGGCGGTGGTGAACCATCGCTGCCCGGGCGCCCATCCTTCGGGGCCTCCGTGCGACAGGCGCGCACGGATGAAATGCACCGTGCCGATCGCGCCCGTATCGAGCGCGCGCTTGACTGCGCTTTCGATCGCGCCGTAGCGGCGCTGCATCGCGACCATCAGCACGCGGCCCGCGCCGTGCGCGGCCTCGACCATGCGCCGGGCGTCGGTCGCGTTCGGCGCCATCGGTTTTTCGCATATCACGTGCGCGCCGGCCGCCAGCGCGGCAAGCGTGAATTCGCAGTGCAGATGGTTGGGCGTCAAAATCGCGACGGCGTCGGGCTTTTCGCGCGCGAGCATCGCGGCGAAATCGTCATAGGTGTGCGGCCGCGTCGCCGTGTCGAGCCATAGCGTCTCGGCGGTGCGGCGGGCCTTTTCGAGCGTACGGCTCTGCAGCGCGACGATGCTGAAATCGGCGACGCTCAGGAGCGCGGGAATATGCGCGCGCTCGGCGATTGCGCCGGTGCCGGAGATTGCGACCCTGATCATCGTTTCACCATCGCTCCCGTTACGATCCGGATGCGCGCCGCGATCTTCGCCGCGGCGCTCGCCGAACCTATCGGCGGACTTCGCGCAGCATCCGCTTTCTGAGCTCGCCAGCGGTGCAGCGGTACTTGAATGCCTTGCGCCCGTTGACGAACAGCACCGGAACCTCCTGCCCGTAGAGCGCCTCGAGGTCGGGCTGGGCGTCGATCTCGACCCGCTCGAGCCGCGCGTCGAAGCGCGGCAACTCCGCGCTGAGCACCGCTTCCATCTCGTGGCAGAGCCCGCAATCGCGGCGTGTGTACAGGATAAGTTCGATCATCGCGCACGGGCCGACGGGCGGCCGCTCCACTTTAGCCGCGAATTTCCCGCAGTCCAAGCCGAATTCGACTGCGCGGCGGAGTTCACTTGATCGTGTTGGGGCGAATGATGTTGATCGGCAGGCCGAGGGTCTTCTTGACGAACTCGGTGACTGACCGAATCGGCATCGGCACGATCGACGGGTTATCGATCGGGCCATAGACGTGCATATACGCGGCGAGGAGTTCGCTGGTGCCGCCGGCGACATTGGTGCCGATCACGGGAATCTTGCTGACCAGCCAGTTGACCGTACTGAAGGGAAACAGCGCAAAGCTCATATCGATCGTGCTCTGCGCCAGGTTGAGGCTGCCGTTGGCGGTGATCGCCATGACGGGCCCCTGGATGACGAACTGATCGGTCCAGAAGACGCCGCGCACGCCTTTCAAATCCGCGAAGATGGTATCGAACGGCAGGCCCGAAATCGTGGGGTTCGGAATGTTCGCGGTCAGCCAGCTCTTGAGGTCGATCAACCCGAGCATCCGCGAGATCAAAGTGAAGCGGTTGATCGTTCCGTCGCGCATGGTCACCGAAATTTTGCCGGCCAGAGTCTGAAAAAAATCCGAATTGGTGTCGGCCCACAGATCGACGGCGACCCACATCTTGCCCAGCACCGGCGACTCCTTGCGCTTGCCGGAGAGCATGAACAGCGGCGCGGAGTCGATATCGGCGACCTTGCCGTTGATATGAATCCAGTCGTCTTTTTGGCGGCCGATAATTTCAAGGTCTATTTTTCCCCGGAACGAATCGGCGGCGAAGTTCCACACCCGCCAATCGCCATGATCGTAGCTGAAATCGGTCCGGATGTTGGTCATCGGAAAGACGCCGAGATGCCCCTTCGCCACCTTGACGAAGCCTCTGACCGGAAGTGGAAATTTAGTAGGCGGAGTGGACGGCGACCACGGCATCCGGATGAACTTCAGAACCTCAAAGTCGAGCGCCTGCGCGTCGGCGTCGATGCGGAGGACGGGATGCTCGAGATCAGCGATCGACATCGAAAATGCGAGCGGCTGCCCCTCGAGCGTGGACGCGGGCATCGCGACCTGCATGGTGTGCCTGGTGAACGAAACCGTCGCACCCTGCACGATCATCGGCGAGCGCATGAAGCCAAATCGGACCTCGCCCTTATTGAGCACAAACTTGCCGTTGGCGAGCGGATCGCCGCGCCGCGCAGGGTCGGCGCGCAGTTCGAGCTTGCCGCCGATCGGCCCCT
>DATLTX010000117.1:0-7423 GCA_035533435.1 Binataceae bacterium (SeqCode)
TCGTCGTCATCGGCATCGACCAGAAGAGCATCGCCGCGCTCGGCCATTGGCCGTGGCCGCGCGACGTGATGGCGCAGTTCGAGGACGCGCTCGCCTCATACCGGCCCAAAGTGATCGGCTACGATCTCCTGTTCTCCGAAGTCGACTCGGACGTAGCGGCGCGCAAGGAGATATCGTCGAGGCTGAGTGCGCTTGGTCTTAGCGACGCGCAGATTCAGCAGGCGCTCGGGCACGAGCGCGACCAGAAGTTCGCCGATTCTATCAAGGAGCAGGGCAACACCTTTCTCGGCTACGGCTTCGCGCATCACGTGCTTGGCCCCGGCCCCGGTGGGTCGCTGACCGGCTATTTGCCGGAGCCGATCGATCCGCCGCCTCTGGCCTACGCGCTGATTCATCGCGCACCCGGCGGCTCGCCGACCTTAATCCACGCTGACGCGTACCTGCCGCCGACGCCGATCCTCAACCGCGCCGCGCGGGGGACAGGATTTTACGATATCGACGCCGACTCCGACGGCGAGAATCGCACCGAGCTGACGGTGATCAACTTCCACGGCCGGCTGTGCGTGCCGTTCTTTCTCGCCGTGACCCAGGCCTTCTATGACGGCGCGCCGCTTAAGCTGAACCTTGAGCCCGCCGGAGTCTCGAGCGTGGCGGTCGGCGATATCGTCATCCCGGTCGATGAGTTGGGAAAGATGATGGTGACGTTTCGGGGTGCGGCCGGCGGTTTTCCGCACTACTCGGCGGTCGATGTGCTCGAGCATCGGATCGCGCCCGACGCGCTTTCCGGCAAGGTGGTACTGATTGGCGCGATCGCCAAGGCGATCGGCGACCGTGCGGTAACTCCGGCCGGACCCGAATTTCCGCGGGTCGAGATTCACGCCAACGCGATCGACGACGTCATCGCGCACGATTTTATCCAAGCGACCCAGACCGGCACGGTCGCGATGGAACGGATCTGGGCGGTTGCGCTCGGTCTCGCAATCTCGCTTGCGGTCGCCTACCTGACCGCGTCGATCGCATTCGCGGCGGTGCTGGCCCTGATGGTCGCGTATTTCGGCTTCGCGCAGTATCTGCTGATCGAGGACGAAGTTTTGATCGGAGTAGTGTTCCCGCTCGCGATCGCCCTCGGCACCGCCGGCGCGCTTGCGATCTACCGGTACTGGACCGAGGGGCTGGAGAAGCGCTATCTGCGCCATGCCTTCGAGCATTATTTGCATCCGGACGTGATCGCGGCGTTGGTGGAAAATCCAAAACAACTCAAGCTCGGCGGCGAGCGAAAGATCGTTACGATTTTGTTCGCCGATATCATCAACTACACGGGATTATCCGAGCGCACCGATCCGGCGGCGCTGGTCGCGCTGTTGAACGACTACATGACCAAGATGACCGATCTCATCCTTGATAGTGGCGGAGTCGTGGACAAGATTCGCGGTGACGGAATCATGGCGTTCTGGGGCGCGCCGCTCGAGATTCCAAATCATGCGCGCGCCGCGATCGATTCGGCGCTCGCGATGCTTACGGAGCTGAAGTTGTTGCGCGAGCACGACCCGCAGTTCGCCGCTATCGATATCGGTATCGGAATCGCGACCGGAGAGGCGATCGCCGGAAATTTCGGCGGAGCGCGCCGTTTCGACTACTCGGTTATTGGCGACACGGTCAACCTGGCCTCGCGCCTGGAGGGTCTGACCCGCCAGTTCAAGGTGCATCTGCTGGTCAGCAAGGAGACTTTCTCGACCGCGGCGAGCGCCTACGTTGCGCGCGATATCGGGCTGGTGCGGGTCAAGGGCAAAACCGTGCCGGTGCCGATAATGGAAGTGGTCGCCGCATCGGGCGATGGCGCCGATCCCGCCTACTACAACCGCTTCGCAGCCGCGCTCGAGGATTTGCGCCGCGGCGCAGCCGGGCAAGCCTGCCAGACGCTAGAGGCGATGCGCGCTGAGCGGCCCGACGACGGCGTGATCGCGCTCTATCTGGAAAAGCTCGCCCAATCGGCCGACGCGCCAGCGGGCGAAATGGTTTTCGAGTTCGATACCAAGTAACTGTTACGGTTCATCGATTCGTGATAGACGAATCATTGTCTCGTCGAGTTTCTCCCGGAGGTTCCAGCAATCGCACCGATGGCACACGACAGGGTCAGAGTCGCTGTTTTGGGCGCGTCCGGCTATTCCGGAATCGAGGCCGTGCGCATCCTTGCCACTCATCCGTTCGTTGAGATTGCGGCGCTGACGTCCGAACACTACGCCGGGCGCGAGGTCGCCGACGTCTATCGCCATATGGCGGGAACCGACCTGCCGCCGTTCGAGGAGTTGCGTCCCGAGTTCATCCGCGGGCGCGCCGACGTTGCCATCTCATGCCTGCCCGAAAAAATCGGCACACCGGTCGTTGTCGAGCTGGTGAAAAGCGGGGTCAAGGTGATCGATGTTTCCGCCGATTTCCGGCTGAAGGATCCTGCCGTGCATCGCGCGACCTACGGGGTCGATCAGCTTGCGCCGGGGCTTTCGCGCGAGGCGGTCTATGGGCTCTCCGAATTCCATCGCGCGGAGCTGCGTGAGGCGCGACTGGTTGCGAATCCCGGATGCTATCCGACGGGTGCGCTGCTCGCGCTCATTCCGCTGATCAAGCGCGATCTGATCGATCCGTCGTCGATCGTAATCGACGCGAAGTCCGGCACCACCGGCGCGCGGCGCGCCGCCTCGGTCGAGTATCTGTTCGCCGAGGTCAACGAGAACTTCCGCGCCTACAAAGTCGGGAATCATCGCCATACGCCCGAAATCGAGCAGGAGATTGGCGCGGTGCTCGGGCGCGAGATTGCCCTGATGTTCGTGCCGCATCTGCTGCCCGTCACCCGCGGCATCCTTACCTCGATCTTCATGAAGCCTCGCGCCGGCACCACCGAGGATGACGTCCGCAACGCCTTCGAGGCGAGCTTCGCCAAGGCGCGGTTCGTGCGGATGCTCAAGCCGGGCGACCTGCCGGAGTTGCGCAACGTAAAAGCGACGAACTTCTGCGAGATTGCGACCGTGCTCGATCGCCGCTCGAATACGCTGGTCGTGATTACGGCGATCGATAATCTGGGCAAGGGCGCCGCCGGCCAGGCGATTCAGAATATGAACCTGATGCTCGGCTTCGACGAAGCCGCCGGCCTATTGAACGCCGCCCCAGTGCCTTAGGGTTTTCTCGACCTTGTGAATCAGAGCGGGCGCTATTTCGCGCCCAGCCGCACCAGGGCGTTGCGCGCTTGCGCTTCGGCTGATGACTCGGCGGGATCGGTGCTGTGCGCGGCGGCCCTGAAATGCTCGATTGCGGAGCTGCGGTTGCCCGTCGCCTCGAATGCACGCGCAACGTTTAGTTCGGCGCGCGCATTGGTGGGGCAGGCGGTCAGCGCGTCCTGGTAGTAGCCGAGCGCGTGAGTGAAATCGCCCGCCGCCATCTTATCGCCGCCGTGGCGCGTCGCCACCGCCATCACCGATTTGTCGCATCCGTTGCCCGCGGGAGTCGGCGCGGAAGCGGATGAAGCGCCGCCTCCGGGACTTTGCTGCTGCGCCATCATCTTTTGAATCTCCATCTGGTTCTGCTCGATCTGCACCTGCTGCTGCTGGACCTGCTGCGCGTTGGCGTCGAGTGCCGCCTGTTCACAGGCGCAAAGCATTGTGGCAAGACCTAAGGCCATTGCGGCGGCCAGAGCCAGTTGGAGGTGCTTGAGCGAATTCATATGCGCTCCAAATTGGGGGAATCGGGCCGGCCGTGTCAATGGGAAGAGCGGATTCTCAGCGGGACCGAACGATGCGTTCGCGCGCGGAGTTTGCTATTTTTGGTTCGCGCAATCGAGGCGCAAACCCAGTGACCAACAGAAAGGTTGCGGCCGTCTTCACGATGGTCTGCTCGATAACGGTGTTGATAATGGCCACGATGCTCCAAGAAGTTGAGGCCGCAGGGAATCCCTCCGCCGCAGTCGGCGCCGCCAGCGCTTTGCAGCGCCTGCTCGACGGCAACAGCCGCTTTGCCGCTGGCAAAATGGAACATTCCCGGCAGACCGCGGTCCGCCGCGATGAGATCGCCAACGGGCAGCATCCGTTCGCTGCCGTGCTCGCTTGCTCGGATTCGCGAACTCCGCCCGAGATTATCTTCGATCAGGGCCTCGGCGATCTGTTCGTCGTGCGCGTTGCCGGTAACGTGACCGACCATCTCGTCCTTGAGAGCCTGGATTATTCGGTCACTCATCTGCATACCAGGCTGCTGGTCGTGATGGGGCATCGGCGTTGCGGCGCCGTGCAGGCCGCGGTCGATGGCCACGATGAGCCCAATGAAGACGTGGGGCCGATGCTGCGCGAGCTTAGGCCCGCGGTCGCGGCGGCGAAATCGATGCCGGGCGATCCGGTTGAGAACGCGGTGCGCGAAAATGTGAAGCTGATCGTGAAAGAGCTTGCGCACCAAGGCCCGCTCGCGCCGATGATCAAGAGTGGAGATCTGAAGGTCGTCGGCGCGGTGTACGACCTCGACACCGGCAAGGTGACCCTGCTTGACCAGTAGGGAGCGCCCGCGGCTTACCGAATAGCGCCGCTGACGTTTCGCCCGCCGTCGCGAGCGCAGCCCAGGGTCGCTCCGTTGAAAATAAGATCAATTCGCCGCCTGGGTCACCGTGATTCCCGCAAAGCCGGAGGCATTCTGGCCGTCGGCGGTGGTTGCAGTCACGGTCACGGTATAGGTTCCGGGAGTCGCATAGATATGAAACAGCACAGTCGGCGGAAGCGTCGAGATCTTTCCGTCGCCGAAACTCCATCGATAGCTCACCAGCGGCGCCGACTCCGGGTTCGCATTCATCACCAGAAATCCCACCATCAGCGGCGCGGGTCCATAGCCCGGCAGCGCCTGCAACGTGATCCGCGGGATATTCGGAAACTGGATCGCACCGGAAGGCGAGGGCGCGGCGTTGCCCTCGGTGTCCGGCGAGCCTTGTTGCGACGGCATCGATGGGCCGCCCATCTGCGCGCCTTGATCCTGAGCGCGCGCGATAACCGCCGGCGCCCCGAGCGCGAGCGCCACCACCGTGGCCGCAAATGCCGAGCGCAATCGAAACAAGTTCCAAATTCGCGTGCGCGCGCGACTCCTGGCCGTCACTGCATCACGACTCCGCCGTCGGGATGCAGGATCGAGCCGGTGTAATACCTGCCTTCTTCGCTCGCAAGGAACAGCGCCGTATTGGCGACGTCCACGGCCTCGCCGACGCGCCCCAGCGGCACGCGATCGATGAGCCGCTTCATAAAGCCCTCGGCGCCTTTCAGATTTGCCGTCATCGGCGTGTTGATGAATCCCGGGCCGATCGCGTTCGCCGTGATCCCGTGATTCGCGAGCTCGACTGCGAGCACCTTGGTGAGCATCCAGACCCCGGCTTTGCTGACCGCGTACTCGCCGACGCCGGGGGTCGGCAGCTTGGCCGCACCCGACGCGATATTGATGATCCTGCCGCCCCTGCCCGCGGCGATCATCGCGCGCGCAACCTCGCGATCGGTGATAAACACGCCGTCGAGATTGACGCTCAGCACCTTCTTCCAGTCGGCCAGCGGCTTCTCGGCGAGCGGCCCCATCGCGGGTGTGCCTTCCTCTCCGTAACGTGCGTGCGAGATTCCGGCGGCGGCGACCAGGATGTCAACGCCACCCAGTTCGCCGACGCATCGCGCGACCATCGCGGCGACCTGCGCCTCGATACTGGTATCGACCTGAAAGGCCATCGCCTTGCGGCCGAGCGCGCGGACCAATCCGGCGGTTTCTTCGGCGGCGGCCAGATGGCGATCGGCGACGAAGACGTTGGCGCCTTCCTCGGCGAATCGAATCGCGGTGGCGCGGCCGATTCCACTCGCGCCGCCGGTGATGATTGCGTTCTTTGCTTCGAGTCTTAAGCTCATCGAAATTCTCCCGGTTCCTTCGCCGCACAGCCCCGCGCGGCGCGCGCGTCTTCCTGAGGAGGTAGTTATCACGCTGAAAGTGTCCGCTGCCAGCGCATCCGGCGGTGCGAAACTACGATCCATTCTATGATCGGAATTGCGGGTCAATTAAGATTGATCCGATGGCACAACAGCAAGCGGCTACCGCAGCACCGGAGCCGACCAGCCGGTTCGTTGAAGTCGAAGGCATCAAGCTTCATTACCTGGACTGGGGCGGCGACCCGAACAAGCATACATTTCTTTTGCTGCACGGCGGCGCCGCGCACGTGCATTGGTGGGACAGCGTGGCGCCGCTGCTCGTGCCGTACGGGCGCGTGATCGCGCTTGATTTCCGCGGCCACGGCCGCAGCGGATGGGCCGAGCCGCCGCATTACGGGCCTGGATGGTACACGCGCGACGTCACGGGGATAATCGAACGTCTTGGCGTGCGCGTGATTCTGGTGGGGCATTCGATGGGCGGAGCGGTCGCGCAATGGGTCGCGACAACGCATCCGGAATTGCTCGAGGCGATGATCCTGATCGACGCGCCCAACGGGCCGCCGCCGCTGATGCGGCGAATCATGTGGCGATGGCGCAGGCGCGCGCGCGGCGGTCCGCGTCCGGAGCTCAAGTCGTTCGACGATATCAAGCGCAAGTTCCGCCTTTCGCCGCCCGAGACTTACCTGACCAAGGACGACCTCGAGCGGCTGGCTCGCGCGGGATCGTTGCAGCTCGAAAGCGGGAACTGGGCGTTTCGGCTCGACCCGCGCACCCGGGCGTGGCGCAAGATGGAAGGTCGCACGCGCAAGCCAAGAATCAAGAGCCTTGCGATGCCGGTGCTGATTTTGCGCGGCGCGCAGAGCACGCTGATCGGCACGCGGCCGTCGCTACGGATGCATCGCAAGATACGCGGCTCGGTTTATAAGGAAATTCCACGCGCGTTTCATCACGTGCCGCTCGACAACCCGCGCGACACCGCCGACGCGATTATCGAGTTCAGCGATCGCATCTGAGCGCCGCGCCGCGAAGAAAATTATCCGTCGGCGTCGATGCGCGGCGTTCGCGCGCCGATCGTCGCCGCAACGGCGGGCGAGAACCTGGCGCCGAACTCCTCGGGCGATAGCTTCGTATGCGCGGCCAGGCGCGAGAGCGCAGGCTCCCGGAGATCGTCCGGTTCGAGCCGGATCATGTACGAGCGCGCGACCTGGTATGACTCCGTCGAGACATCGACCATCCGCACGCGCACGCGGCCGGTCGCGGGATCGGCCAGATCGGCGAAGTTGACCGGCGTCACGCGCCCGCCCGCAATCGCGATTAGCGCGCCCGAGCCGCCGCCGAGCAGATAGCGCACCGCGCCGTAGCCGAGCGTGCGGGTATAGTCGGTATCGAACGGCACCGGCCTGGCGCATCTCAGTTCGTACCCGATATCTTTGGTGACCACCGCCAGGTCGGCGCCGAGTTCCGCCAGCGCCGCGCGCACCCGGTCGCGCAGCAGCGTACCG
>DATLTX010000118.1:0-18631 GCA_035533435.1 Binataceae bacterium (SeqCode)
CGCGCGACTGCTGCGGTTAAGATCGACCTAACCCCTGACCCCTTCCCGCACGGGAAGGGGGACCATGTGGGCGGACTACCGGACTTATCCAGGGTGTCTCAGTTTGATTTTCTTTGAGCGCGGATCTTCGCGCGAGAGGCATCAGATGGCCGTTCCGGCTTGCAGTAAGCGCAGAGTCCGGTGTCGGCGTAGTTCCGTAGCTTTGTCATGAACGACTGTGCTTCGGGCAATGTGGCAAAGCCCTGCGACCAATACGTCGGTCCGCTGCCCTTATCTTGATTTTCCTGACCCCGGCCCTCGCGGCAATGTCTGCACGATCGCTCGTGGATGCGGGCGCGCTTGCTCGGCGGGATCACTTTCACGAAGTAAGCCATGGCCCATACAATAAGCGCTCACCATCCGCGATGCCGTGCTTACCAATGGCAGTAAATTTCAAATTGAGACACTACCACAGTTCGCGAATTGTTATAGCGATTCTTGTAGAGACTTCTGGAGGGTTTCAGCGTGAGCGCGTTTCAACAGTCCAAGCTCAGAGTACACAGGGCAGAGGAAAGGTTGTCGGACCTGGAACTCGAGATCAAACTCGCTACAAAAGCTGCACTTCAAGTCGCTGCCGAACAGGCTAACTTTGAAGCCAACAAGAAACCGCTCGAAGAATTCTCCGGTCAACTCTGGGAGGAAACTCGCTTGCTTGTTAGCGAGTTCGCTTTGCACGCTCGCGTGGCCTTGGATTATCTTGTGTTCAACTTGGCTTGGAACGATTCGGGAGTCGAGCAGAAGGGCACACAATTTCCTATCGATGAGTGTCCGGAGCGCTTCGCTGGCCACATACTCACCCGTCTTAAAGGCCTCACAGACGAACACATCGCAATGGTCGAGAAGTTTCAGCCGTATAACGGATTTCGCCTGCATCCTTTGCTTGTTCTGAACAGACTCTCCAACCGAGACAAGCATCGTGAGTTCGTTCACATCTCGTTCCTAGGTATGAGTCGGACGGACCCCAATCTCCACACAGCCCCCCCGACCGTTGGGATCACGCAGATGGAGGTGAATGCTGGCCGAACCTTTCAGGTATTGCTCCACGGGACTGGACCCGAAGTCGAAGACCTTCCGAAAGCGCTTGCGGATATTCTCTCTTTGGTAAAAAAGGTAATTGACTATTTCGAGGGGGTCGTTGCGTAACCCCAAGTCAAAAACCGGCCTGTCACAACGAGATATTGATATCTTCCCGTCCCCTTCCCGTGCGGGAAGGGGTAGGGGTTAGGTCGATCGATCCTGCTGCCGTGCCGAGTCGTCGCCAGAATTTTGATTGCGCTGCGCTGAATAATGACCCTCACCTAACCTCTCCCTTTGAGGGCGAGGGATCAGGGCATGGGTACGGGGACGACGGGTGTCGCGATCGCCATGTTGTCTTTTACCGTCAGGGTTACCAGACAGGTCGGATCTTCGCGGCCGTAGCAGATGTTCGCGACGCCTTTTGGGTTGGGTTGGACGCGCGAGTATTTGTGGCAAACCCACACTCCCGCCCGCTGCCGGTACATCGCGACTGTGAAATAGCGGCCGGGCGCGAGCTTGCCGGTCTGGGTGACGCCGCGCAACCCAACTTCCTTCGACTCGGTTATCTCGAAGCCGTCGTGAGCGGCGTTCGGCTCGAACTGCATGAAGAAAATCTGCCATTGCAGTCCCGCGCGCGCGGCCAGGTCGTAGTTCATCGCGTGATCGGACGAGAAGACCGGCTTGTCGCGGCATAGCCACGGACGCGGCTGGCCGGCGTGCACGGGCGTGGCAACAGCCAGCGGAGCAAGGGCGATGGCGATGAGGAAACTGCTCAGGATGCGGACGGACATGCGTGGTTCTCCCTGCGGCCGTGTGAGGTTGCGAATCCGTGGCTCGATCATATTTGCGCGCGGGGTCCGAGCGCCGCAATCCGTCCGACGATTTCGGCCAGGTTCGAGTCTTTCGGCGTGAACACCGCCCGCACGCCCATCGCGACGAGCCGCGCGCGGTCGGGCTCGGGGATAATTCCGCCCATGACCACGCGCACGTCGTTCGCGCCGCGCTGATGCAGTATTGCCAGCGCCTCGCGCGCGATCGCCATGTGGGCGCCGGCCAGGCTCGATATCGCGAGTACGTCGACGTCTTCCTGAAGCGCGGTCGCGACCATCTGCGCCGCGGTCTGCTTGAAGCCGGCGAGCACTACTTCCATCCCGGCCTGCATGCAGGCGTGGGCGAGCAGTTTGACCGCATTGATATGGCCATCAAGGCCCGCTTTGCCGAGCGCGATTTTCATCTTGTGCGGTGCGCGCGCAATCTGAAGCGAAGCCACCGCGCCGCGCGCCTCCAGGATTGGAGGCGTGTAGCGCCCAGCGCTTGCGCGCACGATCGCGTCGGTCCATTCGCCGACGGTCGCACCCGCGCGCGCCATCGCCAGCGTCGCCTCCATCGTGTCTGCCTTAGCGGCGGCTGCCCGTTCGAGTGCCTCTCGCGCGCGTCCGACGGCGGCATTGTCGCGGCTTTCGCGCCATCGGCGGATCGCTTCAATACGATCTTTTTCGATCGCGGCTTGCGCACCATCGTCGAAACCGTCGGCGTCTCCACCGGCGGCGGTGGCGAGTCCGATCTCACCCAGAAAGGCATTGACGCCAACTTGCACGATCTCGCCGGTCTCGAGCTTGCGCTGGCGTTCGGCGAGCGCGCGGGTCAGCTCTGTGGCGACAATACCGATCGAGCGCGAGTAACCGGCGGCGCGCAGTTGCGTCGCGATCGCGTGCGCGCGCTGCGAAATCTCGCTGGTCAGACCCTCGATCACTTTGCTCCCGGCGAAGATATCGCCGTATTTCGTGATCCCGGTTTCATGCATCAGCACCTGCTGAGTGCGCAGCGACAGCGTCTGCTCGGCCTGGTCGGGCAGGGCGAGGGCCTCACGGAAGCCGGGCAATTGAAGCGCGCCCACGCGCGCGCCGGCGGAGATCGTGACCGGCAGCGCTTCGTACGCGATACGGATGATATTGACCTCGGGCTGCTGCTCGGTGAGCGAGAGCGAACGCACCTGGCATCCGGCGCGGAACGCGACCTCGTCGATGCCGTACTCGGACTTGCACAGCTCGCGCCACAAGCTGAAGTACGCGCGGATTTTGCAAATCTCCGGCACCAGCTCGATTCCGCTGTTGATGAAAAACGAAATACGCCGCACCGTCTGCTCGAAAGCCGCCGGGGCAAGAGTTTCGCGCAGCGCGTCGAGGATCAGCATCGCGTTGCCGAATGCGTAGCCGATCTCCTCGGCCGGGCCGGCGCCGCTTTCCATGTAGTGATAGCCGCAGCAGTTGATCGGGTTCCAGTTCGGCACGCGCTCGACGGCGAATTTTATCAACCCGGTCGAGAGCCGGAAGGACGTTTCGGGATCGAAGATCGAAGTTCCGCGCGCGACGAACTCCTTCATCAGATCGTTCTGGGTCGTTCCGCGCAGCGCCGTCCACGGTGTGCCGTGCTTCTCCGCCACGGCCAGGTACAGCGCGAGCAGAAACGGCGCCGTCGCGTTTATCGTCATCGAGGTGTTGATTTCGCCGAGCGGAATTCCCTCGAACAGGGCTTCGATATCCTGCCAGTGGCAGATCGAGACTCCGGCCTTGCCGACTTCGCCGGCGGCGACCGGCGCGTCGGGGTCGTAACCGTTCTGGGTGGGTAGATCGAATGCGATCGAAAGGCCGCGTTGGCCCGCCTTCAGGTTCAGATGAAAGCGCGCATTGGCCTGGCGCGCGTCGCCGAATCCGGCGTAGGTCCTGATGATCCAGGGTTCGCGCGGCCGCTCTTTTTTGCGCTCGGCTTCGCTCATGATCGAGTCCCTTCCATCGGCGCCCCATTCACCGCGCCTGTCAGGCATCGGAGCGCACGGCTTGCGGGCAGCGCGATCGGCGCGATCGCCAGAGTATTTGCGGAAGCGGCCGATTTCCAGCGCGCCGCTCAGCCGATAGTGGGTCAGTTTGATCTGGATTGATTTGGCGCGCGCTTTGGTACAGGAGGTAATCATCGTGAGCGTCGTGACAAGGCATAACCTTTTGGTTAACCTTCGGTAACTGAATGCAGCGGCAAACCAAGATCGGCCTGGGGATCGCTTCTCTGGGCATACTCGTGCTGTTGAGGTTCCAGATCGATTTAGTTTGGAACGGAACCTTTGATCGCCATTTGGACAGAGCGGTCCAGTACGTTCGCATCACCCCGCTCCATTTTGCAACATTGCCCTCTGGTTCTTACCTCAGGAGCCTCGTCTTGCCGATCGGGCTGATGGTTTGGGGTCTCATAGAATTTTTCCGATCTCGCACTGGAACGTTACGAACCGCCGGCTTTTTGCTCGCATTCACCGCGAGCCTAACCTTCTTTCTACGACTTGCCGTCTGGCTGCTTGGCCCCAACGAGCCGACGTCCGTCATGGCGCCGTCACTCGCTTCGACACATCTGATCCTGATCACGCAAGCGTTTTACTTCACGTGCATGGACCTCGAATCAATCAGCATAGTTTTCCTTGCGCTGTCCTATTCTGAGACCCCCGCGCGTTCCCGTTATGCCACCATGTACCGGTGCGCCTCGCCGGACCTGATCCACCGTGAAAAGGTTGAACGAATTGTGCGGGAGCTTGAAGCCAAAGGGATTGATCGGTCTACAACAGCACCAGGCATATTCAGGCTCCTTTGGACCCTGGGCGCGGCAATCCCGCCGCCGTTATTCTTAGGTTTCTTGCCAGCGATGCTGATCTTTGGCGTCTCGTTTGCTTCCGTACTTGCCCTCGTCTTTTGGCTCATGGGTCCAGCCAGTGAGTTGTGGTTGTCTGCAATCGGCGGGGTCTTATTCGGGTTGGTCACGGCAGCGTATTTTGGTTGGAAGTCCAAGACTCTGCGGCTTCCCGCATGGAAGGACTACGGCCTCGACTGAGCCGGTCCGTATCCGAAACGCACCGGCCAAGCGACGCAGCCTCCTTCGAGATCTGACGCGACACGGCAGCGCCGCGATCACCTAATAGCGGCATTGGCGATGCACCATTAAACTGACCCGCTGCCGGATCAGCCGGGAATATCCACCGAGGGTTTTCCCGCGTCGAGGCATCGCGATGCCGACTTGGGCACGATTGGCTTGCCCAGCTCGTCGTCGGTAACGAACTGGTCGGCGTTAGGCTGAATTTCGAGACCGTGCGATGCGGCTCGCGCGCGATAGGATTCGCAATCGCGCTGGGTGCGGAACATCCGGGAGCGGACGCTCCATTTCGAGATTGGCGCTCCGACGTCGAATTTTCCGATCGCATTCGGCGCGGGCGCCACAACCATGAACCATCCGGCTATTGAGAGCATGGACAGGTGATGCAGCTTCATCGAGATCCCCGTACAGATTTTCGGCGGCTCACCGAACCCGGCGGCAAAAGAAGCGCTACGCTTCGGTCCGGTCATCCCCGCGAGGTGGATGCCGCGCTGAATCTAGATTCAGCCGGGAAGTAAGGAACGAAGCAAGGGCATCGATCAGCTCGCGGCCGTGCAGCTCGCGAAGCTCCGGCACCTCGATCACCGTGGTTTTGGTTTCGCGGCGCACGCGTTCCAGCGCCGCCAGCGATCGTGCGGCGCGGGCAATTTCGCCGCTTGCGATTTCCTCCAGATGCTCCCGCTGGGGCCAGTCGCCCGCCTTGCGATGCCCCCCGAGCATCGCCGCGACGTCGGCGGAATCGAAATCGACCGAGGCCGCGCGATTGAAGAGCACCGCCGACGGCGCTATCTGCATCGCGCTGAGCGTCGCATGGATCTCGAGCGCTTCTGACATCGCGAGCGAGTCGGCGGTGGTGGCCTCGACGATAGCGCAGGTCTCGCGGTCGCGCAGCCATTTGCCGATATTGGCGGCCTCGTTTCCGACCACGCTCTGGCGAAAAGTCGCGCGCGCCGCGGTGGGCATCTTCAGCAGCGCAAGCGCCTGTCCGCTCGAAGGGGCATCGACGATGATCGAATCCCAGGCATAGCGGCGGCGCTCCTTGCGTCCGCTTTCATAATAGATTTTGCCGAGCACCATCAGTTCGCGCAGTCCCGGCGCGGCCTGTACGAAGAATTGATAGAGCCGGCTCGCGAACACCGCGCGTAGCAGCACGCGTCCCGGCACCACCATCGCCAGGTATTCCTCGAGTGCGTGGCTGCCGTCGAGCAGCATCGTGAATAGATTGGGCCTCGCTTCGACCGGGCTGTACGATCGCCCGACTCCGAGCGCAGCGGCGAGCGGCGCGCGCGCGTCGGTTTCGATAAGCAGGGTGCGTGCGCCGCCATTCGAGCGCGCCACGGCCAGTGCGGCGGCGAGCGTGGATTTTCCCACGCCACCCTTGCCGAGGAGGAAAATTACACGGAGTTCGGGTAGGTCAGCAGGCATGGTCGGTGAGCATCGTCAGCCGGCCGCGAGGATCGGGTACGGCCGCGCGATGCGGCGCGCGCTCCTACCCTACCAGCGCAGCAGATTCGCGCCCCAGGTCAGGCCGCCGCCGCACGCGTTGAGCATCACCAGGTCGCCGTCATGAATCCGGCCCTGCTCGAGCGCCTCGTCGAGCGCGATCGGCACCGACGCGGCCGAGGTGTTTCCGTAGCGCTCGATATTGATGAAGACTTTTTCGGGCGGCAGGCCCAGCCGCTCCGCAACCGCCTTGATAATCCGCAGGTTGGCCTGATGGCCGACCACCAGGGCTACATCGTCAAGATTGACGTGCGCGCGCTCGGCGACCTGGCGGCTGACGTCCTCCATGCTCTTGACGGCGATCTTGAACAGCTCGGGACCCTTCATCTTGATCGCGTCATCGGGATCGCGCCTGACTTCGGCGTCGAGCGTGGCGCGAACTCCGGTGGCGCGCAGCGAGAGCAACCCCCAATGCCGCCCGGAAGAGCGCAAGAGGCTTGCCAGCACTCCCCGCGGACCCGGCTCGGATACGAGCACTGCGGCGCCGGCGCCGTCACCGAAGAGCACGGCGGTGCGGCGATCGTTCCAATCGACAAAGGTCGAGAGCGCGTCGGCGCCAATCACGAGAACCTTGGCGAAATCGCCCGCGCGCATGTGCGCGTCGGCAACCGAAAGCGCGTAAACGAAACCCGAGCATGCCGCGGCGACGTCGAAGGCTGGAATCGAATCCACACCGAGCAGGTTTTGCACCTGGCATGCGAACGACGGAAACGCGAACTCCGAGGACACGGTGCCGACGATTATCGCGTCGAGGTCCGACGGCCCCAGCCCCGCACGCTCCAGAGCGATCCGGCCCGCGCTCGCCGCGATCTCGGCCAGCGGCTCGCCCGCTCGGAGCGTGTAGCGCTGGCCGATTCCGGTGCGCGAGCGAATCCAGTCGTCGGACGTTTCCATGAAGCGTTCGAGATCCTGATTGGTAACGGGAGTGCGCGGCAGGGCGCGCCCAGTCGAGATGATTCTGGAACCCATTGCAACAAAAACCTAATTCGCGGGCCGGAACGCCAGCGTCGTGTTGGTGCCGCCGAACCCGAACGAGTTGTTGAGCGCGATGCGGATCTTCGCGGGACGCGCGCAATTGGGCACGTAATCCAAATCGCACTCGGGGTCCGGATGCTCCTGGTTGATGGTCGGCGGGATCATCCCGCGCTGGATTGCGAGGATCGTGTACACCGATTCGATCGCGCCCGCCGCGCCGAGCGTGTGCCCGGTCATCGACTTGGTCGAGCTGATTGCGACTTTGGCGGCGCGTTCGCCGAATACTTTCTTGACCGCCTGGGTCTCCGCGATATCGCCCTGTTCGGTCGAAGTGCCGTGGGCATTGATGTAATCGACCTGGTTCGGATCGAGGTCGTTATCTTCGAGACACATTTGCATGCATCGCGCCGCGCCGCGGCCTTCTGGAGCGGGCGAAGTGATATGATAGGCATCTGAATTGGCCGCGTAGCCGCAGATCTCGGCCAGAATTGTCGCACCGCGCGCGAGCGCCGCCTCGCGCTCCTCGATAATCAAGGCGGCCGCGCCTTCGGCCATCACAAAGCCGTCGCGATCCTTGTCGAATGGACGACTCGCCTTTTCCGGCGCGTCGTTGCGCGTCGATAGCGCGCGCATCACGCAGAACCCGCCCACTCCGAGCGCGGTCAGCGCGGCTTCCGAGCCGCCCGCGATCGCGGCGTCAAGAAAGCCCAGCCTGATCATCCGGTACGCCTCGCCGATAGCGTGGCTGCCCGAAGCGCAGGCGCTGGTAGTGGTGAAGCTGACGCCGCGCGCGCCGTAGCGAATCGTGATCTGCCCGCACGCGAGGTTCGAGATCAGCTTCGGAATGAAAAATGGCGTGATATGCCTGAGCCCGGTGGCGAGAAACTGCTTGTGATATTCCTCGATCGTGCACAAGCCGCCGATTCCGTTGCCGATCAGCACGCCAACGTTGTCGGCGTTGGCCTCGGTGATCTTGAAGCCCGACTGGCGCATCGCTTGCTCGCTCGCCGCGACCGCGTATTGGATGAACAGGTCCATCTTTTTCACGTCGCGCTTTTCGAGCCAGTCCTCGGGATTGAATCCTTTGACCTCGCCGGCGATCTTCGCCGAAAACTGCGCCGTGTCGAAGCGCGTGATCGGGCCAATCCCCGAACGCGCATGCATCAGGCCGTCCCAATTATCCTCGACTCCAATTCCGAGCGGCGTCACCAACCCGGTGCCCGTCACCACCACGCGCCGATCCAGTATCTTTCTCATCGATGCCCTAGCGTCCTCCGTGGGCGATGGCATTCATCATGGACCAAATCACGATCGGGGAAAAGCGCGCCGCGCCGCGGTATTAACCGCGCGGGTTGCCACACGCTTAACTTGAACGGCGGCGCGAACAAATGAAACAATCGTGCCGTGAGCGATGACGCCGCCGCGATCGATTCTTTTCTGAAGCTGGCCGACAGCCTTGGCGAACTCGAGGTAATAATCGGCCCGGCCGCGCGCCCTGCCGTGGCGGAAGTGCGCGACGGGCTTCGCCAGGCGGTTGCGATGCGCGATCGGGGCGATATGCCGGCGGCGATCGCGGTGATTCGCAGCGCGATGGAGCGCCTGGCCGGTCTGGGCGCGCAACTCGATCCGGCCGAGGGCGCGATGATGCGCGCGATCGCCCAGCGCTTCACCGCCGCGATGTCGTTCGGCGACAAGGGCGAGGCCAAGGGCGCCGTGAACGTGATGCGCCGCAAGGCGGGCGACACCGGCGAAGATGGCGGCGGCGGAAATAAATGGTAGCGCCCGCGCGCCTGACTGAATTTATCTGTTTGAAATCGTTTGCTGAATAACCTGTCCACCGACCCTGGAGAAAAATCGTGGCAACCGCAGCCGACATGAAGATTGACCGAACCCAGCTCGATCAGCTCTGCATCAACTCGATTCGCGTCCTCACGATCGACGCCGTACAGAAAGCCAACTCGGGACATCCCGGGATGCCGATGGCGATGGCGCCGGCGGCTTATCTGTTGTGGACCCGCTTCATGCGCCACAACCCGAAGAATCCCAAATGGTTTGGCCGCGACCGCTTTGTGCTCTCGGCTGGCCACGGCTCGATGCTCTTGTACTCGCTGCTCTATCTCTCGGGATACGGACTCTCGCTCGACGAGATCAAACGCTTTCGCCAACTCGGCAGCCTCACGCCGGGGCATCCCGAGCATCCCCACACGGTCGGCGTCGAGACCACCACCGGTCCGCTCGGGCAGGGTTTCGGCAACGGAGTCGGGATGGCGATAGCGGCCAGGCATATCGAGGCGCGTTTCGGAAAAAGCGCCGCGGACCTGTTCGGTCATCGCATTTTCGCAATCGCGAGCGACGGCGATCTGATGGAAGGCGTGGCGAGCGAGGCGGCCTCGATCGCCGGCCATCTCGGGCTGGGCAATATCGTTTACCTCTACGACGATAATCACGTCACGATCGACGGCTACACCGATTTGACGTTTTCGGAGGATGTCTGCAAGCGCTTCGACGGATACGGCTGGCATACGCAGGTGGTCGAGGATGGCAACGATCTGAGCGCGCTGTCGGCCGCGATCGAAAATGGAATCGCCGAAACCGCGCGCCCTTCGCTCATCCGGGTGCGCTCGATAATCGGCTACGGCAGCCCGCATCGCGAGGGAACACCGAAGGCGCACAGCAATCCGCTCGGCGTCGAGGAAGTCAAGCTGACCAAGGAATTTTACGGATGGCCGGTCGAGCCGGCGTTCTATGTTCCCGACCGGGCGCTGGCCGAGTTCCGCCGCTGTATCGAGCGCGGTGAAGCGTTCGAGAGCGACTGGAATGCAAAGCTCAAGAGCTGGTCGAAGGCAAACGCCGCCGCGTCCGCCGAGTTCACCCAGATGCTGAGCGGCGAATTACCCGCGGGCTGGGACGCGGCGATTCCCGTATTCACTCCCTCCGACACTCTGGCGACGCGCGAATCCGCATCGAAGGTCCAGGCCGCAATCACGGCCAAGGTCTGGGGTTTGTTCGGCGGGTCGGCGGATCTGAATGAATCGACCTTTACCGATGTCAAGGACGGCGGCAATTTCGAAAAAGGAAGTTACGCGGGCCGCAATCTCCATTTCGGAATCCGCGAGCACGGAATGTGCGCGATCCTGAACGGAATCGCGCTGCACGGCGGCTTCATCTCGTACGGCTCGTCGTTTTTCGTCTTCACGGACTATTGCCGCGCGTCGATCCGGCTGGCCGCGCTGATGGGAATTCATGTGGTATTCGTTTTCACCCATGATTCGATCGGCGTCGGCGAAGACGGTCCGACCCATCAGCCAATCGAGCAGTTGACCGCGATGCGCGCGATTCCGAATCTGACCGTGATTCGTCCCGGCGACGCCAACGAGGCCGCCGAGGCGTGGCGCGCCGCGATGACCCACAAGGGCGGACCCGTGATGCTGGTCTTGTCCCGGCAGAAGATTCCCACCTTCGATCGCGGCAAGACCGCTCCCGCCAGCGGCCTGGCGCGCGGCGCCTACGTCCTTGCCGAGACTCCCGGTAAAACCCCGGAGTTGATCCTGCTCGCGACCGGTTCCGAATTGCAGCTTGCGCTTGGCGCCAAGGAGCAGCTTGAAAAGCAGGGGCGGGCGGTTCGCGTGGTCTCGATGCCGAGCTTCGAGCTGTTCGAGAAGCAGGACGCGGCGTATCGCGACTCGGTGCTGCCGCCATCTATCCGCAAGCGTCTGGCGATCGAGGCCGGGGTGGCGATGAGCTGGTACCAGTGGGTCGGAATCGACGGCGGCGTGGTCGCAATGACGACCTTCGGCGCCTCGGCCCCATACCAGGAGGTAATGAAGCATTTCGGCTTCACGGTGGAAAACGTCGTCACCCACGCGCAGCAACTGCTTGCGCGTTAATTCGGTGCAGAAAGTCGAAAGACCGGCGCGCTCAGATTATGGAGAATCAGTGGCAACACGCGGTGCGCGTGAGTCCGACCCTGTCTAGCCACCTGATACGTAGCCAAGCACGTGACCGGCAAGCCCCGCCAAAAGCCGCTTCATGGTAAGGTCGCCCGCGGGTTCGCGATACGCACCCTTTGGGCCTCCGGCGGCGGTTGCGAGAATCAATGCGGCGCAATCGTATGTCTTCTCCAGGAGCAATCGCCGCAGGAGCAACTCGTAGCGCACGGCATAGGATGAGCCTTGGAATTCGGCGAATGCTTTGAAATGCGGCTCCTTAAGCGCAACCGGCGTCGATGATTGCCGAGACTCTTCCAACAACATCACCCATCCGAGCCACGGCCGCGGCCGACCCCGTCCGAATGCGCCCTCGCGGTAAGCGGTCCACAAGTCCACGGCGCTTCCCAGCGCCTCTTCAGTGCGATTATTGAAGTTGTTGCCGAAAGACGGCCCCTTCTGCGACTTGAACTCGATCGCCGCGATCAGATTTCCATCGTGGACCACGAGCATGTCCCATCTTTTGGTGGGCCGAAAGTATCCCGGAAGTTCCAGCCTGTCGCGGGTATAGATACTCGCCTCAGTTAGTTCGTTGTGTACGAGCACCTTTTGGACTAGCTCGCAAAAGCCGTCCATCTGCTTTCCACCGGTGACTGCGGCGCGCCCGCCCCTGTCAGCGTCCCCGGATTTTTGTTTTTTGGATTGTCGATTAAGTGTGCGCCAATAATGCGCGACGGCATTCTTCAGGAGGTCCTCCATCGGAGGAAGCGCGCTTTGCATAAGTCTGTGATCTGGTTTAGCCGACGTTTATTGAACAGCTGGCAAACAAGCTGCTGGCACTGTCTTCGATACGTCTGCGGGCCATCGCGAAGTAGTGCGCGTCCACTTCTATACCTATGCTGTTTCTTCCGGTTCGCGATGCGGCGAGGCTTGTAGTCCCAGTACCGAGAAATGGATCGAGGACCGTGTCTCCCACGAAGCTGAACATGCGAATCAATCGCTCGGCGAGTTCCAGCGGGTATGGAGCCGGATGCTCGCGGGTCGAGGCCCCTCCCAATCCGTGCCAGATCTGCTGAAACCACTCTTGGTGTTTCGCCGCGGGAATCACGCTGAGTATTCGCGTCGGCACCGACGGTGTGCGATATCCGCCTGGTTTTCTCTCCATCAAAATGAATTCTATGTCGTTCTTAATCACCGCGTTCGGCTCGAAAGGCTTGCCAAGAAAGTGCGAGCCGTTTTCGACCTCGTACGCCGCGTTGGCGATTTTATGCCAGATGATCGGTGCGAGATTGTCGAAACCAAGTTTCCGGCAATGTTCCTGGATTGAAGCGTGAAGTGGAACCACCGTGTGCCGTCCATCATTCTTCCGCCTCGAGAGGCACACGTCGCCCACCACACATATCAGGCGCCCGCCCGGTACGAGAGCGTGGTAACATTGCTCCCACACCTGATCGAGGTCGCTGAGAAACGAGTCGTAGTTCGCCACGGCGCCGAGCTGCCCGGGGCTATCGCGATATTTCTTGAGGGTCCAGTACGGGGGCGACGTGAGAACGAGATGAACCATCGACGGTTCGGGCAGATTCATCTTGCGAGCGTCGCGCAGGAGCAATTCGTGCGTCGTGGGTATCATACGCACAGCGTCTGCGATCCTGGCTGTGAGCGGAGGATTTTTTGCGATCGAGGGGATCTCTGTCTGTGGATTCACAAGGCTTGCCAATTCCCTCGGTAGGTATTCCTCATGGTGAATCTGATCGTGGGAGCGACTTGTCGCGTGCCCGCGCTTGCTGGTCGCCGATTTCATGCACGCCATGATCCATCGCGCACTGTCGGCATTCAAGGAGCGCCCGGTGTGCCGCCTTCTGGAACACGGGCGGCGATCTCCGCTACTCTAGCCGAAGGGATTTTCCCGCGAGAGATCGATGAGCGAAACCAAGATTATCGTGCTTGACGATCCTGAGTCGGTGTACGTCCATGCCGCCGAGGAGATCGTGCACTTTTCCGGGGAAGCGGTATGCACCCACGGCGAATTCACGATTGCACTGTCGGGCGGCAGCACTCCGGCCGGGGTTTATGAAGTGATCGCCGAGCGCTTCGAGCTGAGCGTCGATTGGAAGGAAGTGCAGATCTTCTGGGGCGACGAGCGATGCGTTCCCGCGGCCGATCCGCGCTCGAACTACGCGATGGCGGATCGCGCGATGCTGTCGAAGCTGCCGCTCAAACCCGCGCAGATTCATCGAATCGCCGGCGAACTCGCGCCAGAGGCGGCCGCGATCGCATACGAGCAGGAGTTGCGGCGCGCGTTCAATGTCGATGACGGCGAACTGCCGCGCTTCGATTTGATCATGCTCGGACTCGGCGAAAACCGCCATACGCTGTCGCTGTTCCCCGGCGACACCGCCGCGCTCCATGAGACCAGCCGCATGGTAATTCCGGTCACGGTTGATGCGGACCCGCCGCGGCGAATTACCTTTACGGCGGCGCTCGCGAATCATGCGCAGCGCCTGATGTTTATCGCGACCGGAGCCGCAAAGGCCGAGGCGGTGCGAGACGTAATCGAGGGTCCGCGCGATCCCGACCGCTTTCCGGCGCAACTGATCGCGCCCGAAGACGGCGAGATCGTTTGGATGCTCGACAAGGCCGCGGCGAGCCTGCTCAGCCCGCGATGAGCACCAGGGTCAGGGCCGGGCAACCGTCATGATTCGCTTCGCGCTGCGCCATTTCACCGCGATCTTGATCTTCATCGTCCTGGGATGGTGGCTCGTCTTCTACATCCCGAATTCTCCGACTTGGTCGGTCCTGCGGCTCAAGCAGGCGATCGACGCCCGCGACGGCGACGCGGCGGCGCGCTACGTCGATTTTCAAAGCGTGGTCGAAACGGCGGGAACGGAAATGGTCCAGGAGCAGGCAAACAAGAATCCGCTCGGCGCGCTGGTCGGCCAGGCCGCGATCGCGATGTTCTCGAAGCCGGCGGCGGATCTGCTCGAATCTCAAGCCAAGCAGAAAGTCGAAAACGGCGACCGCGACGTGCAGATGCCGGGCGCGGCGGTCTTCGGTTCGATCGTGCTGATGCATCGCAGCGGCGCCACGGCGTTCACGAAGTTCACCGATCACAAAGACCAGACCTGGGAGATTCACTTCAAGCGCGAAGCCGGGGTCTGGAAGATCACCGAAGTCAAGAACATCCGCCAGATTCTCGACAAGCTCGAGCAGCACGAGCGCAAGCAGCTCGCGCCCACGCCTTAAGTCCGGAGCCGACGTTCGGACATTTTTCGCGGGGCACGTTTACTCGCCCGCGCCCAGCAGGTAGAATAACGCCACGCGGGCGAACCGGCACGGCTCGGCCGCGCTTTAGTATCCGCTCCCCGAATATGCGACGACAGGACATTCGAAATCTCGCAATTGTGGCGCACGTTGACCACGGCAAGACCACCCTGGTGGACGCGATGCTGCGTCAATCGGGCGTGTTCCGCGCCAACGAAAATGTGCAGGACCGCGTGATGGACTCGTTCGCGCTCGAGCGTGAACGCGGCATCACGATCATGGCCAAAAACACCTCGATCGTGTGGGGCTCGACGCGCATCAATATCGTCGATACTCCCGGCCATTCCGATTTCGGCGGCGAGGTCGAACGCACGCTGTCGATGGTTGACGGCATCCTGTTGCTGGTCGATGCGTCCGAGGGGCCGCTGCCGCAAACCCGCTTCGTGCTGAAAAAGGCGCTCGAGGCCGGAATGACCGCGATGGTCTGCATCAACAAGATCGATCGCTCCGACGCGCGCGCGGCCGAGGTTTTGGACGAAGTTTACGATCTTTTCATCGACCTTGACGCGAACGACGCGCAGCTTGATTTCCCGGTGTTCTACACCAACGCCCGCACCGGAACCGCGACCCGCAAGCTCGAGGTTCCCGGCACCAATCTGAGCCCGCTGTTCGACGCGATAGTCGAGCACCTGCCCGGTCCCGAGGTCGATCCGGACGCGACCCTGCAACTGCAAGTCAACAATCTCGACTACGACGACTACGTCGGCCGGCTCGCGATTGGGCGGATGCTGGCGGGTTCGATCAACGTCGGCCAGAACTGTTCGCTATGCCGTCTCGACGGGTCGCGGATCACGGTGAAGATCGCGCATCTGTACTCATGGCAGGGACTCAAGCGCGTCGAAGCGCAGACGGCCAGGGCGGGCGATATTGTGATTGTCGCGGGGCTCGAAGATGTGGCGATAGGAGAGACGATCGCGGACCTCGAAAATCCGCGTCCGCTCGCGCCCATTCGGATCGACGAACCCACCGTCGCGATGACTTTTTCCGTTAACAACTCGCCGTGGGCCGGCCGCGAAGGCGACTACGTTACCTCGCGCAAGCTCGGCGAGCGGCTCGATCTCGAGTCGCGGCGCAACGTCAGTATCCGGGTCGAACAGCTTTCGCCCGACGCGTGGCGCGTCATGGGCCGCGGCGAATTGCAGCTTGCCGTGATTGTCGAGACCATGCGCCGCGAGGGCTACGAACTCCAGGTCTCCAAGCCCACCGTCCTGACCCGCCAATCGGGCGGCCAGTTGCTCGAACCGATGGAGCTCCTGATGGTGGATATCCCGGAAGACCATATCGGCGTGGTCACGCAGATGCTGTCGGTGCGCAAGGGGAAAATGCGCACGATGGTGACGCACGCGGGCGGCCGCGTACGCCTCGAGTACGACGTGCCGGCGCGCGGCCTGATCGGCTTTCGCGGCAAGTTTCTCGAAAGCACGCGCGGCAGCGGCGTCATGAATTCGCTCTTCAATGGTTACGCGCCGTGGGCCGGCCCGATTTTGTCGCGCGCCAACGGGGCGATGGTTTCCGACCGCGAAGGCGCGGCGACTGCCTACGCGATATTCCATCTGCAAGAGCGCGGACGCTTTTTTATCTCGCCCGGGCATCCGGTTTACGAGGGGATGATCCTGGGCGAGTACTCGCGCGAGATAAATCTTCCGGTCAACGTGTGCCGCGAAAAGAAGCTCTCGAACATGCGCGCCAGCGGGCACGACGAAGCCGTGCGGATCTCGCCGGCCCGGCCGATGACGCTCGATCTCGCGCTCGAATGGATCGACGAGGAAGAGCTCGTCGAGGTGACGCCCAAGTCGGTCCGCATGCGCAATCGCGTGCTCAAAACCGCGCTGCGCAACAAGCATCGCGCCGGTTTCTCCGAATCGGCCGGTGAGGAAATGGCCGAGGGCGACTAGGCGCGCCCTGCGCAGGCTGCCGGTCTGCCCAGACCAGACGCACGTCAAGTTCCGAGCGGGCAAGAATGCGAATCCTGCGGCTCGCCGCGACTGTTCTTATCTCCATTGTGGTCCTGATGGCCGCCGCCGCGGTCGCCGTTTATGTGAATCGTGGGCGGCTGGTCGATGCGATGCTGGTGGCGGTGAAAGCGCGCACTGGCCTCGAGATCGCCGCGACCGCCTCGCACCTTCGTCTGCGCAATCATCTCGTAATCGATCTCGACGATCCGCAGGTCGTTAGCGGCTCGCACGAACTCGTCAAACTTTCGCGCATCCGGGCGACGATTAGCTACCATGCGTTGCTGTTCTCGCGCGGCATGCCGTTGTACGGACTCACGCTCGACAGCCCGGACATCACAGTGCCGATGAGCGCCGCGCAGTTCAGCGCGCTGCCGCTGCCGCGGCCCGGCGCCGAGGCGGTGCAGGGCCTGCTCATTCCGTTGCACGATCTTGGCACGGTCGCATGGCGAATCGAGATCACCAATGCCACGGTGCGTGATTCGGCGGGCATCGCGGTCATCGATCGGGTCGGTATGGTCGCGTACCGAAAGCGCTGGGACTCCGCCGTCTGGCACGTTTCATTCGACGCTCGAGTGGTGCGCGAGCCGTTGGCCGGGCTGCGAATCGCGGGCCATCTGCGCGGTGGAATCGGCCGCGAGACGCCGCCGCATCAGGTCGCCAGTGGCAAGGTGATGTACTGGAACGCGCGGCTGGGACCAGTCACCGCGGCTGGAGCGCTGCGCGCCGAAGGAGACAGTGCGGGCAAGTTCGACTTCATGCTCGATGACGGCGGAAATGCCACCGGCACCGGCGAATTGGGCGTCAAGGGTTTGACGCTGAGCGGCAAGGATCTTCGTGGCCCCGACCCGCTGGGGGGCTATTCCGTCAGCATCAACTTTGCCGCATCGGCGCGAGCCTCGACGCTGCATCGAGTGATCGTCAATCACGCGGGGAAGGAAATCCTCTCGGGCAACGCCGAAGTTACGGACCCCTTCGGCAAGGATCCCACCGTCACGCTTCATGTCGGCGGGGTTTCGGTGGACGCGTCCGTGGTGCGCGCGCAGCTCCGCCGAATTATCGAGGTCCCGCGCTCAGTCAGCGCCGCGCTCGATCAGGTTAGCACGGCAAAACTGTCGCTCGAGGGCGCCGACTTCACCACCACGGTCGCGAAGTTCCGCCTAAGTCCGCTCGACTCGATTCGCGAGGGCCTGAAGTTCTCGGCGACGGTGTCGAACGCCGCGTTTCCATTGCCCGCCGATTTGCGGCTGCCTCCTGTATCGGGCCTCAGCGTCGCGCTGAATTACTCGGGCGGTATTCTCACCGCGAGCCAGGGTTCCGCAACCCTGGGACGCTCGCAGCTCAAGGAAATTGCACTGCGGCTTGATCTCGCCTCGGGCCTGAACCGGATCCCCTACCGGCTCGGGTTCAAGGCCGACGCTGACATGGCCGAGCTTTATCTGGCCGAGATCCGCGCGATGAAGGCGCTCAAGGTCGCGGCGCGCAAGCGGCTAACGTCGGTAGGCGGCAGAATCGGCATCGCCGTTAGCGCTGAGGGCATGCTCAATCCCGACTCGCCCGCGCCTCCGGAAAAATATCAGGTCCGCCTCGAAGCCAATCGGCTGACGCTCACCGTCAAGGGCACGCCCGCCCCGGTCGAGTTTAGCCGCGGAGTTATAACCATCGAGCCCGGAGTGCTGACGCTCGATCGCGTCGCGGTCGCGACTTCCGGGGGCGACGGCACGGTGAACGGAAAGTTGGGCTTCGATTCAAAGGGAATCAATGTCCGCAATGTAACGATTGAACTTCATCAGATGGAGGCCGGGCTCTGGCTTGCGCTGGTCGTCGATCCGACCGACTTGCAGATAAAGGGGCCGATCGGCGGCAAGCTCGAACTGCGCGCCGACCCTGCGCGGCGCGGCGATCCGCTCGCCAACGGCAAGTTTGTGCTCAATAAGGGCGAGGTCCGATTTGGCTTCATGCGCTCGCCGATGATCGTGCAGGGTGCGA
>DATLTX010000119.1:0-4310 GCA_035533435.1 Binataceae bacterium (SeqCode)
CCGGCGCGTGCGCATCGGTGGATCATCCTTGCAGCATCGCCGCCGATCCGGCAAGCGCTGTTAGACGTGATTAGGCTTGCAGTTGGCCGCTGATGCCTGCCAAGGTTGTGTCAAAGCGGCTGTGCGATCCGCAAGGTTCGCCGCGGTGCGGCCGTGCTCCGTGACATCTGTGCGCGACATCTGGAGGTGTGGCGATGGCTTCCGAGATCCTCGGCGGCGGTACCCAGAGTTACCGCCTGTCCACTCAGGACGCGACCTTCATCTATGCCGAGTCCCACAGCGGTCCACTGCATATCGGATCGATTGGTCTGTTCGAGGGGCGGATCGAGTTCGACGATGCCCGCCGCCATGTCACGAGCCGGATTCATCTCATTCCGCGCTATCGCCAGCGCCTTGCGCCGGTACCGCTCAACCTGGCGCACGCGATGATGGAAGACGATCCGGAATTCAGCGTCGATAATCACGTTTTCAATCACGAATTGCCCCCCGGCACGAGCGAGGCCGACGCGCTCAGCATCATCATGCGCGGCTACGAGTCGCCGCTTAATCGCGAGCGTCCGCTGTGGGACATGCATGTCTATCAAGGGCTCGAGGGCGGGCGCACCGCAGTCGTATGGCGGGTGCATCACTGTCTGGTGGACGGAGTTTCCGGCGTCGAGCTGTTGAAAGTGATGTACGATTTCCGGACCGATCCAGAGCCGGTCGCACCGCCCGAGACGCAGTGGATCCCGAATCCGCCGTCGTCGGGTGCGGCGCGATTTATCGACGCGGCGCGCGAGCGTTTTCGCGCCGCGCTGGACGGCGCGCAGCAGACCGCGCGCGAGATGATGAGCGATCCGGGCGTCGCCGCCAAGAGCGCGCAATCGATGGCGACCGCGGCGCGCACGATGACCGAGCTGGTGACGCGGCGAATCGCGCAGACGCCGTGGAACGCAGGTGTCGCAACCGAGCGGCGCGAGATCGCGTGGACGCGGCAATCGTTTGCCGACTTCCGCGCAATCCGGCAGGCCTTCGGCGGCTCGGTCAACGATGTCGTCCTGACGATTCTGACGGAAGGCGCCGCGCGCTATCTGGCGCATCATGGGTACAACGACCGCGGCGAAGAGTTGTGCATCGGATGCCCCGTCAACGTGCGCCATCGCGACGAACGCAGCGCGCTCGGCAATCGCGTCTCGATGATGTTTCCGACCGCGCCCGCCGAGCCGATGGACGTGGTCGAGCGGCTGGGGCTCATCGCGGCCGAGACAGACCGAATCAAGGAATCGGGCAGCGCGCAGTCGCTCGAGTCGCTGATGCGGCTGGCCGAGGGAGTTCCGCCGACGTTGATCGCGATGACCTCGTGGATGGCGACGGGCGCGATTGACGCCGCGGCGGCGCTCGCCAAGGTCAGCGGATGGAAGCCGACGCCGGGCGGATTCGCGGTGCCGGCGGCAATAATCAACTTTATCGCGACCAACGTGCCTGGCGTGCAGGTGCCGCTGTATCTGCTGGGGCATCGATGCCTCGACATGATTCCGCTGGTGCCGCTGGGCGCGACGCTCGGCTACAGCGTCGCGATTTTGAGTTACAACCAGAGCCTTTATTTCGGCATGATGGCGGAGCCACGGCTGATGCCCGACGTGGCTCTCATGCGCGCATACGTGGACGAGGCCTTCGCCGAGCTGCGCCGCCGCGGACAGGAGCGCGCGGGAGTGGCCGAACGCGTGATGGCGGGAGTGGCGGCAGCGCGGGGCTAGCGGCGGTGCGCCTCTGACGAATTGCGGAGTATTTCGGACTCGACCTAACCCCTGTCCCCTTCCCGCACGGGAAGGGGAACGATGCTTCGGAAGACCGGAAGAAAAGCGGCGGGCGGAAGGCCAAGTCCATCATTCAATCTTGCGCAATCTTGCGGCGGACGCCTGGTCCGAGCTTATTCGGCTGAATCGGTCACTATGCCTCAACGAAAGAGACCATCGCGGCCGCCCGCGCATACCAAGCCACTGGTGCGGCGGCGCTTTCCAATCCTCGAGCACGACCCCGCGCGCGCCGCGATTATCGACGCGCGCCGCGTCGTCACGCCGCTCGACGTGCCCGAGCATTGCGTGCTGTGCTTCTTCCACGAGGTGATCGACCATCACGCGACCGCGCGCGGACGCGAGATCAGCGTTTCCAACAGCGAGTGGGGGCGGCATCCGATCTACGAAATTGAATACGACGGCAAGCGCCTGGTCGTCGCGCATCCGAGGATCGGCGCGCCGATGGCGGCGGCGATGCTCGAGCGGCTGATCGCGCACGGATGCCGCAAGTTTATCGCGTGCGGAGGAGCGGGCGTGCTCGATTCGTCGATCGCGGTCGGACATATCATCGTGCCGAGCGCCGCGATTCGCGACGAAGGAACCTCGTACCACTATCTTCCGGCGAGCCGCGAGGTGGCGCCGCATCCGCGTGCGATCCGCGCGATCGAGGCGACGCTGCGCGCACACGGCGTCGAGTATATCGTCGCCAAGACCTGGACCACCGACGCCGTCTATCGCGAGACGCGAGCCCGGATGCTCGCGCGCAAGCGCGAAGGATGCCTGACGGTGGATATGGAAGCGGCGGCGTTTTTCGCAGTCGCGAAATTCCGCCGCGTGATGCTCGGGCAGATCCTCTATGGGGCCGACGATTTGGGCGGCAAATGGGACGATCGCGGATGGATGCGCCACGCGGTCCGCGCGCAACTCTTCGAGCTCGCCGCCGAAGCCTGCCTGCGGATGTGACCTCGCGAGTCCGAAAATCCCCCAGGCGTTTGCGAGCCACCACTGGCACGCCTGTGCGGGTACTTTATCCGGAGGTCCTTTTGGAGTGCGAGACCCCCGCCGCCAATAGCGAAAACAATTTGGTTTCAGTTGGTCAGCACGATTCCGAACGGCCCAGGGTTCGAGATCTTTGGATCGGAGGCGATCGCGCGCACCGAGCAGATTGTCTGGGTCGAGCCGCCGCAAGTTGTATTGAGCTGGTACTGTCCGATTGTCCCGTTGCCCTGATTGGTCGTATAGGCGAAAGCGTTCTGTGAATCGACGATGATCGTGGTCGGCCCGTTGACCGACAGCACGTTGCTTGAAGTTGACAGCGCGCTGCCATTCAAGATGTACGATGTGATTGATCCCGACGCCGTCGCGCCGGTGTTCTGATTCGCCGATAGCGCGATCGTCGAACCCGCCCACGCAACGCCGATCGCGGCGAAACTCACCGGGACTGCGTAAGTCAGATACCCGGGAACGCCGTTGCCGCTGTTCGCAATGAAAAACAGAGAGACAACCTGGTTGGCCGGATTCGTATCCCCAACCAGCAGGTACGCTCCCGGCGACGTACCACCGCTGATCACTGGACCGAGCGCCAGGAATCCCGGAGAGCCGAAGGTCCCGCCCTGGCTCGGAACCGGAGACGTGGGCAAGCCCGCGGTGATATTTGTCAAAGCGCCGGAGGTCGAATTAAACGCGAGCGCGTAAATCGTGCCATGGGCGTTGTCTGAAACGTAAAGAATCGTGCCGGTCGAGTTTATCGCAAGTCCGAACGGACCGCTCATTCCAAGGATGTTCGAGGTCACCGCCGTGCCGAGCGGGCCTGACGAAGTTATCGGATACGCGCTGATCGTTCCCGCCCCATAGTTCGACACTAAGAGCCAGGTCGGGGTTCCGCTCGATGAAAGCGTGACAAGCTGTTCGGGTGAACTGTTCACGCCGTTGGGTACCGATGGCGGCGTCATTGGCGTCAGCGTGCCGTCGGAGCCGACGGTGTACTGATAGATGTTGCCGTCCTTGGTATTGGACGCATAGAGAAAGGCGTTGTTCGAGGTGATCGCGATTCCCTTGGGGCCGTTCGTGCCGCTGGTGGCGCCGGCCGCGATCCGGGCGTTGTACTTGAGCGCTCCGGTTAAGATGGTGCGCTTGAACTCGGTGATATAGCCGCTGCCGACGTTGGTCACATACCCGAAGCCACCGCCGGTCGCGGTCGAGGTGGAAGTCGGAGAGGCCGAACCCGAAGAAGAAGTCGAGTAAAGCGATTTGCCGCACGAGACGACGCCGAGAGCGCCGGCGAGCAGCAGAATCGGAGGCAGGAAAGCGAGCGATCTCGCCAGATATCGAAGAATTGACACCGTCGCTCCTTTAACCGCGAGTCAGCATTATCGCCACGCGATAGCGCCGCGCGCAAGATTAGGCGCGACCGTGATTCGCCGCGCAAGCTTCCTGGCTCCGGCGCCGGATGCGGACGTGTCCGCGCGAAAACGAGGGTCCAGTCGCGGCAGGGTCGGGATCGAGAGAGCCTTCAAGACTGCGGGGAAGCCGTGC
>DATLTX010000120.1:0-12861 GCA_035533435.1 Binataceae bacterium (SeqCode)
CTCAAGGCGGCGATCAGATGCGGCGGCCCGGTCATCGCGATCGAGCATCAATCGCTCTATGAATCGCGCGGCGAGGTGTCCTCCGATCCTGATCGCGTTGCGCCGCTCGAAGGCGCGCGAATTATTCGCGAGGGCGCGGGCTTGACGATAGTTGCGTGTTCACGCGCGGTTTCCGAAGCGGCGCGCGCGGCCGCGACCCTCGCCGATCGCGGTATCGACGCCGAGGTAATCGATCTTCGCGCGCTGGTTCCGCTCGACGCGGCGCTGGTCGCCGCATCGATCGCCAAGACCGGGCGCGCGATCATCGCCAGCGAAGGACTGGCGGAAATCGCCGCGAGCATTTACCGCCGCGCTTTCGCCTCGCTGCGAGCGCCGATCGAAAGCGTCACAGCGGCGCGCGCAAGTGATATCGTGAATATCGCAATAGGGCTCGCCTGACCGGCGCCCCGGCGGTGGTTTTTTTTTGGCCGCTTGCGCGGCGCGTATCGGGCGTCGATGCTTATGATTACGACCGGCGAATAATCGGAAAGGACTTCATCTTGGCCAACACACGCTATGACCTGATCGTTATCGGCTCGGGACCGGGCGGCTACGTCGCCGCGATTCGCGCGAGCCAGCTAAAAATGAAAGTTGCCGTCATCGAACGCGATCGGCCCGGCGGCGTGTGCCTGAACTGGGGATGTATCCCGTCGAAGGCGCTGCTTAACTCGGCCCAGGCAATCGAGACAATTCGCGGCGCGGCGAAGGAACACGGAATCGAAGTCGGCGCGGTGAGCGTCGATTTCAAGAAAGTGATCGCGCGCTCGCGCGCGGCGGCCGACAAGCTGGCGCGTGGGGTCCGTTTTCTGCTCAAGAAAAACAACGTCGATTTTGTCGAGGCGAACGCGACTATCGCGGGCCCCAATCGGGTCGCCCTGACCCAAGCCCCGGACAAGCCGGCGCCGCCGCAGGAATCGCTCGAGGGGGATAAAATTCTGGTCGCCGCGGGCTCCAATGAGCGCTTGTTCCCGGGAATGAAAATCGGCGACGGCGTGATGATTAGCAAAGAAGCGCTGGTGTATGACGTGCTGCCCAAAAGCGTCGTCATAATCGGCGCCGGCGCGATCGGGCTCGAATTCGGTTACTTCTACCAGGCCTTCGGAGCGGCGGTCACGATCGTCGAGCTGGAAAAGCAGATGCTCCCCGGATGCGACGCCGAAGTCGCCGAGGAACTGCGCCGCGCGTTCGTCAAACGCAAAGTTCAGGTGATGCTCGGACACGGCTTCAAATCGATGGCGAAGAACGGCGGCGCGTGGACCGTGACCCTGGACGCCGCCGGCGCGGCGAAATCGGTCGAGGCCGAAGCGGTTCTGGTCGCGGTCGGACGCACGCCGCTCAGCGCCAGCATCGGACTTGAAAAGGCCGGCGTCGAACTCGAGCGCGGCGGTTTCATCAAGGTGGACGATTCGTTCCGTACCACCGCGCCGTCCATTTACGCGATCGGCGACGTGATTCGCCCTCCGTTGCTCGCGCACAAGGCCTCGGCAGAGGGAATCGCGGCGGTCGAGATTATGGCGGGCGTGCGTGAGCCGGGGTTCGACCTGCTGTCGATCGCGGGATGCATCTACTGCCAACCCGAGGTGGCGACGGTCGGGTTGAGCGAGGCGGACGCGCGCGCGCGCGGAATCGAGGTGAAAGTCGGCAAGTTTCCCTTGCGCGCGCTCGGCAAAGCGGTCGCGATCGGCGAGCCCGAAGGCTTCGTCAAGATGGTCGCGGAGAAAAAGTACGGCGAGGTGATCGGCTGCCAGATTATCGGCCACGGCGCGACCGACATGATCGCGGAAGTCGTGCTCGGAAAAACGATCGAAGCCACCAACCAGGAATTCGGCAAGGCCGTGCATCCGCATCCCACGATGTCCGAAGCGATCATGGAAGCCGCGCTGGCGGCCGACGGCGAATCGATCCATATCTGAATTTGATGATCGAGGCGCGGCAAAATCTTGCGGTTGCGGAACTCGGCGTCGTCGAATACCGGCGCGCGCTCGCCCTGCAGGCCGCGATGGTCCAAGCGCGGATCGACGGCACTATCGGCGACACCCTCCTGCTTCTCGAGCATCCACGGGTTTACACGCTCGGGCGTGGCGCCGACGAAAAATTTATCGTCGCGCCGCGGCCCGAGGTTCCGGTCCTCCGCGTCTCGCGCGGCGGCCAGGTGACTTTTCACGGGCCGGGCCAAATCGTCGGCTATCCGATTCTGAAGCTCGAGGGCAGCGCGCGCGATGTCGCAAAATATCTGCGCGCGCTCGAAGCGGCGATGATCGCGGCGCTCGCGCGATGCCGTATCGAGGCGGGACGGCGCGCGGGTCTTACCGGCGTATGGGCCGGCGCGCGCAAACTCGCATCGATCGGCGTCGGGATCCGGCGCTGGGTTACCTATCACGGCCTCGCGCTCAATGTGTCCAACGATCTTTCATATTTTGACTCGATCGTCCCGTGCGGAATTGAAGGATGTGAGATGACTTCGATTGCGCGGCTGGGCCGGCCCGATATCGGCGTCGCGGAGTTCGCGAAAATTCTTGCCGAATCTTTCCGCGAGACCTTCGCCTACGCGACGGCGTCGTCGAGCGATGGCGCGGCGCTATGGACACTGGTTGACCCGCCCGATGCGCCGGCCGAGGATCGAATCGCATGATGCCCGAGCGCAAACATCCCGACTGGATCAAGGTGCGCGCGCCGGTTTCGGCCGAATACCTGCGCACCAAATCGATCCTCGCTGAACTTAGACTGCACAGCGTCTGTCAGGAAGCATCCTGCCCGAATATCGGCGAGTGCTTTTCGCATCGCACCGCGACCTTCATGCTGATGGGCGACGTATGCACGCGCAATTGCCCCTACTGCGCGGTCGCACACGGCCGGGTGCGTCCGCTCGATCCGGAAGAGCCCGGCAGAATTGCGCAGGCAGTCGCGCGGCTGGGGTTGCGGCACGTGGTTGTCACCTCGGTCGATCGCGACGACCTTCCCGACGGCGGCGCCGCGCACTTCGCCGCCACCGCCCGCGCGATAAAGCAGCAGCTCCCCGACTCCCGGGTCGAGGTTCTAGTGCCGGATTTCCAGGGCGACTTTGCGAGCGTCGAAACCGTCGTGCGCGCGCCGATCGATATCTACAATCACAATGTCGAAACCGTTCCGAGCCTTTACCGCGGCGTCCGGCCGGGCGGAAATTACGCACGCTCGCTCGCCGTGCTGCGCCACGCCAAAGAGATCTCGCGCAAGCTGGGACGCGAAGTGCTGACCAAGGCGGGAGTGATGCTCGGTCTGGGCGAAGAGCGCGCCGAGTTGATGAGCGTGATGCGCGATCTGAGCGCGGCCGGATGCGACATCGTAACGATAGGCCAGTATCTGCGCCCCTCCGCGGAGCATCTTCCGGTGGTGCGCTATGTGCCGCCGGCGGAGTTTGCCGAGATCAGGAAAGAGGCTTTGGCGATTGGCTTTCGCCACGTCGAGTCAGGGCCGCTGGTGCGCAGTTCCTATCACGCATGGGAGCATGTGCGCTGAGATCCTGTGATTTTTTTGAAAACCTGGCGTCGGATGAACCCACCGTCAGTCAAATTCCTCGAACACTCAAGCCACTTATGTCATTCCCGCGCGTGGCTGCCGCGCGAGGAATCCCGGATTCCGAATAAACTCACAAGCTCTGAGCCGAGCGCAGGGTTGGCGGAGTAAGCACCCTCACCCGCGCGTCACGATGCTTGCGAAAAAAACGCAAGCATCGCGCCACCCTGCCCTCTCCCGTTGGGCGAGGGCATTTCAGAGAAGCGCCGCGCAGCGCCGCACCGCGCTTATGCCGTTGGCGGCGGCGCACGCGAGTAAAAATAAACGCGCCGCGCGAATGGTCGCGCGGCGCGTTTGATTATTGCGCCGCACGGAGCGGCGCGCGCGCTCTACTCATTCAGTTGCTTGGTCTCGTGAACGCGGGTCTGCAGGTAGGCGTCCTGCACCGCGCCATAGAGATCGACGGCGTAGCGATCGGCTTCCTCAAACTGATTCAGATGGAGCGAGCGATAGTTGACCGCTTCGCCCAAACGCCAACCTGCCTCGGCGGGCAGATAGACATACCACGGCAGCAGATAGCTCATCGGATTCATCGCGCCATCGACGACCATCCCGACCGTATCGCCGATCGTCGAAGGACCAAAGAACGGCAGCATCACGTAGGGTCCGGTCGGAGCGCCGTAGTGACGCAGCGTCAGGCCGAAGTCGTCGGGATGCTCCTTTATGCCGAACCATGCGTCGGCCGGATCGAAGAACCCGACCACGCCGAGTGTGCTGTTGATTCCAAAGCGCGCAACTTCGCCGCCCGCCTCAGCGAAGCGGAGCTGGAACAGATTGTTCGCGAAACGTGGAATCACGTTGACGTTGTCGAAAAAGCGCCCAACGCTCTCACGCACCGCATCGGGCGCAATGAATGCGTATCCCGACGCGACTGGGCGCAGGACCCAATCGTCGAGCTTCAGATTGAACGTCAGCATCGATTCGTTGAACGGCGCAAGCGGATCGCTATAGACGCCCTGATCTTCGCCCGGCGGAGTTTGCTGCGCCTGCTGCACCACGCCCTGGCGTTCGTTGTTGTTGCTGAGCGGCGCGACATCCTGCGCGAATACGGATCCGGAAGGGATCAGGCAGGCGGCGATTGCCGCGGCGGCGGCGGCCAGAATCATCCGCGATGTTCCAGCCGTTTTACGAACCGATCTCATATTTTCCTTCTCCGTGCCCGCGCTGTGCGAATCAATAAGTTCAGAGGCCATCGGACGGCGCAAAGCTTGAGGCCATAGCGTATCACGCCGCGCTACTGTCGCAAGGGAGGCGAATCAGCGACGATCGCCCAGCGATGCGGCCAACGCTTGCTGCTTGCTCTCCAAGTCGGCGATCAATTTCGCGTAACCCTGGTTATTCATGACCCGATTAAACTGGTTGCGATAATTGGCGATAATGCTGATCGCGTCAACCGTTACGTCATAAACCTTCCAGTGCCCATCCTTGGAGAGCAGGCGGTAGTTAACCGCAATCGGATCCTTGCCGGGCGCCACGATATTGGTCTGAACCTGCGAGTATTGCGGACCGTCGTTGCGCTGGCGGATGAACTGGACCTGCTGGCCGGAGTAGTCGTTGATCTTGGCCAGGTAGGAGTCTTCGATAAAGGTGGTAAAAACCCTGGTGAACTCCTGCTGCTGATCGGGCGATATCTGCCGCCAGTGATAGCCGAGCGCCGAGCGCGACATCTCGGTGAAGTCGAAACTGCGCGCAATGATTTGCTTCAGCTGCTCGCGCCGCTGATCGTCGGGAAGCTGCTTGTTGCGCAGCACTCCCAACGCGTCGTTGACCGTCCGCTGAACCACCGCCATCGGATCGGCCGCCGCGAGCGCGGGACGAACCACGAGCGCGGACACGAGCACCGCGCCGAGCATCAGCATCGCGGCGGCGGTTATACTCAAGCCCGCGATCGGGCTCGGGTGCGAATCTCTGACCAGTTTCACGCAAGTACTCTCCATCGGATTATTTTACCGTTTTGCGGCCGGCGCGGAACGTTTTTTTACTCCGCCGCCGGCGGGCGAAGGCGCCGCCTTGGGCGCCGGCGCGTCGAGGCCCGGCGGAGCGCCGATATCGTTGCCCCCGCCGCTCGAAGCTCCGGAACCGCCGGAAGCTCCGCTGCTCGACGAGGATCCGGCATTGTTTATCAACTGGCCAATCGCGTTTTCAATCACGAAGGCCGACTGGGTCTGCCGAATCGTGTCGCCATTGGCCAGGATTTTTTCGCCCGGTCCCGGAGCGATCGAGACGTACTTGCTCCCGATCAGTCCGCTGGTCAGGATCGACGCGATCGCGTCGTTATCGATCTGCACGCCGTCATCGACCCGCATCGCAAGGCGCGCGCGCTCGTCCTTGAGCTCGATTGATCGCACGCGACCGACGTGGACGCCCGCGATTTCGACTTCGTCGCCGGGCTTCAGGCCCGCGATATTGTCGAAGCTGGCGTACAGGGTATAGCCCGGAGGCGGAAAGATCGAAATCTGCCCCAGGCGGAATGACAGGATCACGAGCGCGAGAATTCCGAGCAGCCCGAAAATCCCTACGATAAATTGCGTTGTGCGGCTTGCGTACATTTCCCTGCTTTGCGTCTTTACGAATTCGCTTGGTTATTTTCCAGGTCATCGCCCGAGGCGCGCCCCGCCAGAAAGCGCTTGAACTCGTCGTCGCTCGAACCCATCACTTCCTCGACCGTTCCGTACAGGCGCATCTTGCCCTGATGCATGAATGCGACGCGATCCGAAACCGAGAACACCGCCGGCACGTCGTGACTCACCATCACCACCGAAAGCCCGAACTTGCCCTGGGTGGCGCGGATGAGTTCGTGAATCGCGCCGGTCCGGGTCGGATCGAGCCCGGTGGTCGGCTCGTCGAGCATCAGGATTTTCGGGCTATGCACCAGCGCGCGGGCCAGCGCCGCGCGTTTCTGCATCCCGCCGCTCATCTCGGATGGATATTTCGCGTCCATCCCTCTCAGTCCGACGGCGGCGAGTGTTTCCAGCACCCGCTGTCGAATCTCGTCGCGGCTAAGGGTGGTTTTCTCGACCAGCGGAAAGGCGACGTTCTCGAACACCGTCATCGAGTCGAACAGCGCGCCCGCTTGAAACAGCATCCCGAACTTCTCCCGCACCGAATTTTGCGCCGCCCCGCGCAGCCGCGTCACCTCCGTCCCGTCGATCGTGATCGAGCCCGCGTCAGGACGCAGCAGCAGGTTAAGATGCTTCAGCAACACGGTCTTGCCGCATCCTGACGGTCCCACAATCGTGACGATCTGGCCCGCCGGCACATCGAGATCAACTCCGTCGAGCACCAGTTGGCGGCCGAAGCTGCGCTTTAGTCCGCGCACCTCGATAGCGTTGCCGGTCGTCTTGCCGTTGGTTTCGGGGGTCATGCCAGGCTCATTAGAAGTTCATGCCAAGTTCGTCATGTTACAGAAGAAGCGCGCCAAGGATATAGTCCGCCGCAAGGATCAACACGCTCGACAACACCACCGCCTCGGTCGTGGCGCGGCTGACCCCGGTCGCCATCCGCTTGGCGTGGTAGCCCTTGTAGCAGGACACCCACATCACGATGACGCCGAAGGTCAGCGCCTTATACAGGCCAAGAGTGATGTCGTGGGAGTCCATCTGCGCGGCGATACCGTTGAAATAGTCGCCCGACGGCGCGCCCATCAGGCCGCATCCAACCAGCCATCCGCCCCAGATTCCGATCACGTCGAAAATCGTCGTCAGCAGCGGAAAGCTGATTATCCCCGCGATCATCCGCGGCGACACCAGGTACTGCACCGGGTTGATCGCCATCACCGTGAGCGCATCGACCTGCTCGGTCGATTGCATCGAGCCCAGCTCTGCGGCCATCGCCGAGCCCGCCCGCGCCGCGATCATCAGAGCTGCCAGCACCGGACCGAGCTCGCGCACTATTGTCAGCGCGACCACGGTTCCAAGCGCGCCCTCTGAGCCGAAGCGGCGCAAGGTGGTGAACCCCTGCAGTCCCAGCACCATCCCGGTGAACGCGCCGATCAGCACGATCAGGAACAGCGAATCGGCGCCGATAATCCGAATCTGGCGGATCGCCAGGCGCAGCTTGTACGGCGGCACCAGCACATAGACGACCGAATTGACGAGGAACAAGATGAAATTTCCGAGCGCAAAGATACCGTCGAGTATGGATGCGCCAAGCCGCTCAATCATTTCCACTGCCGCTATATCCGTTGTCGAAGGACTTCAGTGATGCGCAATCCCCAGGCGGGAAAGCTGGTTGAGGGTGTGGGTGGTCGAAGCCGTGCGGACAAATTCGTAGAGATCGTTTACCAAATCCAGATCGAGCGCCGGCCGCGCCAGCCGCAGCACCTCGCAGCGCACCGCGCGCGCCCGGCAATCGTCGAGATGCTTTGCCAGGCTCTGCCGCCCGAACCGGGTCGGGATAACCGCGGCCGGGGATCGCGCTATTACGTTGGTGCCGCTGAAATCGCGCGACGGCACCAGCACCACCGCGGGCTCGTTCTCAATCGCGCCGAAAACCGCGTCCATATCGGCCGCGGTAATCATTGGAATATCCGACAGCACCGTGCACTGGGTCGTGGCGCCATGCGCCGCAAGCGTCGCAGTCGCCATCGCCACCGCCACGTTGAGTCCGCGCGCATATCCTTCATCGATTGCCATCGCGCCCGCGCCGCGCGCCAGCTCGAGCAAAGTCCGGTCCGAGCTGACTACCGCGACCATCTCGGCCGCGCGCGAACCGAGCGCCGCTGCCAGCACGTCGCGATACATTGCCTCGGCCAGAGCCACGCGTTCGCCGTCGGGCATGACCGAGCTGAGCCGGGTCTTGGCCAGGCTAAGTTCTTTTGCTGCAATCAGAATTACGCGCACGGCGACACTTTATAACGCACCCGGCGCATAACGGAAACCTCGACGGCTCCTTACTTACTGGCAAGCCGCGGCGCGCGCTCTGGAAGTCAGACGCTGGCGCAGGTTGTTGCTTGACAGTTTTTGAAATCCAGTCTCATCCTGTATGAGGCGACCGGCGTCCGCGCCGGCGTGCCAGCGACTTACACTGGATGGCGGAGGGGACTCTGAAGATGCGCAATAGCGAGCGAAATTCGATCCGGCGGCGCGGCCTTGCTCTTGGCGCCGCGGCGTTTGCGATGGTCTTGATCGCGGGATGCAGCCACAAAGGCGTGGATGACTACCTGCAGGCGGGCGACGCCGCGATGCAATCCAACAAGCCGGCGGACGCCGAAGATGACTACGCCAAGGCCGAAAAACTCGCGCCCGACGATCCGCGCGTACACGTCGCGATGGGCAATCTGTACGTCTTCGAGCACAAGCCCGGTCCCGCGCAAATCGAATTTATGAAGGTGATCGAGCTCGATCCGAAAAACCCCGCCGCCCACGTCGCGCTCGGCAACCTGTATCTTGACCAACAGCAAAATCGCCTGGCCGAAGAGCAATATCGCGCCGCGATCGTGCTCGACCCAACCCGCGGCAATTACTACCTCCAGTTGGCGGACGCGCTGCGCAGGGAGGGCCGTCCCGTCGACGCCGAATCCCAGATTCGCACCGCTCTCGGACTCGACCCGCGCGACGCCCAGGCGCATCTGGCGCTCGCCAACCTGCTCGACAGTGTTCCCGGCCGCGAGAGCGAGGGCGAAGCCGAGATGGCCGCGGCCCGCGCCATCGATCCCAAGCTCGTTACCGAGAACTCCGCCGTCTCGTCACCGGCCGGCGCGCCGAGCGCCGCATCCGCGCAGCCTGCTGCGGCGCCGGCGGCCGCGCCAACTATCAAGCCGCTGAACAAGCTCTTTTTGCTGACCAAGAACTCGCCGGTTTACCAGAGTCCCGACGACACCAGTTCGACTATCGGAAAGGTGAAGCGCAAAAAATATGTCCACGTGATCGGCATCACCGGAAATTACCTCCAGATCAAACTGCGCAACGGGACGATCGGCTTTATTCCGGTCACGGCGGCCGAGTAATATCGAAAACAACCCGACGGGCGCCGCAGCCCGTCGCAATTGAGGTAAACGGCGATGGCGGATGCGCAGATTCTCGAACGCGAAGTTAGTTTTGCCGGACCCGCGTGCACGATCAACGCATTCTGCGCCGAGCCGCCTGACGGTGCCCCGCGGCCGACGGTGATCGTCGTGCAGGAATGGTGGGGACTTAACCCCAACATCAAAGACGTCGCGCGCCGCTTCGCGCGCGAGGGTTACGTCGCAATAGCTCCCGACCTCTACTCGCGCCAGGGACACAAAGTCGCGACCGATCCGAATACCGCCGCACAACTCATGGGCGGGCTAAAAATGGCAGACGGGATCGCGGACCTGAGCGCGGCACTTGGATGGGTTCGCGCGCAGAAACGGACCCACTCGAGCCGCATCGGCATCACGGGATACTGCATGGGCGGAAGCTACGCGATGCTGTTGCCGTGCGAGTCGAGCGAGATCGCGGCCACGGCGCCTTTCTATGGCGAGATTCCCGCCGACGAAAAGATCGCGAAGCTCGGATGCCCGATATTTTACGCATACGGCGAGAACGACGGATGGATTCAGCGCAAGGACGTTGACCGCCTGGCCGCGGACTTGAAGAAATACAAAAAGCGCGGCGAGGTGAAGATCTACCCCGGATGCTCCCACGGTTTCTTCAACGACACCCGCGCCGACGTGTACAACGCCGCCGCCGCCAAAGACGCATGGGCCCACACGCTCAAGTTGTTCGCGGAAAATTTGCAGGGCTGAGCGCGGCCGGATCGAGCCGCGCCTCGCTCAGATAAATAAGGCGGCCCTCGTCGGAGGCTCGCTCGCGAAGCCACCGCGCGACGATCGTCATCGCTTCGAGCTCACCGCGGACGACTGGCCGCGCACGGTAGCGCTCGAAATTATCCGCGACGAACGCCGCGACCTCTCCGGCGGCGTCGGGCGAATCGAGCGCGCGCGTCAATGCGAGGCGTCCCGCGAGCACGACATGCGCCGTGCGCGCGCCAGCTTCCCCCGTGATAATCACCAGGTTGTTCTCGGTCACGACTTCGCTCAGGCGCGAGGCGCGGCGCGCCAGCGTCGCCAGCGCCTCAAGGTCGCGGCGCATCCGGCCCGCTTCTTCATAGCGCAGGGCCTTGGCCGCGTCGTCGCGGGCGCGCGCGAGGTCCCCCAAAAGCGCGCCGCTGCGTCCGCGCAGGAAACCCAGCGCCTTGCGCACCCGTTCGGCGTAAGCGTCCTCATCGATACTCGCGTTGCACGGCGCGGTGCATTGTCCCATCTGGCCATAGATGCAGGGCGAAAAATCCTCGTCGGGATGAAGTTTGCCGGTGCAGGTGCGCAAGCCCAAAATCCGCGCGAGCGCGCGGACCGAGCCGTCCAGGCTTTTGCGCCCGATGAACGGACCCAGATGCATCACGCCCGCTCGCGCCGTCATCTTCGTGGTCAGCACGATCCGGGGAAAATCGTCCATCATGTCGAGCTTGATGAAGTACGCCGGCGCCGCCGACTTGAGCATCCGGTTGTACGGCGGCTTGAGCTCGCGAATCATGCGGGCTTCGAGCAATCCGGCTTCCAGAGCCGACGCCGTCAAACGAGTGTCGATCTTGTAAACGTGGCTGATTAACTCGGCGGTCTTCGCGTTGACCGCCGCGGTGAAGTACGAGCCGACCCGGTCGCGCAGGCGGCGCGCCTTGCCGATATAAAGAATATCGCCGCGCGCATTGCGCATCAGGTAAACCCCGGGCGCGTGCGGTATCGCCGCGATCTCCTCGGGCGCGACGTGGCGCTCGAACCGGCGCCCGGAAAGCCCGCGCCCATGATCGTCGAGCAGCCGGTCCAGCCGCGTGATTCCCATCTTCGCCGCGATCTCGAGGAAAATCGAAAGAATCTCCGCCGCCATCCGCGCGTCGCCGAGTCCGCGATGACGTCCGTCCGTCGCCAGGCCGAAATGCTCCGCCAACGAGTCGAGCCGGCGCCGCTTGAGCGACGGAACCAGCCGCCGCGACATCCGCAAAGTGCACAGGACAGGATTGCGCAGCCCCATTCCAAAAATTCGCCGGAACTCGAAATCCAGAAATCCGCGATCGAAGGCGGCGTTGTGTGCAACCATCACCGAGTCGCCCATGAATTCGCGAAACGCGGGCAGCACGCTCTCGATCGGCGGCGCCGTCGCCACCATCTCGTTGGTGATCGAAGTCAGGCCCGTGATGAATCGCGGGATCATCCCATGCGGGCGGACCAGGCTCGAAAACGAATCGACCAGGCGCCGCCCGATCATCCGGTACGCGCCGATCTCGATTATCGTCCCGGGACCCGCGCGCCCGCCCGTGGTTTCAAGATCGACCACCGTGAAGGGCGCCTCGTCCAGCGCGACGCGGTAGCGATCGCTCGACTTGAGCGACCACATCCCGCTGGCGGCGTCGAAGGCGAAGTTCGGATCGCCGCCGAGCAGGCGATAGACAAGCTGCGCTCCCAGTTCGGTGTCGGAGGCAATTCCCTTGAGCAGCAGCCCCGCAAGCTCGTTTGCGTCCGCGCCGCCCGGATGCGCCTCGAGAAACGCGTAGAGCTTTTCCCTCACCGTCGCGTGCGGATCGCCAGGCTCCGCCGATAATTCCGATGACCCGCCTGATACGCGATGATCCTGCATCCACCTTGCCCCGTCACCTTCGTCGCAGCTTCGCTTTAGCATCGCCGCGCCTCTCCGGCAACGCGCCGGCGCTCGCGAGTGGCGCCGAAGCCCCGCGCGGTCTAGAATGAGAGTCCAATCACCGAGGAAATCATCGATGGAACCAGTACAGATTGCGCGCGACGTCGAAGCCGTGCAGATTCCCGCCGGCATCAAGACGACGCTGGAAAAAGGTATCGAGGCGTATATCACCCAGTCGCTCGGGGGCACGTTCACCGTCCAGGTGCCATCGCACGGCGGACTGTTCAGAATCGCGGGTAAGGACGCCGACGCGATCGGCAAATCGCCCGAAGATGCGGGCGGAGCGCAGGCGGGCGGCGGCGGAGATTTGGAATCGATGGTCTGGGAGCAGCTCAAGACCTGCTTCGATCCGGAGATTCCAGTCAATATCGTTGACCTGGGTTTGGTCTATGGAATGGAAGTGAAGGATCAGGCTGACGGCTCGCGCAAAATCGAAGTGAAGATGACGCTGACCGCTCAGGGCTGCGGGATGGGCGCATCGATCGCCTACGACGCGAAGAACAAGCTGATGACGCTGCCCGGAGTCTCGGAAGCGGATGTCGATCTGGTGTGGGATCCGCCGTGGACCCCGCAAATGATCTCCCCCGAAGGCCGCGAACGTCTGGGACTGGACTGA
>DATLTX010000121.1:0-4796 GCA_035533435.1 Binataceae bacterium (SeqCode)
AACGGGGTAAGCAGGCCGTCGCGGTCCATGAACGTCAGATGCATCCGGCCGCGCTCGAACCGCGTGCGCATCCAGTAGTTCCCCGCCGAGTCCTCGATCGCGGACTCCGCCACGAGCACCGGCGCAACCTTGCGATAGAAGCCGTACAGATGCGGATAGGCCTTGAGGGCGACCATTTTGACTTCAACCTCGGCGTTGAACAGCACGACCGGGCCGCCGGGTCCGTCGAACTCGTCGACGACGTTGTGAAAGATGAGATAGTGATCGAGCTTGGCCGCGAGCGCCGGCATTTCGCGATGAAACCGCGCGAGCGCCGCGCGATCGTGATCATTGAATTGGCCGGGCGCGGTATCCCACGGAGCTTTCAGGCTGCCGTGAATCTGGGTGAGCGCCGCGCCCGCGAGATCGACGGCGGCGCTGGCCGGGTAGGTGTTCATCAGCAATTCACCGCCGAGTGCGCCGGTAACGTTGGAGGTATTGCCACCCGGCTCCGGCGCCGCAACCGGCGTGACGGTGAATTGTCCGGCCATATGCTCGGGCGACTCGGGGCTCACATATTTATCCGTCAGCTTGTAGCGGTAATCGGCTAAATGGGGCGCGCCCGCCACGGAAATCTGATGCGCTCCGTCCTTGAGCTCGAGCCACGGAATATCGGCCTGCGAGTACAGCGCAGAGGCGCGAATCAGCGTCGATTCGCGCGGCGGCATCTTTTCGACCAGCCGGGTAAGAGCGTCGTCGAGTTCGGGATGAAACGAGATCGCGCGCTGGAAGACGAGTTGGCGATCGAAGATCGCGATCGCACGCGCCGCGCGCTCGGGTCCGGGCGGCGCAAGCTCGAGGATCGGTGAGAAGATCGTTTCGCTGTCGGTCGCGAATCCCGGCGCCGCCGTCGCCGGCGATTGGTTCGCCTGCGACGTGATTGGGGCCTTGGACGCTTTCGCGGCTGAATCGAGCTTGGAAGCCGCGCTCGCAGGGACGACAGTCGCTGGCGCCGTTGCCAGGAAGGCAAAGATTGCGCCAACAAGGATCATGGTTAAATTACTTTTCAGAAAGGCATCGGAGTGGTGAATTGTGTGGGATCGCCCCGGATGGTATCCTTCAGGACAAGAGATTGGACCCCGAGAGTTGAATAAATGAAAGCCGCAATCCATCCCGAATACCGTCGCTGCGTGGTCGCCTGCGCGTGCGGCAACACTTTTGAGACCCGCTCGACGGTGGGCGAACTCCACGTCGAAGTCTGTTCCAAGTGCCATCCGTTCTACACCGGACAGCAACGCCTGGTCGATACCGCTGGCCGCGTTGAGCGTTTCAACCGCAGGTACGGAATAAAGTAGCATAGTAACTCCCGCCGCCCGAGATTGCGGTCTTGAGAAGGATCGCAACGCCTGCGGGTGCGCGGGGGATTGGTCTTGCGGCGGGTTAGTCCCCGCCGCGTTTGTTTTTGGGGCTCTGAGTTCAAAAAGGCGCGCGCAATCGCCTGGGGGATATGCTCGACAAACTTCAAGGTATCGAGGATCGCTACGTCGAGCTCGAACGCAAGCTCAGCGATCCCGCGGTAACCAACAACAATCGCGAATACGCCAAGCTCGCCAAGGAGCGCGCGTCGTTGACCGAGCTTGTCGAATCGGCCCGCGAGTATCGCCGGCTGCTCGGCGAGATCGCCGAACACAAGGCGCTGCTCGAAGGCGACGACCCGGAGCTGCGCGAGCTGGCAAAGGCCGAGCTGCCCTCGATGCAGAAGCGGCAGCTTCCGCTCGAGGAGAAAATCCGCCAGCTCCTTATCCCGCGCGATCCCAACGACGATCGCAACGTGCTGCTTGAAATCCGCGCCGGAACCGGCGGCGCCGAAGCGTCGCTGTTCGCCGGCGAGCTGTTCCGGATGTACTCGCGGTACGCCGAGCGCCACGGCTGGAAGGTCGAAACGATGAGCCTCAGCGACACGGGCCTGGGCGGAATCAAGGAAGTGATCGCGCTGATCGCTGGACGCGGCGCGTACTCGCGCCTTAAATTCGAGGGCGGGGTGCATCGCGTGCAGCGCGTGCCCGAGACTGAAGGGTCGGGCAGGATTCATACCTCGGCGGTGACGGTCGCCGTGATGCCCGAGGCCGACGAAGTCGAGGTCAATATCAACGAGGAAAAGGATTTGCGCATCGACGTGATGCGCGCGTCCGGCCCCGGCGGCCAGAGCGTCAACACGACCGATTCGGCGGTGCGGATCACGCATCTCCCGTCGGGGATGGTGATCATCTGCCGCGACGAGAAATCGCAGCACAAGAACAAGGCGCGTGCGCTCAAGATTTTGCGCGCCCGGCTGCTCGAGAAGGCGCGCGCCGATCAGGACGCGAAAATCGCGGCGACCCGGCGCTCGATGGTCGGAACCGGCGACCGCTCCGAGCGAATCCGCACCTACAACTTTCCCCAATCCCGCGTGACTGACCATCGCGTCAACGTCACGATCCATCAGCTCGACCAGTTCCTTGACGGCGCGATCGATCCGCTGATCGACGCGCTCGCCACCCAGGAGCAGGCGCAGCTACTTAGCGCCTGAGAACCGCGATGGCGCCGAGCGACGCCGCCGAAGCCATGCGTGCGCAACTTGCCCGGATTCTCGACGACGCCACCGCGCGGCTGGCGCGCGCGGGCGTCGATTCGCCGCGGCTCGACGCCGAGCTGATGCTGGCGCGCGCGGCGGACACGACTCGCAGCGCGATTTGGTCCGCGCTGACCGGGATTTCTCCGGCGGCGACAGGGCGCTTCGAGGCGATGCTTTCGCGCCGCCAGGCGCGCGAGCCGCTCGCGTATATTCTGGGCTCGAAAGAATTCTATTCGCTCGAGTTCGAGATCACGCCCGCCGTGCTCATCCCGCGTCCGGAAACTGAGGTGCTGGTCGGTGCGGCGCTCGAGTTCGCGGCGGCGCATCCGGACGCACGCGTGCTCGATATCGGAACGGGATCGGGTGCGATCGCAATCGCGCTTGCGGCCAATGCTCCGCGCATATCTGTCATCGCGACGGATATTGAGGAAAGCGCGCTCGCCGTCGCACGGCGCAACGTCGCGCGCCATCATCTGGAGGATCGAATTGCGCTGCGCTGGGCCGACGTTTTCGAGCCGCTCGACGGCGGCGACGCGCTTGGGGAATTCGATCTGATTGTTTCCAATCCGCCTTACGTCGAAATATCGGCGATCGATTCACTGGAGCCCGAGGTTCGCGACTACGAACCTCCGGCCGCGCTCTTCGCCGGCGCCGACGCCTTCGAATGCTACAAAAGGATTGCCGGCGGTGCGTGCGAGCATCTGAATCGCGACGGCGCCGTGATGGTCGAAGTTGGCGCGGGGCAGGCCGCGGCGGTTAGCGCGCTTTTCCGCGAGGCAGGATTACACCTGACCGGTGTGATAAACGATTTGGCCGGGATTGAGCGCGTCGTAACCGCGCGAGTCTGAGCACTCGATGGATAAGATGATCATTCGCGGCGGAAAGCCGCTGCGCGGTACCGTTTCGGTAAGCGGGAGCAAAAACACCGCGCTGCCGATTCTGATCGCCGCGCTCCTGACCGACGAGCCGGTGCGCGTCTTAAACGTGCCGCGCCTGCGCGACGTGACCACCACGCTCGGGCTGCTGACGGACCTCGGCGCCGAGGCGCGATGGACCGGCGACAACGAAGTCGAGGTTTGCGCGAAGAAAATCTCCTCGCATGTCGCGCCCTACGAACTGGTCAAGACCATGCGCGCGTCGTTCCTTGTGCTGGGACCGCTGCTTGCGCGTGAGGGCGAGGCGCGAGTCTCGACGCCGGGAGGATGCGCGATCGGCGCGCGGCCGGTGAATCTGCATATCAGCGGGATGCGGGCGCTCGGCGCGAAGATTCAGCTCCGCAACGGATACGTCGAGGCGCACGCGCGGCGACTCAGCGGCGGCCGCATCTGGCTCGACAACCCGTCGGTCGGCGCGACTGAGAACATCATGATGGCCGCGGCGCGCGCGCGCGGCGCCACGCAGATCGAAAACGCCGCGCGCGAGCCCGAGATCATCGATCTGGCCGCGATGCTCACGGCGATGGGCGCGAAGATCGCAGGCGCGGGCACGCACGTGATCGAGATTGAAGGCGTCGATCGGCTGCACGGCGTCGAGCACGAAGTCGTGCCCGACCGAATCGAGGCGGGCTCGCTGATGGTCGCGGCGGCGATAACCGGCGGCGACGTGATGATCAGAAACGCGCCGCTGGCGCATCTCGAAGCCGTCACTGCCAAGCTCGCCGAGGCCGGCGTCGAGATAACGTCCGACAACGGCGCCGTCCGCGTGCGGCGAACCGGCAAGCTCAAGCCGGTCGAGTTGCGCACGCTGCCGTACCCCGGCTTTCCGACCGATTTGCAGGCGCAGATGATGGCGCTGCTCACGCAGGCGTCGGGAACCTCGGTGATCACCGAGACGATTTTCGAGAATCGCTTCATGCACGCCCCGGAGCTGATTCGGATGGGCGGCGATATCCTGATGAAGGGCGCGACCGCCGTGGTGCGCGGCCCGACCAAACTGCAAGGCGCGCCCGTGATGGCGACCGATCTGCGCGCCAGCATGAGCCTGATTCTCGCCGGACTTGCGGCCGAACGCGTCACCGAGATTGGCCGCGTCTATCATCTCGACCGCGGCTACGAGGCGCTCGACGCGAAGCTCTCGGCGCTGGGCGCGCGGATCGAGAGGGTCGAAGATTTGCGATGAAACTCAGGATCCTGAACTCGGGCACGCCCGCGATGCGCCGGTTTATGGCGATGATATTGGCGCGGCGCGGCGGCGCGGACGATAC
>DATLTX010000122.1:0-2793 GCA_035533435.1 Binataceae bacterium (SeqCode)
CGCAATGAACTGTCCTCCAGCGTGGCACGGTCACGCTACCAAATCGTCGCGGCGGCCCCAACCCGCGCGTGCGATCCCGCCGCCGGATCATCGCGCGCGATTGACTTCCCGCATCGGCGCCCGCTTTGATTATCGATGTGATAAAAGCTGTCCGGATTTGTCTGACCTCGTTCGCCGCGATCGGCCTTGCGCTGATCGCGCCGACTCCATTTCACGCCTGCGCGCAAAGCCGCGCGCGTTCGCGCATCTTCATCCTGATGGTCTGGGACGGTCTGCGGCCCGACTTCGTCACGCAGCGCGACACGCCAAACCTGTTCGCGCTCGAGCGCGAGGGCGTGCGCCTGGCGCGTCATCATGCGCAATTTCCCACGCTCACGATGGTCAACGCGGCGACGCTCGCGACGGGAGCGCCGCCGGGAGTCGCGGGAATTTATGGCGACGATATGTTTCTCGGATCGATGCTCAAGGAACGGGGCGTGAATCTGCAAGCCGACGGCCTGATGCAGTTCGCGGTCGGACCGGCGATGCTCGAGAACACGCAGCGGCTCGCCGATTTGAATGCGCCCGACGCGCTCAAGGGCAATCTGCTCGGGCTCGATTCCGTCGTGCAGGAAGCCGCGCGCGAGGGCGGCTACGTCGCCGTGGTCGGCAAACAGGGACCGACTTATTTGTTCGACGATCGCGTGCTGACAGTTGCAAACGGCCAGGACGAGATGCACCAGCCGCGCGCGAATTATCTCTTCCTCAGCGACGACGCGGCCGCGCCGGCCGCGGATGCGGCGGCGATGACGGCAGCGATGCCGAAAGCGTCGGCGACGGGGGTGCCGGATGCGGATCGCGATCGCTACTTCGCCCGCGTCGTTGCCGACCGCGCGATTGTGGCGGCGAAGAATGCCACCGACGCGGGCCATCCGGCGCTGATCGTTTTCTGGCAGCACAATCCCGACCTGACGCAGCATCGCGCCGGCTTGGGCACGCTCGCCGCGCTCGAGGCGCTGACGGTCGCCGACGAAGACCTTGCCACGGTGCGCGCGGCTATCGAGTCGGCGGGCGTCGCGGATCGCACCGACCTGATGGTTGTGTCGGATCACGGCTTTGCGACTATCCGCTTGCGCATCTCGCTTGCCGCGCTGCTCGTCTCGGCGGGGCTGAAAAAGTCGCTCGATTCGACCGACGTGATCGTTGCGGCCAACGGCGGCAGCGATCTGGTGTATCTCTCGCGCGACGAGTTCAGCACGCGCGCCGCGCTTTCCGACCGCCTGCAGAAGATTGTCAACTTTGCCGAGGCGCAGGAATGGTGCGGGCCGATCTTCTCGCGCGAGCTTGCGCCCGCTCCGCCCCCGCGCTTGCGGCGCGGGAATTACCGGAGCGCCGCGGCCACGGCGGCCTATCGCGGATGGATCGACGGAACGTTCGCGCAGCCGGCGCTCGGGTTGTTCAACGCCGAGCGCTCGCCCGATCTGATCGTCTCGTTCGCAGAGGCCTCCGACGCGAGCAATCGCGGCTTCACCGGCGCCGACGCTTCCGCGTTCGCGCTCGGTGCGAAGGGGCAGCAATCGGTGCCGAACAAATCGCAGGCGCTGGTCCGTCCGGTTCCCGGACTCGTCTATTCCGATACCGGCACCGGCGACCGCTGGACGACAGGGATGGGGATGCACGGGGCGGCGGGCGCGCGCGAGATTCACAACTTCGGCGCGGCGATCGGCCCCGACTTCAAGCGCGTCTTCCTCGATCAGAATCCCACCGCGAATATCGACGTGGCGCCGACGATCACCCGCGTGCTCGGCCTGATGATCAACGCCGGTCCCGGCGGCGCGTATCCTACCGGCCGCGCCCTGACCGAAGCGCTGGCGGGCGAGAGTTCATACGCGGGAGCCGCGCACGCCTTCACGATGACCACCGACCTCGAGCTCCAGGGCGTCGAAGCGATCACAACGCTCAGACTCACGCGCCTCGGCGACAGGATTTATCTCGACGATTCGACCGTCACGCGCAAGCCGCTGGGCAGCTCGCCTTAGGCGCGTGCCAGGCTGAAATTGGGGCAAGTCATCCGGGCGGAAAGAACGGTTAATCGAAGATGAGGCGCAACATTCGCTTGCCCGGGTTGGTCGGAGCAGCGGCGGTTCTGTTCATAGCCGGAATCGCTCTCGGTGTGGGTTATCGATGGTACGAATGGTCGATCTTTCCGGTTCCGTTTTTCGTCACTGCGGCTGACAACGCTGCGCCGTCGCAAGGCGAACCATCGGAAACGAATCTGCTGTCGCCGCGCGCTCCTGCCGCGCCATCGATCGTCCCGTCGCCCGAATGGACTCCCGATATATTCTCGAAGGCGCCCGTGCCGCAGGCGTCCGCGCCCGCTCCTCCACCGGCGAACAGCGGCAACGTCGTGGTGTTGAATCCGGTCAGACCTCCGGCGGCGCAATCGACCTCCGGCGGAAACTCGTTGATGCTGCCGCAGGTGCAGCCCAGCCAACCAGTGGACACCCTTCCCGTGATTGGCAGCGGCGGTCAGACGATCTGGGTTCCGCGCGCGATCGAAGGATGCTGGGAAGGCAGCGGCGGCTCGCGTCTGGAATATCTGGGCGGATGTCCGAATATGGTTTCGGGCACGACCACGCCGATAAAACTGCGCTGGTGCTTTCGGCGAATCGGTAATCAGCCGCTAACTTTGACGATGGCGCGGGGACAATATCCGGGGCGTGTCACCCAGCGTTGGGAGGTGACGGCGGCGCGCGGACAGGAAATCCAGCTACGCGAAACAATCAGCTACATGACGATGATGTTCCTGCACGT
>DATLTX010000123.1:0-2034 GCA_035533435.1 Binataceae bacterium (SeqCode)
CGTGCCGCGAAGCCGAGCCATGCGAGCGCGCGAGCGCGATCTTCGTGACTGAGCGCGATTACTCCAAACGCCACCGCGAACCCAACTTCGACCGCGAAAAACTTCGTCAGCACATCGCGCCACGCCGGCGCATGCGCCGAAAGCGGGAACGAGACCGCGACAGCGACCAGCGTCGCCGCGCAAATCGCGACCGCCGGCGCGAGCTCGCGGGCCGCTTCGCGCAGCGGAATTCCCAGCGAGCGAAGGGCGGTAACAGGTAGATACCAGGATTCCGTCACCAGCGACGCGGCAACGGTCGCCGCGACGACGCCAGCCATGCCCCACCAGCGCACCCACCACAACGAGAGTACGACGTTGAGCGCGCCCTCGCAGATGGACAGTACGCTCCACTGGTAGTGACGCGTCGTCGCCCACAGCAGAGCCGACGCGGATGACACCCATATCAGCAGGACGAGCGCGCTGATCTGGAGTCCGAAGGTGAGCGGGCCGGGGAACACGCCCGGTCCCGCCCACAGCCGAATGATTTTCGGGCCGAGAATCCACAACCCGACCGCACTCGCGGTTGCATACAGCAATCCCGCGCGAGTCGAGAGCAATAGCCATCGAGAAAGTTCTGTCGTGGCGCCGCGAGCGTGCGCAGTGGTGATTGTGGGAACCAACGCGCCGAGCGCGACCGAGAACGCGGCGACCGCCATCATAATCAAGCGAAACGGAACCGCGTACTGAGTTACCGCTTCCGAGCCAAGCCAGTATCCGATCACGAGATTATCGACGCCGAGAATCAGCGTGGCGCTCGCCTGGATTCCGAAGAACGCCAGACTGGGCTTCGCCATGCCACGAAGCGCGCGCATCGAAAATCTCGACCATCGCGGGCGGGCGGCGGGCGTGATCCTTCGCGCGGCAATATAAGCGGCAGCACCCGCAACCACCGGTGCCAGGCCATTGATCGTCGCAATCCCGATCAGCTTCGCGCCGCAGATGAGCGCCCCCGCAAGCGCCATCACCCGGATGATTCCCGTGGCCGCGTTGATTGATTGCTCGCGATCGACCCGCTCGAGTCCCCGCAGGAGCATCGGATGCACGCGCAGCGGGAACGACAGCAAATTCAATGCGATATAGAGTCCGAAGGCTGCCAGAGCGGAATAATGAGAGTCGACGCCGAGCCGCGCGACAATCCTCGGTGCGGCCAGCAGCAGTACCGCGGGAATCACTGCCGAAAGGGCAAGGTAGGCAAAGAACGCGGTCGAGATCAGTTCGCGCAGTTCATGCGCGCGATCTACTGCCGCAGCTTCTGCGATCCGATTGCTGAGTGTCTGCCCCAGACCAAGGTTTGCAAGGCTCAGGTATGAACTCACGCTCAGGATGACGATCCATTCGCCGTAGGCCTGCGTTCCGAGAAAACGGATATAGAGGGGGACCATGACGAGCGGCGACAGGATCGTGAGAGCCCAGTTCGCGTAGCTCCACGCGAATGCGCCAGCGAGCGGCGCGTGCCATCCCCGCCCCGCTGCCGCCGGGATTTCTATTTGAGCGTTGACCATCGCGCTAACCCTTGGGAGGACCTGCGAGCGAGCGGTGCAGGCGCGCCGGCAGCGCCGCCCCGAGCGCGCGGCGCGCCAGATCCGGCAGCCACGTCCACAGCAACCGCGCCCGCGTCTTCAAATTCCACCGCGCGTACCGGAGCGCGAGAGCATAGAAGCGGCGCGCAGCTTCGGGATCGCCCGCTTGCATGCGCAACAGTCCCGTCCCCTCGAGGAAGCTCAAGCGTCGCTGTTCGACTGCCGTGATGAGTCCATTCGCCGCAGCGCCATAACGCCGGCGAGTGAGCGCCATCATGGTCTCAAAGGTCCGCAGACTTCGCTCGAGCTGATTTCGAGATGCTGGATTGTCCGTCCCTCGAGCCGTAACACGTTTGACCGCGCCTTCGGCAGGATTACTGCGCTCGTATCGGAGCAGCGGCTTGTCAAGATATGCGAACGAACCGCGCTCGCGGGCGAGAAGATAGAACCACGTATCTTCGAAGAACAGCGCCTT
>DATLTX010000124.1:0-11133 GCA_035533435.1 Binataceae bacterium (SeqCode)
CCGCCACAGTAGCAAACTGAAACTTGTCGGTTGCCTGCACCTATCCGATGGCTTATAAGTCCCGAAGGATGGCTTTCGCAGAGCTTGCCGCTATATCGTCGGACCGATCGGCCGCGTCAATTCGGCCGGTGCTGGACCGCGCGCTCGGCGGTGCACGCCTGTCGGAGGCCGAAGCGATCGCGCTGATCGATTGCCCAGTGCGCGAGTTCGACGACCTGCTCGCCGCCGCCGGCGAGCTGCGCGATCGCGGCAAGGGCCGCGCAATCAGCTATTCGCGCAAAGTATTTCTGCCGATCACGAATCTGTGCCGCGACCGATGCACCTACTGCACGTTCCGCAAAGATCCCGGCGACCCCGGCGCATGGACGATGATGCCCGACGAGATCGCCGAATGGTCGCGCCGCGGGCAGGCGCTCGGATGCAAGGAAGCGCTGATGTGCCTTGGCGACAAGCCCGAGGTCGCGTTCAAGGAATATCGCGCGACGCTCGAAGGGCTCGGCGTGCGCTCGACGATCGAATACGTCGGCCGCGCCTGCGAGATCGCGCTGGCCTGTGGCCTGCTGCCGCATACCAATGCCGGGCTGATGACGCGCGGCGAAATGGCGATGCTCAGGCCGCTCAACGCCTCGATGGGTTTGATGCTCGAATCGATTTCGCCGCGGCTGCGCGCGCGCGGCGGGGTGCATCAGGCGGCGCCCGACAAGGATCCCGCGCTACGGATGAAAATGATCGATGAGGCCGGCGAGCTGCGGATCCCGTTCACGAGCGGAATCCTGCTCGGAATCGGCGAGACTGTCGCCGAGCGCGCGCAGAGCATAGTCGCGCTGCGCGACTCGCACGAGCGCCACGGGCATATTCAGGAAGTGATCATCCAGAATTTTCGCGCCAAGCCGGAAATCGCGATGGCTGACGCGCCCGAGCCCGAGGCGTACGAGATGGCGCGCGCGATCGCTACGGCGCGGCTGGTGCTCGGACCCGCGATGAACGTGCAGGCGCCGCCGAATCTCTCGCCCGGCGAGATCGAGCTGTTCATAGGCGCCGGAATCAACGACTGGGGCGGAATATCGCCGCTGTCGAAGGACTATGTAAATCCCGAGGCGCCGTGGCCGCATATCGAGCGGCTCGGCGAAAGGTGCGCACGCAAGGGCTTCGAGCTCGGCGAGCGCCTGGCCGTTTACCAAGAATATATAAATGACGAATGGCTCGACCCGGCGGTCGCGACCAATGTGCGCGCGATTTGGGAACGAACCCGGGGAATGTCACCATGAATTTTGAATCCTGGCGAAATTGGGTCGATGAAATCGAGGCGACCCCCTTGGAGGCGATACTCGCCAAAGCCTCGCCCGCCGTCCGCGCGCCGCTCGAGAAAAGCCGCGCGCGGATCGAAATCACGCCCGAGGAGGGCCTGGCGCTGTACACCGCCGTGGGCGACGATCTGCGCGCTACTGTCAAGTGCGCGGACCTGGCGCGCGCGGAAGACGCTGGCGACGAAGTCACCTACATCGTGAACCGCAATCTCAACTTCACCAATGTCTGCTTCGTCGGATGCCAGTTCTGCGGCTTCAAGCGCCAGCGCTGGGAATCCGACGCCTACGATCATTCCGATGAGACAATCGTCGCCAAGGTTGCCGACGCCGTCGCGCGCGGCGCCACCGAAGTCTGCATGCAGGGCGGAATAAATCCCGAGATGCCGTCGTTCAAGTACCGCGACCTGCTCGACGCGATCAAAGGCGCGTTCCCCGCGATTCACGTCCATGCATTCTCGCCGATGGAGATCATGTACGGCGCCAAGCGCGTCCGCATGGAGTATCCCGAGTATATCGCGATGCTGCGCGAGCACGGCCTCGGCTCGATTCCCGGCACGGCCGCGGAGATTCTCGACGATTCGGTGCGCGAGATCCTCTCACACAAAAAAGTCGATGTGGCGGCGTGGGTCGATATCATCACCACCGCGCACGCGGCCGGAGTGCCGACCACCTCGACCGTGATGTACGGGCATATTGAGACGCCGCGGCAAGTGGTCAATCATCTGAACCTGATGCGCACGATCCAGAAAGAGACTCACGGCTTCACCGAATTCGTGCCGCTGCGCTTTATCCATCAGAACACGGTGATGTTCCGCAAGGGACTGGTAAAGGAGATTCCGAGCGGGACGCTCGACTTCCAGATGTACGCATTCTCGCGCATCTTCCTGCGCGGCTATATCGACAACCTGCAGACCTCGTGGGTCAAGCTCGGCGTCGATCTCGCCGCGCTCACGCTCAAGGCCGGATGCAACGATTTCTCGGGCACCCTCATGGAGGAAAGCATCACGGCGCAGGCGGGAGGCGAGGCGGGCGAGTTCGTGCCCGTCGATCTAATTGAAGAAAAAGCGCGCGCGATGGGCCGAACCCCCGTCGAACGCAACACCCTGTACAAAAAGCTTTACGGAAGAAAGGCTCCCAATGGAGCGCGCCCAATCGCCCCTTCCCCGGCGCACGCGGATCACCACGCTTGCGGGGGGAGTGGGTGCTGCTAAGTTCATCCGCGGTCTGGCTATACGGATTGCGCCGGAGAATATGATCGTCGTCGTCAACACCGGCGACGACGATCTTTTCTACGGCCTTCACGTATCGCCCGATATCGACACCGTGACCTACACGCTGGCGGGCGTCGTCAATCGCGCGCAGGGATGGGGCCGCGAGGACGAGTCGTATGCGACCCTCGAGGCTCTGGATCGCCTCTACGGGCCGCATTGGTTCACGCTCGGCGATCGCGACTTCGCCACGCATATCTACCGCAGCGACAGGATGCGCGCCGGGGCGCGCCTGTCGCAGGTGACGGCGGAAGTGGCGCGCGCGCTGGGCGTGCGCGCGCAGGTGATACCGATGAGCGATGACCCGGTGCGCACGTTCGTGAAACTCCGCGGCCGCGCGCCGATCGCATTCCAGCAATATTTCGTAAAGGGCCGCGCACGCGGAGTCGTCGAGAGGATTGAGTTGCGCGGCGCTAGCACGGCGCGTCCGCTCCCCGCCGCGCTCCGCGCGATCCGCGAGTCGGCGGCCGTGATTCTTGCGCCGTCGAATCCATTCGTCTCGCTCGGCCCGATTTTGGCTCTGAAAGGCGTGCGCAACCTGCTCAGAAAAAACCGCGCGCGCGTCGCCGCGATCAGCCCGATCATCGGCGGCAAGACGATCAAGGGCCCCGCTGACAAGATGCTGCGCGGACTCGGGAACGACGCTTCGGCGCTGGGCGTCGCGCGGCTCTACCAGGATATCGCCGGCATCTTCGTGCTCGATAATCTCGATCGCGCGCTCGCGCCCGAAATCGAAAAACTCGGGATGCGCGCCGTCGTGACCGATACGATCATGACCACCGCGGCAAAGTCCGCGCGCCTGGCCGATGTAGTCCTGCGCGCACTTCCCGTGTAGGCTGATTCGCTGATGCGCTCGATTACCCTTACCGCGATCGAAGGAATTCCGATGATCAATGCCGGCGACGATCTCGCCGCGCTGATCGGCGCCGGACTCGAACGCACCGGCCTTGCGCCCGCGGCGGGCGACATTATCGTCGTGTGCCAGAAGATCGTCTCGAAGTCAGAGGGCCGCACCGTCCATCTGCGCGATATCGAACCCTCCGAATTCGCCAGGAGCATCGCCGCCCGATGGGAGAAAGACCCGCGCGCCGTCGAGCTGGTCCTGCGCCAGACCAATCGGATCGTGCGCAACGATCGCGGCGTGATTATCGTCGAGACCGGTCCCGGATGGGTCTGCGCGAACGCGGGCGTCGATGAATCCAACAGCCTCGAAAACGACAGCGCGATTCTGCTGCCGATCGATCCCGACGCGTCGGCGCGCAAAATCCGCGCCGGTATCCGCGCGCGCTACGGCGTCGATCTGGCGGTCCTCGTCACCGATACTTTCGGCCGTCCATGGCGCGACGGGCTTACCGAGATTTGTCTCGGAATCGCCGGGATGAACGCGATGCTCGATCTGCGCGGCACGACCGACCTTGCCGGCCGCGAGCTGCATCATACGGTGGTCGCGATCGCCGATGAGCTGGCGTGCGCGGCTGGCCTGCTGATGGAAAAAGCCGGGGCGATTCCGGCGGTCCTGGTCCGCGGATACCCCTATCAACCCTTCGACGGCAGTGCGAAAGTATTGATTCGGCCCGCCGAAGCAGATTTATTCCGCTAACCCGTGAAAAAAGCCAAGGCCATCGATCTTGCCAGCCGCCGCGACGCCGTCGCGGCCAATCCCGCGCTAATCGTCGAAGCCGATCTCGCCGCGGCCGAGGCCAAGCTCACCGGCCTGCTCGATTCCAACGAATCGTTGATCGCGGAAATCTGCCATTACCTCGTCGATGGCGGCGGCAAGCGGCTGCGCCCCACTTTTATCCTGCTGGTCTATCGCGCGTGCGGCGGCTCGGAGGAAAAGATCGAAGACGCAATCGACGCCGCTATCGCCCTCGAGCTGATTCATTCGGCCACCCTCCTGCACGACGACATTATCGATGCCGGACGGCTGCGCCGCGGCAAACCCTCGGCGCTTGCGCGCTACGGCTTCGCTCCCACCCTGATCGCGGGCGACTATCTGTTCTGCCGCGCCTTCGAGCTATGCGGCCGCTTCGAGGAGCATCTGGTCCGCACGGCGGCACAGGCCTGCATCGAGCTGACGGAAGGCGAAGTGATGGAGGGAAGGCTGCGCCATAGCGCGTCGGCCAGCGTCGCCGACTATCGCAAGGTGATCGCGCGCAAGACCGCCTCGCTGTTTTACGCCGGCGGAAAAGTCGCCGCGGATCTGGCCGGGATGTCGAACGCCGGAATCGACGCGATGGCGCGGCTCGGAACCGCGATGGGCCTTGCCTTTCAGATGATCGACGACATCCTTGATGTCCTCGGACCAGAGGAAAAAATCGGCAAGCCCGTCGGCTCGGACTTGCGCGAGGGCATTCCTTCCCTGCCGGTCGTGCTCGCGGTCGCGCGCAGTCCCGAACTCAAGCAGATGCTCGAGAGCGGCGCCCAGATGTCGGGCGCGGCGTTCGAGCGCGCGCTCGCGATCCTGCGCGACCCGGCACTGATCGCCCAGGCGCGCGCGATGGCCGCCGCCGAAGTCAAGATCGCACGCGAGATCCTGCGCGAGCTGCGCCCCTCGCCCTATCGCGACAGCCTGGCCGCGATTATCGACGAACAGATCGACCGGGAGGTCTGAACCAGCTTCGAGAAACCTGACGATGGCATCCGCGATCATCGTCGGCGCCGGACCCGCGGGTGCCAGCCTCTCCTACTTGCTCGCGCGCCGCGGCGTGACCGTCACGTCGATCGAGCGCCAGACCGATTTCGGCCGCGAGTTCCGCGGCGAGGTGCTGATGCCCTCGGGTATCGACGCGCTCGAGCAGGCCGGACTCGGCGTCGCCGCGCACGACCTGCCGCGCCTCGCGATCCCCGCAGTCGAAATTTTCCGCGGCGTGGCGCCGCTCGCAAAGATTTCGCTCGCGAGCCTGCCCCGGACGCCAACGGTCGTACCGCAAGGCACGATGCTCGAGATGATCGCCGCCGAGGCCGCGAAATTCCCCGGCTTCGCTCTCGAACGCGGCGCCACGATGCGCGATTTGATCATGGAAAGCGGCCGTGTCGCCGGAGTGCGCGCCGACACCATATCCGGACCGCGCGAGTTCCGTGCCAATTTCGTAATCGCTGCCGACGGCCGCACCTCGGCTATCAGAAAGCGCCTCGGCCTCGCTGTCGAGCATATCCAGCAGGGCTTTGACGTCGTGTGGACCCACGTGCCGGGGCAGTTCCTCGACAATCAGACCGCATGCTTCGTCTTCGGCTCGGGCCATCTGTTCATCCTCTACCCTTCGCCCGAAGGACATTTGCAGATCGGATGGGTGATCAAAAAAGGCCGGTACGCGGACTTCCGCAAGCTCGGCGCCGACGGATGGTTCGGGGCGATGGCGCCGTATCTGCCCGCGGTGATCGTCGAATTCCTGGCCCCGCGGCGCGACGCGCTGGCGCATCCCGTACTCCTCGACGTGGTTTGCGACCGCATCCGCGATTGGACCGTGCCGGGCGCGCTGTTGATCGGCGACGCGGCGCATCCGATGTCGCCGGTCGGAGCGCAGGGGATCAATATCGCGCTGCGCGACGCGATCGTCGCCGGAAATCATCTCGGCCGCGCGTTCGCCGCAGGCGCGTCGCCAGAGAATCTGGACGCCGCCGCACGCGCCGTGCAAGCCGAACGCGCGCCGGAGATCGTCACGATTCAGAATATGCAGCAGATGGGTCCGCGGCTCCAGTTCGGCGATACCTTCTACAGCCGCGCCCTGACCAGCCGTCCATTCGCATGGTTCGCTAAGACCTTCCTCGCCGGATTCCTCGCCCGCCGTATCGACCCGATGCTAAACGGCGTAACCAAAGTGCGCCTCGACCCCTCATAAACGCAGGCGTTACTTGCGGAACAAATAATCCGTCTCGCAAGATAATAGCTTGACCGCGAGCGCTGGCCGTCCGATGCTTAATGCACGGTAACCGCCTTTGCATGCGCTGAGTCAGCGCAATCAAAAATCAAAATGAACATGCTATCTCTCCGCAGCCGGAAAGTGAGAATCTTTATAGCGCTGCTCTTCGCAACTCTGGTAACGGGTTGTTTCGGCGGCGGTCCCGGTTGGGGCGGCGGTTGGGGCGGCGGAAATCCGGGCTACTACTCGAACAACTATTACCCGAACAACTATTACCCAAACAGCAGCTACCGGGGCTACGACAGTTATCCGCATCCCGGTACGAACCGCAGCATATTCGGCGGCTACGCTCCCGGTAACGAGACCTGGGAGGCAAGTTCCCGTGGCCGAACCAGCTATAGCGACCATCGAGATGAGGGACATGGTGGCGGCGACAGCCGCGGTCATCATGGCGGAGGTGATGGCGCAGGACACGGTCAGGGCGGCGATCATGGCCATTAATCCTCAATCGCGGAAAAACCCAGCGCTTCAATCTATGGATCGTAACCAACCACACACGGCCACCCGGATCGCTCTGCAAGTTTTGGGGCTAATCCTGATAATGGGGCTCGTCAGCATTCGGACGGCCTTGGCACAGGAGCCCGGCCAGAAGACGTTCAGTTCGGCTACCGAGGGTGCGGATGCCTTCGCCGTGGCCGTACAGAATCACGATGAGGCGGCGATGCTGGCGATACTGGGTCCGTCGGGGCGCGATTTGATCTCCTCGGGTGATCGGGTCGCCGACCAGAAGAATCAGGATGCGTTTACCGCCAAGTATCGCGCGTCGCATCAATTTCTCGCGGCCGGCGATGGACGAACCTTCCTCTACATCGGCAGTGAGAATTGGCCCTCTCCGATACCGCTCAAGCAAACCGGAACTCAATGGTACTTCGATACGGCATACGGCAAGCAGGAGGTGTTGTATCGGCGGATCGGCTCCAATGAGCTGAACGTAATCAAGGTCTGCACCGCAATCTGCGATGCCCAGCACGACTATTACGCCGCCTTTCACGATGGCGCGCAGATACATCAATACGCGCAGAAGTTTCGCAGCGCGCCAGGAACTCAGGACGGCTTATTCTGGCAGGTCAAGTCGGGCGCGCCGGAAAGTCCTCTTGGCCCGCTGGTCGCCGAAGCAGCCTATGAAGGATATCAATACCACGCCGGCGGCTCCGAATCTCCGCATCCCTTCCACGGCTACCTATATCGGTTACTCACCAGTCAGGGAGCCGATGCGCCCGGTGGCGCGCGCAGCTATATCGTCGATGGCAAGATGACCGGTGGATTCGCGATCGTTGCCTATCCGGTTAGCTACCGCAACTCTGGAGTAATGACCTTCATCGTCAACCAGGACGGCCAGATGTATCAAAAGGATCTGGGCCCCAATACTACGCAGATAGCCAGCACCATGACGGCATACGATCCCGACGCGACGTGGACGCCAGTAAACAAAGCCACCACTGACGCGCTCAAATAGGAAAGGCAGCGGACAACACCCTCCTCGCCGGATATAATAACCGGCGTAACCAAAGCGCGCCGCGACAGTTGATCTGTAGTAAGCATCCAACTGCGATCTACTCGACGGGAGGAATCTCGATGAGCGCCGCGAACAAACATATTCGCCACGGAATTGGCAGCGTCCGCCCTTACCTCTACGGCGACCTCAAGGTGCCCGAGTTAGTGAAACATGCCTTCGGCGCCCAGGAGCTCGAACGCCTGCCGGCCGGAAACGGATTTCATATCGAAGCGAAAATCGGCGACTCGATGATCGTGCTCGAAGCCGGCGACCCGCCGCATCCCGACGGCACTCGAGCGTCGATCTATGTCTATGTGGAAGATGTGGACGCCGCGTATAAGCGCGCCCTCGAAGCGGGAGCAACCTCAGTCGCCGCCCCCGCCGACAAGCCCTACCAGGAACGCACCGCCAGCGTGAAAGACACCTACGGCAACACCTGGTGGCTCGCCACCTACACCGGCTAGCGCCCCGCCCGCGCGAGAGAGATTACGTCGGTCAAATCCGCAGATGGCCCCGAAGTCAAATGGCGGAGTATCCTTCACCCGACGGCCGGCACGCCCTCCAAGTAGGGAAGCAAGCCGTTTGGATGAAATTGCACTAGGTTGGCCAAGTTCTTCTGTACGATCGGATCCGTTTTTTTCTGAGCGAACCATTCCTCGACACTTTCAATCACGTCTTTGCAGAACCACGGCAAGTCAAGATTTAGCGCACCCCTCCAAATGTTCTTATGAAAGAACATCCCGTTCGGACGTAAGGTAAAGAAGATCCGTTGATAATGCATCGCAGGGTGCAGAAACTTCGCTTGATGCGCCACTCCGCAGCGAAGGAAATAGAGATCATTAGCGCTCATCAGTCCGTTGTACTTTTTCTTCAGCCAAGCGTCATACCACGCCTTGTAACGTTCGGGTGTGGATCGTCCGTCGGCCGATTCAAGTGCCGCACAAATATCCGGCAAAGTCAGCGTGAGCACTAATGCGGCATACCAAAGCTTCGCCATTAACGCGTTCTTGATCTCATCCGTCAGTATCTCCACTTAACGTCCTCCATCTGGACTGCACAAAACCAGTTTATCAGGTCAAAAAATTCCAAATCATCAGCCGTTTGAAGGGTTAGGAGATAAGGTTCCCCACAGGCCCCCCTCCCCGGGCTGCAGGCGCGCCTTGGCAGGTGGCTGATCGACGCGTAAAGATCAGTTCGAATGACGCTATTCGAGTCACCTTCGCAGTTTCGCGAGAAGGCCGCCATTTGTAGAATTTTTGAGACGTTGCCGCTTCAAGCTCCGCTGGCTGAGGGGCATATCTTCCGTTGGTTTGCGCTAAATACTCCGATGGATCTGGGTACCGGAGGGAGCTTCACAAGCGATATGGACGTAATCGCTTGCCTGCTTCCCCTGCCGAAATCCGTTCGTGGGCGTTCCTCTTACCCTCCTCACTCGGACGGGTACATTTACAAGACGTGGGAAGTAAAAGTGAGCCTCTTGTGCAGGGACGGAACGGCACGTTCGCTGAAATCCGGGAAGACCGCGAACACGATTAAACAGCTACGAGCATACAGAAGGTTTGGATCTTCCAATGTCTCGCTTCTCGACGTGTACATTTGCGAGACGGGTTTTATGGATCGTAATTCTTTTCCCCCATATCCAGCGCAGCAAGCAATCCTTGCTAAAATTCCGGACCTGAAAAGCGACGGCTTTGGCTATCAGATTCTTCCATTCGAGCACGATAAGGATGGAGATGTAGACATTGGCTTAAAGACATTCCACGTTCCAACTTGGTACGGTTCGCCATCTACCAATTTCATGCTCCTCCCCGCGATTCAGACCGCGCCGGTCGATGGTTTTGCCAGCTTAATAAAGCGCCTAAATAGCTGCTACGAGCGTGAGGAAAAGCGGATCACGACGGGTAAGGGCTTTGTCTGTGTCGTCTTCTGCCGATCGTGTCGTCAACTGAGTCTGAAGCCAATGAAGGATGCAAGCTCGTGTGGACATTGCGGCAAAGATCTGCGACTCCAGTGAAACCGGCTCTTCCGCATCGGCATCCTCTCTCCTTGATGGCTCAGTACGTTGGATTTCTCACCCCATTGCCGGACCAAAAGGTTCGGGAGGACTGTCAGATACCCTCAGCTATTGATTTCACCCTTTTCCTCGTGCGCATCCCCGGACGCTTTCGTTTCGTAAAGCACTATCGGTTCCGGTACGGGCTTGAGCGTGCCCTCTTGACAACGTGGACAGCGCCACAGAATCCATTTATCCGTCATACACCTTAGCCATGGCCGTCTATCCATCTCATTGGTCCCCCATTTCGATTAGGCTGCTCGGATCCAATTAGCGACCGCTGTGGCAACTGGCAGGCGAATGGGTTTGGGTAGGGGGGTGACCTCGGAGGTCTCTTATCTCCTACCCCCACCCCCACGTTCGTTTGACTTATGGCGAATAAAAAGCGAAAACTCGATCCGTGGCGGCGGCGATCAAAACTTCATGGATCTTACCTCAACCCCCGGCGCTCGAGACCGTCCGGTCGCCCTCGCCCACTCCCGTAAATAAGCCTCAAATACCTGATTTTGCAGGGGTTTTTCGAGGGCGAGAGCTTACTCGCAAGGCGCGGCGGCTGGCTTCTGGTATCGATGCGCTCGATGCCATCCTCGAGGGCGGAATCGCGCGCGGGCGGGTCAGCGAAATTATCGGACGTCCCGGCACCGGCAGGACCTCGCTCGCGGCGGCGTTCGCGGCGGTCGCGACCGGGAGCGGCGAGGTCATCGCATGGATCGACGCCGCGGGCGCATTCGATCCCGCGAGTATCGCCGCCGCCGGAGTCGATCTGGCGCGGGTGCTGTGGGCCGCGATCCCGCGTGAGGCAAGCCGCGCGCGTATCGCATCCTCGCGCGAGGGCGGCGTCTTCAAAGCTGCCGAGATGGTGCTCGAAGCGGGAGGTTTCGGCCTCGTCGTACTCGACTTCGGCGATACATTTTTCCGCGCGATCTCCGACAGCGCCGCGCTGCGGATCGCGCGCGCGGCCGAGCGCAGCGGGGCAGCGGTAATCGCGATCGCGCCGCGCAGAATTTGCGGAACCTTCGCGGCGCTGAGTCTCACGATGAATCGCGCCGGCGCGTCGTTCAGCCGAATCCGCCCCGGCGCGCCCGCG
>DATLTX010000125.1:0-2378 GCA_035533435.1 Binataceae bacterium (SeqCode)
TTCGACGCGCATGGCGGGAGTCAGGTAGACCGCCGCTCCGCGCCACGGATCTTTCATCCGGTTGGCGGCGAGCAGCAGGTCGAAATCATTTTCGGCGGCGCGCGCGGCGAAGCGATGATAGTTCGCGCGGTCCATCAGCACGTCGCCCCATCCGAAGATGAATCGCGCTTCGTCCGCAATCTTCCCGCGAGCGGCAAGTATCGCGCCGCCGGTCCCGTTGAGCTCACGCTGCGCGACGGCCTCGACCTCGATTCCTGGATTGTCCTGCGCGAATTTTTCGCACCACGCGGCGACCTGCGCGCCGAGATATCCGGTCACCACGATGAAGCGCGAAACGCCGGCCTCGGCGAGCGCGCCCGCGATATGCTCGATAAGCGGGGCGCCGGCGACCTCAAGCAGGGGCTTGGGCGTATCGGCGGTAAGCGTGCCAAGGCGGGTCCCGCGGCCCGCGGCCAGCAAAACCGCGGTATGAATGGGCTGAGCCACGCATCGAAGATAGCACTGACCCGCGCGAAAGTGGCCGGCGGGCGATCCCCGCCCCCATCGTGCGCGTTTTGCTTCCGGAGTAGAATTTCCTAGGATACGGAGAGTCAGTTTCGAGCGCCCTCGGCGAGAGTCTTCAATGTTCGGCGAAATCAATCCCCGCACCAAAGCCCGCGCGCCCTTTGTCACGATCGAAGAGGCGCTCGAGGAAACCCGCCGCGGCCATATGATCATCCTGATGGATGACGAGCAGCGCGAAAACGAAGGCGACCTTTCGATGGCGGCCGAGAAGGTCACGCCCGAGGCGATCAACTTCATGTCCAAGTTCGCGCGCGGGCTGATCTGCCTGCCGATGGCGGCGGACCGGATCGACAGGCTCGGGCTCAGCATGATGGTCGGCGACAACCAAGCTCCGCTCGGCACCGCGTTCACCACCGCGATCACGGCGCGGCGTTGCGCGGGATCGGGAATCTCGGCGCAGGACCGCGCGAAGACGATATTGCAGGCCGTGCGCGAAGACGCGAGCGGCAGCGAGTTCATCACGCCCGGCTACGTCTATCCCCTGCGTGCGCGCGAGGGCGGAGTGCTGGTGCGGACCGGGCAGACCGAAGGCGCGGTGGACCTGTCGCGGCTTGCGGGACTGAAGCCGGCGGGTGTGATCTGCGAGATACTGAAGGACGACGGCACGATGGCGCGGCGCGATGACCTGGTCGAGTTCGCGCGCGTGCACGGACTCAAGATCGTCACCGTCGCCGATATAATCGAGTACCGGTTGCGCAACGAGACGATGGTGCAGAAAATCGCCGAGGCGCGGCTGCCGACCCGCTTCGGCAATTTCCGCGCGTTGGTTTACCGCAACCTCGTCGATTACACCGAGCATCTGGTGCTGGTGATGGGCAACGTCGATCCGCAGCGCCCGATCCTGGTCCGCGCGCATCGCGAGTACCTGCCCGGCGACGTGTTCGGTTACACGGGACGCAATACGCGCGAGCTGCTGCGCTCCGCGATGGAGCGAATCGCGGCGGCGGGGGAAGGCGTGCTGCTCTACTTGAAGCGCGAGTCCAACGCGATCGCCTCGGAGCTCGACGGCTTTGGCGGGCATCAGGGCAAGCGGCCCAGCACGCGCTACGGCGCAACTGAATCGGATTTCCGCGACTACGGGATCGGCGCGCAGATCCTGCGCGATATCGGCGTGCGCAAGATGATCATCATGTCCGACGCGACGCCGCGGCTGGCCAACCTGCCCGGCTACGGACTCGAAATAGTGGATTCGGTTCCGCTTTCCGCGGGAAACGGCAAACGAACCTCGACCGCCAGCGGCTAAGCGCGCCAGCGCCGCCGCGCGCGGAAATCGCGCCCGATGCGGAATCGATTCGTCAGATGAATTCGCGAACTACGTCACGCGCGCCAAGCCGCGCCGGTATCGTCTTGGCGGCCGCCGCGATCCTCGCGGGTGCGATCGCGTTCAGCGCGCGGATCGCGGCGGCGGCGCCGGAAAACGCGCCCGCCGACGTCTTCGCGCATCACGGATGGTTCCTCGGCTTCTTCTTTGTGTTTATCGGCGGGATCGCGCTGAACCTGACGCCGTGCGTCTATCCGCTGATCGGAGTGACGATCGCGTACTTCGGCAATCAGGGCGGCGGTCCGCGCCGCGTGCTGGTGCTCGCGATTCTGTTCGTGCTGGGAATCGCCGTGATGTTTTCCGCGGTGGGAGTCGCGGTGGCGATGTCGGGCGGGCTGTTCGGCGCCGCGATGCAGAATCCGTTCGTGCTTTCAATTCTGGCCGCGATGCTGATCGCGCTCGCGCTTTCGAGCTTCGGCCTGTTCTCGCTGCAGCCGCCGCAGTGGATGCAGCAGCGCGCGGGCGTGGCGCGGCCCGGTTATGCGGGCGCAAT
>DATLTX010000126.1:0-20956 GCA_035533435.1 Binataceae bacterium (SeqCode)
ACCACATATTCGGCGCCCCGATAGAGCTCGGTATGCCCCTTCTGGCGGCCGAAGCCTTTTACTTCGCTGACCGTAAGGCCCTGCACTCCGATACTCGACAGGGCTTCTTTGACTTCATCGAGCTTGAACGGCTTGATGATCGCCTCAACCTTCTTCATATGACTCCTCTCAATCCCTCACCTGGCCAGTGCGCGCGGCGCGCTCGATTGTCTCGACCGCCTGCGCGACCATATCGTCGGCGACGACTATCGCAAGCTTTACCTTTGGCGGAAAATCAACCACGTTCCCGGCGCCCCGATAGAGCTCGGAACGACCGTTCTGGCGGTCAATTCCTTTGACTTCGCTGACGGTAAGGCCCTGCACTCCGATACTCGACAGGGCTTCTTTGACTCCGTCGAGTTTGAACTGCTTGATGATCGCCTCGACCTTTTTCAAATGACTCCTCTTCCGTCCGTCACCGGTCCACCGCGCCGCGAAGGCGGCAGTGCAAGGCTCTCATACCTTTTCCCTTTCGCGGCGGGTTACGCAAGTACCCGCCGCAGGCGCCAGTCCCATCTATAGACAGGCAATCGCGATGCCATCGCCAATAGTGCGAAAGCGCCGTGAAAGGCGCGTTTCCCGGGTGATTATGCCCATCGAACGGGCTAACGATGAATTCGCAGGCATCGCCGGGCGGTCAGGCCGCGGCGCCGTCAGATTTTCCCTTGGGCCGAAACACCGGTTCCTCTCCGCGAATCAGGCGCGCGATATTCGCGCGATGCCGCAGGATTACCAGCGCGGTTATGACGATTGCGAGCAGCAGGTACGGGCTCGGCAAGTGCAGCAAGGCGACGGCCGGCGGCATCACGATCGCGGCAGTCAGGGACGCGAGCGACATGATCCGGAAGATCGCGACTACAATTGCGAATGCGCTCGCCGCGGCCAGCACGGCGAGCGGAGAAATCACGAGCCAGATGCCTAGCGCCGCTGAAAGTCCCTTGCCGCCGCTGAACCCCAGAAAGACCGAGCAGATCGAGCCGACGAATGCGCCGATCGCGGTCCATGCGACGGCCGCGGGGCCAAAGCCCGCCACGCGCGCGAAGAGGACGGGCAATGCTCCTTTGAGGATATCGCCAACGAATGTGATGATCGCGGCGCTGGTGCCGCCCGCACGCGCGACGTTCGTCATCCCGATATTTCCCGAACCGACCGCGCGCGGATCGAACCCGCGGATCCGCCCGACAATCACACCGAACGGGATCGATCCGATCAGGTACGCGCCGATTATCAGGACGATGAGGCTAAGCACAATGACTCAAGTTTGCGGGGGAAAAGTATGGTCGGGGTGACTGGATTTGAACCAGCGACTCCTGCGTCCCGAACGCAGTGCTCTGGCCAGGCTGAGCTACACCCCGATTCCGAATTTCCATGCCGGGCCCGCGCGGAACGATTGTTATAGCATCGCCACCAATCCCGCGCGAGAGCGCCGCCGCGCCCGCCAAAAGCGACTATTTGCGCGGCGCCGAAGAGCCGGCGTGCGCGATACGCTCGCGCATCTCGTCGATGATTTTGCCGTAGTCGGGATGCCCGAAGATTCCCGAGCCGGAGACGAACACGTTGGCGCCCGCCGCCTTCACGTCGGCGATATTGTCGAGCTTCACTCCACCGTCGACCTCGATATCGAGCGCGAGTCCGCGCCGGTCGAGCTCGCGCTTTACGATCCGCAGCTTGTCGAGCGCCTCGGGGATAAATCCCTGTCCGCCAAAGCCCGGATGCACACTCATGATCAGGATCATGTCGAGATGCTCGGCGAACGGCAGAACGCGCTCGACGTCGGTTTCGGGATTGATGCCGATCGACGCGCGCGCGCCGAGATCATGCAGCCGCTTCGCCATCGCGGGAATATCCTTGCAGACCTCGGCGTGAACCGACACGGAATTGGCGCCCGCTTTGACGAAAACCTCGACAAATTTTTCCGGATTCTCGATCATCAAATGCGCGTCGAGCGGCAGCCGCGTCACTTTGCGCAGCGATTCGAGCACGGGCACACCGATCGAGATGTTGGGCACGAAGTGCCCGTCCATCACGTCGAAATGAATCAGGTCCGCCCCCGCGCGCTCGACCCGCGCGATCTCTTCACCCAGCCGCGCGAAGTCGGCGGCCAGCACCGACGGCGCGATCTTGTCTTGTCGCTCCATCAGCACAAGATAGCCCCGCGCGCGGCGCGCCGCGAGCGCACCGGATCAGTCGGTCGCCGCCGGCGCAGCCGCGGCGCCGGTGGCGGCCGCGCTCGGCGCGGGAGTGTGGTTCATCATGTCGCGCAGGTGAAAGCTCGGCGGCGGGTTGTCATCGACGAATTTCAGAAATCGCGCGCGCCGCTCCGCCAGCAGGGTCTCGAGCTGATCGTGCTGCGCGGGCGTCAGCGTCAGCATCTCCGTCATCCGGTCGAGCAACGGACGGTAGATCACGATCGGGATGAGCGGCGTACCAAGCTCGCCCGCGCATCCCGGCATCGGACCGTCGCCGAAGCGGCGGTCGTGCCGAGCGGTGATTTCGTCGAGCTTGCTCTTTTGCACCGGCGTCAGAATCGCGTCGAACTGGCGGCGGAAGTCGCTTTCGATATTGGCGAGGTTGGCTTGAAACGCCTTGATGTGGGGTTCAAGCGCGGCGAGCCTGCGGCGCATCTCGTCGGGCGACAGATGCTTTCCGCCGAAGAATCCTTCAGTGCCGAAGTGATGGAAATGATGATGCGGGAATTCGCCGAGGACGCGCGGCCCCTGGAACTCGCCCATCAGCGCAATCGGCGGCGGCGGAAACGGCCGGCTGCGCTGGGTCCACACGCCGACCAGCAATCCGCTGACGAACAGGAGCACGGTTATGATGATTGTTTGCAGGCGATCTTTCATGGGGTCTCTTCGAGCGCGACGATCTGGTTCGCCGTGCTGGACCATTGCTCGAGATTCGCGCGGCTGGTGGCCGCCGTGATCGCCCAGTGTCCCGCGATCACGAGCGCGATACAGGCGGCGCCGGTAATCGCCATCAGGCGCCGCTCGCCCGCGCCGCGCGCGGCGGCGCGCGCGTCAGCAACGACGCGGCCGGAAAAGCCGGGCGGCAGGCGGCGGCCCGCTTCGCGGCGTTGTGAGTAGCCAAATCTAGTAGTCATTCGAGTCCTCTCGGGAGATATGGGTAACCACGGCGCGCGGCGGTTCGGACCGGATTTCGCGGAGCTCTTCCGCGGTGATTCTTTCGCGCAAATATTCGCGCGCCCGGAACAGCCGCGATTTGACCGAGCCGACCGTGGTCCGCGTGATCCGCGCCAGATCCTCGTAGCTCCATTCATTGTCCTGGAGGAGCGAGATCAACTCGCGCTGGCGCGCCGGCAACCCGGCAATCGCGCGGCGCATCGCGTCGATCCTGCTGTCGCGCTCGGGTCGCGCGGGAGCGGCGACCTGCTCATGCTTGCGCTCAAACGCGACGAAAATCTGGCGCATCCGCTTGCGCCGCAGGAAATCATTGCACGCGTTGCGCGCGATTCTGAACAGCCACGGCTCGAAGCTCGCCGGCTCGCGCAATCGCTTGAGCCCGGTGATCATCTTGAGGAACACCGAATGGCAGGTATCCGCGATCGCATCGGGATCTCCGATCAGCGAATAGACGAACCCGCCAATTCGTTGCTGGTAGAGCACGCCCAGCTCCTCGAGCGCGGCGTCGTCGCCGGATTGCGCGCGAACCACTATCGCAACCGGGTCTTCGTGCTTGAGGCAAGTACTTCCCACGACATTCCTATACGAGCCAGACGCGGCGCGGTTTCCCGAGTTGCGCTCCGGAAGCACCCCGGTGAATCCGTGCGCCCGCTCTCTGCCACACTGGGTATCTTACACCACCGGGCGCACCCGCGCGCGCAACTCGCTACGACGCCCCGCGTCTGCCTTATCAAGAGCGGGAACGACGATGTTCCCGGCCGCAAGCTTCGTAGGCAGCCATTGAGCTGCCGCCCCGCCTCTCCGGGCCGGCCGGAAGTCCGAATCCTCGCTCTGGTGAACGATTAACTTCGGAAAGGAAGGAGACTAAACGAAATGAAAGCAAGATGGATGGGACTTACCGCCGGAATATTCGCACTCGCGATAACCGCCGCACCGGCCGCGGCGCGCATGCATGGCCACGGCGCACCCGGCAGCGCGGTCGGCATACCGATGCCGATAATTCTGCACTCGGCGAATCTGACCCCGGCGCAGCACGAGCAGATTCATCAGATCATGAAGTCGGAGTTCGGCACGCTCAAGCCGCTATTCCAGCAACTGCATGCCGGCCGTCAGGCGGTCGCCGCGAAGTACCTCTCGGCAGGGTCGGTTTCGGCCTCCGATCTGACGCCGCTCGTCGCGGCCAACGAAAAGACCCAGAGCCAAATCGATCAGGCATTTGTGCAGACGGCGCTTAAGGTTCGCGCGGTCCTGACCCCGCAGCAGATCGCGCAAGCCGGCAGCATCGATTCGCAGATGCAGTCGCTGCACGAGCAGATGCACGCTCTGATGTCCAAAGGCGGCGCGCACCCGATGGACAGTCCGCCGCGCGCCAACGATTGAACGCGCCGGCCAGTATGCGCGATGAGTAATGAAACCGGGCGGCCCATCATCAGGGGCCGCCCGTTCCCGCGTCACGAATACGCGGACGACTCTCAGTCCGATATGCAATCGAGGACTATCGTATTACTCAGTTCCACGTTACTCGGGTGCGCGCGCAGGACCCCATCGCCTACTTTTTGTCCCGCTCCTCCAGCATCGACAGCAGTTCCTGGTAATGCTTCGGCATCGTGACTGTACCCCGCATCGCGACCGGAATCGGATAGCGCACGCCGCCCTTGTGAGTTCCTTCGAGTCCCTTGAGCAACTCGTCCACAAATCCCCACGGGCAGGCAAAGACCATTTCCGTGTCCTGCGCCATCCCGAATACGCGATCGCCATTGCACGGGATAATCACCTTGGGCGCGGCCGTGGTCATCGTCTGAATTACTATTTCCGCACAATCCAGCCGGCCGCCCGTCGTGCTTTCGATTCTTCCGCCGCGGGTGTAGAGCGCGGCATTCACCAGGCGCATCACCTGCGCGCTGTTGGCATAGACCGCGACGATATGCGGCTCGAAGGTCGCGCGAGCGAGCGGAGCGACGCACACATAGTCATAGCTGCCGGGCTCGAAGCGCCACACTCCCGCTTCGAGGCGCGCGGCTGCTGCTTCGTTTTCGCAGTACATGCCGGTCGAGGCATAGCCGCGAAAATACTCGTCGTTGGGTTTGCGAAATCCAAACGCGATCGCCGAGAGCGGACAGATCACGTCATCTTTGCCGACCGCGATACCCCATCCGTAGCGCCGCGCGACACCGATCGATTGGCATACGATCCAATGCTCGCCCATGCTCTTGCTCGGGATGCGCAGGCCGTCGGGAACCGCTTCGCCGGGCGCGAGCATCCGGATTCCGAGCGGAAACGTGTCGGGCCGCACGTGGCGTCCGATCGCCTCGTCGAGTTGTTTGAGTTTGCTCGAAATCGTCGCGTCCATCAGTTCGCCTCGCGATGGAAAGCAAATGCGGACGCGCTCCCACGCGGGCGTCCTGCGCTAGAACTAACCGATCGCAACGCACACGGAAAGCGGATTTGCGCGCATCGCTCAGCCGCCGCGGGAATTCAAAACGTGGGAAGCGAACTTGCGATCCAGGCGCCCACCGGATTCCACACCATCCGCGAATGTCGCCGCGAATGATACACGCGCGCGACGCGATGCGTCGGATGCCATAGCGGCCAGCGCCGCTTCCAGCGCGCCGCGGTTTCCGGCCGCGATCGCTCCGCGTAGGCCGCGCGAGGTGCAGGATGATACGCCGTCGCGACGACTGCGCGCGTCGGCGAATAGACATTCGGAGTCGGCGCGCCCTCCGGCGACGCAACCACCACCGGCGCCACGCCCGTGCGGGCCATTCCGAGGCGCTCAGCCGCGCCCTTTGACAGATCGATCGAGCGGCCGCGCACGTACGGGCCGCGATCGTTGATCCGCACCTCGACCGAACGCCCGTTGGCGGGATTGGTCACCCGCACCCTGCTTCCCAGCGGCAGGGTTCTCGAGGCCGCCGTCATTCCGTATTCATTGAAGCGCTCGCCGGTGCTGGTCGGATGTCCCTGGAATCCGGGGCCATACCACGACGCCACTTCGACGTGCGGGGGAATTTCGGGATTGGCGCCGCGCCAAGATGGCGCCGGCAACGGTGCAGCGAGTCCAGGCGCGGCGCTCTGCGCCGAGCATCCCGCCATCGCGGCTAGAACAAACACAAGCGCCGCCATGATGAGAGGATTCGCATTCGCACGTGCGGACCCGAGATCGCGCAGAGCGATTCTCATTGGTGCGAATGCGATTGCCAGGCTTTCCCGCATTGTGACCGAACGTTTGCAGTGTTGCAGCTGCAGACTCCTCTAAGAAGGATTGTAGGTTAGTTTGCGATTCGCGCAAACAGGAATTATCGAGCGGGATTTCGAATGATGGCAATAATTGTGCGGCCGGTTGTGCTCAGGAATCAATTTTTGCGTATCAAAGCGTGCGCTTTCGCGATGTCAGGGGCTGTCATTTACGCGGAAATCCGTTTACTGCGTGACCTACCAGTTTGATAAAATTATCGTTAAACGCTGACGGATGCGCGCGCCCGCTAAACGCGAAACCATCTCTTTCCCGCGCCGGCGAAACAATGTGCACCAAAACCGGGTTGAACGCTCGCCGAGGAAGCCCATTCGGTCTTCGCGATGAGCTGGCAACGGAGAGTCAAAACGGCAGTCCAGGCTTAATCGTTAATCGACCAAGCCGGATGCGCGCGGAGTCCTCGCGCGGCGACGGTCGATCTCTCGTCAGGTCGATACATAGGGGCGCTCTCGGCTTCGCGATCCTGGCGGCGATCGCGCTCGGGTTGTCGGCTTGTGTCGCTCCGAATCCGGTCGCGCCGGACCAAGTCAAGGTCTACCCGTTGAACCGGGGCATTACGTCGATGCCGCTGGCAGTCCCGAAGAGCGGCGCGATCTCCGCGAACGCGCAGGACGCCGAGGCGATGCGAATCCTGAACGGCGAGATGGACTACACCGAGACGGTGCGCAATACCGTCGCGAGGCTCGGGTATCCTGACGCACTCGAATTCACGTACATCTCGCTTCGACGCGATAAAGATCGGCCGTTCATATCCGTGCGGGTCAGTTCGGCGCCGTGGATTGCGTTGTTCTATCGGGAACCGGCGCGAACCTTGATCATCGATCATTCCAACTGGCACGCCTCCGGAATTTCCCTGGTGCCGAGGGGCACCGTTATTGCCGACTTTCCCGTTGTCCCAGCCTATGTGCGGATTTTCGATTTCGGCGAACCGCCGCCCGCGCCGCCGTGGCCGGTTACGATTCCGGCGGACGCCTGCGAGCCACTCGCGGTACCCGAGGAACCCGACCCGCCTCCCGCGCAGATCGAAGGTTCTGACTACGCGCCGGTGGCGGCAAAGATCGTCGCCGACGTAAACCCTCTCACCAGCGGCCGCGACTTCGAGCGCGCTCAACGCGCCTTTGCGCGATTGAAGCCTGTCGCCGAGACTCCCGGGATTTACTGGAAACTATATGTCTATAGCGCGGAACACTCCGCCGGGTACGGCGTCCCGGACGGATCGATCTTTGCGACGACGGTACTGGTGAGTCGGCTTGACGACGCGGAACTCACCGCCGTGCTCGCTCATCTGATGGCCCACGAGCGTTACCAGCATGCCCGCGCCGCCGCTACGCGCAATAAGGTGTCGACAGTGGCGGCTTTGATTGGCGGCGCGGGACTTACAGCATATGGGTCTATGGCTGCCTCCAAACCCGAAACCGCAGCGGCCGGCGCACAGGTAGTAGCCATCGGGGTGACGGCGATCATTTCCGGCGCGACACTGCCGTTTCTGACCTACCTCGAAATACTCAAATACTCTCGCCAGGAAGAAGCCGAGGCGAATGCCCTGGCCATTGAATATCTCGCGCGTCTCGAGATCCCTCCCGGAGCACTGGTGCTCGGAGTGGCACACGCGGGCGGTTCGCATTCGGCCGCCGACACGGGGCCAGTTCGGTTCAGCCAGATGCACGCGACGCCTGAAACCGCGATCGATGCAGCCAAGATGCTCGACGCGGGGATCGTCAGATGACGCGCACGACCATCACCGCTGCACTACCACGCGAGCATCGCACCCACGAATTCCCCTTCGCGGTTTACGCGGATTTTCTCACGATTCGCGCGGCAAAGAATCCGTCCAGACCGCCGCGATCCGGCCGCGTGCGCATGAACCCCTCGTCGTCGAACAGGTCGGGCGCATCGGCGCGAACCGGCGCCGCGCGATCGATCTCGAACTCGCGATGCGCGCGGAGAAAATCGTGGACCACGCCCTCGCCCTCTTCCGGCGCGAGGCTGCACACCGAATAAACGAGCGCGCCGCCCGGCCGCACGATTTCCGCAGCGTTCGCAAGCATCCGGGCTTGCACGATCGCCATCCGCGCGGGATCGCTTTGCTGCACGCGCCATCTTATCTCCGGATGCTCGCGCAGGGTGCCGAGGCCCGTGCACGGCGCGTCGAGCAGCACGAAGTCGGCGCTCCGCGGGCGAAACGGCAGCGCCGCCGACGCGTCGGCGCGAACGAATTCGATATTGCGATGCCTTAGCCGCGCGGCGAGATCGCGGGCGTTCTTGAGCCCGCCGTGATTGCGGTCGAGTGCGATAATTCGCGCGCCGGGCCCGGCGAGTTCCGCGAGATGAGTTGATTTGCCGCCGGGAGCCGCGGCCAGATCGACGATCACCGCATCCGCGCGTGGCGCAAGCATCCGCGCCACGAGCTGCGACGCCTCGGATTGCGCGACGAACAGTCCCGCGCGGTAGGACTCGGAATCGAAGCGCGCGGCGCTGGCAAGAACGATCGTCTCGAGCGCGCGGCCGCCGCTGCCCATCTCGAAACCGTCGGCGGAGAGCCGCTCGATTATTTCCGCACGCGAGCCGCGCGCCAGATTCAAGCGGATTACGTTGGGAGCGGCCTCATTGTCGGCGGCCATCAGGCGCTCGGCGTCTTCGGCGCCAAACCACTCTACGAACCGCTCCACGAGCCATCGCGGATGCGAACAGGCGATTGAAAGATACCGCGCCGGGTCCAGAGCGCGCGCGGGCAGCGCGATCTTTTCGCGCGCGGCGCGGCGCATCACCGCGTTGACGAATCCCGCCGCAATTCTGCTCTCGGCGCTGCGCTTGGCGAGCTCGACCGCGGTCGAAACAACGGCGTGCAGCGGCATCCGATCGAGAAACCGGAGCTGCAACAGCCCCATCCGCATGATCTCGAGCGCCTCGGGCTGAATCGGCGCAAGATTGCGGCCCGTGATCTGCTCGAGTTCGTAATCGAGCCGCGCGCGCCACGCGAGCGTGCCGAGCACCAGGCGCGTGACGAGGCGGCGATCGGCGGGCTCGAGCGTGGCAATCCTGCCGCCCAAAAGCGCGTCGGCGTATCCGCCGCGGTGCTCGACTTCGAGCAGAATATCAAGTGCGATTCGCCGCGTGCGCAGACCCTCGTCGGCGACTTTCGGCCCCGCAGCCGCCGCCGCGCGCGCGGGCGGCCGCCTGACGGGAGGGGTCATGTGCCCAGCCTCGTGCCCGGCGCGACTTTGCGTCCATTGAAAAAATCCGCCGCGCGCATCCGCTTGCGTCCGGGAGCCTGCACCTCGACCAGCACCAGTTTGCCGCGACCGCATTTCACCGTCGCCTCGCGTTTTACGGCAACAAGAGTTCCGGGCGCTGGTGTAGTTTCGATGTTCCCAGGTTCAACTACGCGCGCCCGCCAGATGAGCATCGGCGCACCGCCGAGCGTCGTGCGCGCGACCGGCCACGGATCGAAGGCGCGCGTCATCCGCTCGATATGCGCGGCGGCGGCGCTCCAATCGATCGCCGCGTCCTCTTTGCGGATCGGTTTTGTGTAGGTCGCCAGCGACTCGTCCTGCGGGGTCTCAACCGCCGCGCCGCGCGCGTAGAGATCGAGCGCCGCGAGCAGCGCGTCGGCGCCCAGCCCGGCGAGCTTCTCCTTGAGCGAGGCTTGCGTGTCGTCGGGCGCAATTGGAATTGCACGGCGCAGAATCATCGGCCCGGCGTCCATCGCGGCCGTGACTCGCATGATCGTCACGCCGGTTTCGGCGTCGCCGGACAGAATCGCCGCCTCGATCGGCGCGGCGCCGCGAAAGCGCGGCAGTAGCGACGCGTGAACATTGATTGGCGCGATCCTCGCGGCGTCAAGAATCGGCTGCGGCAGGATTCTTCCATAGGCCGCGACCACCAGCAGATCGGGATCGTACGATTTGATCTCGGCCAGAAAGTCAGGGGTGCGAATCCTGACCGGCTTCAGCACCGGCAGATTGTGCCGCGCGGCGACCGCGCCAACCTCGCTCGGCAAGAGGGCCAGCCCGCGGCCGCGCGGCTCGTCGGGACGGGTCACGACGGCAACGACGGCGAAGCGCGGGTCGGCCGCCGCCGCCAGGCGGTCCAGAATGCGGGCCGCGAGCGCGGGCGTGCCCATGAAAATTATTTTCAGCGGCAATGCGATTTCAGATCCTGACCTTGGAGGGGCGTTCGTCGGCCTTGCCGTCCTTGATCAGCTTTTTGAGCTTGCGCCGATAGAGTTCGCGCTTGATCCGGCTGATTCGATCGATGAACAGCTTGCCGTCGAGGTGATCGATCTCGTGCTGCAGCGCGACGGCGAGAAGATCGTCGGCTTCGATTTCAATCTCTTTCTGCTCGGGCGTCCACGCGCGCACCAGCACCCGCGCCGCGCGCTCGACGTCGGCCGTGTAGTCGATCACGGACAGGCATCCCTCTTCCCAAATGACCGTGCCCTCGGCCTCGACGATGCGCGGGTTAATCAGCTTGAGCAGATTTTTGCCGGGCTCGTCGTGATCGGTATCGAGAACGACGATGCGCCTGGATTCGCCGACCTGCGGCGCCGCCAGGCCGACGCCGGGCGCGGCGTACATGGTCTGCGCCATGCTGTCGATGAGCGAGTTGATCGCGCCGTCGATATTCTCGATCGGTTCGGCGACCTGCTTGAGGGACTCATCGGGAAATTTCCGGATTCTTAAGAGCGCCATCTAAAACACGTCCAAGATCGAAAAATCTATCAAAGCGCCCGGCCGCTCGAAAGCCGCCTCAGCGCGCGGCGAGATCGTATTTGGCCAGGAACGATTCCATCGCGCGGGTACATTGCTCGGGCTGTTCGATTTGCAGGAAATGCGTGGTGCCGGCGATCGCTTCGTAGGGCAGCTTGTGTTCGGCGGCCAGCTCGCGTCCAATCAGCGCCGGCGGCATCGCGCCGACCAGATTCGGATCGCCGCAGATCAGTTTGACCGGCACCGGGATCGAACCCATCGCGTTCCACAGCGTCGGATCGGCATTGGTCGAAAACACATTCGCCTCGAGCTCGCGCGGACAGGCAAGAATCCAATCGCCTGCGCGAGTGTCGTGGCGCAGGGTCGCGCGCGCCATAAGTTCGTAGGCCTCGGGACGCCAGAGCGGATTGTACTTGCGGAACTGCGCGGCGAGGACCGAGGGATCGGCGTAGCGCTCAGTGCGGCGGCGCGCACGCCCGGCCAGCGAAGTCTTATCATCCGCCTGGTTGCGGCGCAGGCGATGCCCTTGCGGCGGGAACACCGGGGAATCAAACAGCACCAGCGCGTCGAAGCGTTTGCCAAATCTCCGCGCGTGCATCGCGGCCGTAACGCCCGAGAGCGAGTGAAACACCCCCGCGGTCCGCTTGACGCCCAGCTCACGCCCAATTGCCGCGAATACGGTTTCCATGTCGGTCACGAAATGGGTCCATAGATGCGCTTCTTCGCGATGCAGCGGGTTGTGGCCGTGATTGCGGAAATCGAACAGCACGACTTCGTAGCGCGCGCAAAGCGGCCCCCAGAACGGCAGATAGCCGTCGATCGCGAGCCCGTTGCCGTGGCTTAAGACGAGTCGCGGCGCGGCGGCGACGCCATGCTGGCGCACGCGGATGATCGCGCCGTCTTCCATCCGCACGTCAAAGCTGTGCCGCGCGCGCGGCACGGCGGGATGATTTGATTCCATCGCGGGTTCCTGTGTAACGATCGTCTCGCGCCTATAGCATCCGCACCGGATCGATATCGATGATCAGATAGACGCGGTTTTCCTGGGCCAGCGGAGCAATCTCCGCACGCATCGCCGCCAGCGCGGCGCGCATCGGCCGTAACTCTTTGGATTTTAGCATCACCTGCCATCGGTAGCGCTGCTTGATTCGCTCGATCGGAGCCGGCGAGGGTCCGAGCACGCGCAGAATTTCCGGCGACGCAGCGGCGCGCGTGAGCGCTTCGGCGGCGGCCGCCGCGATTTTCGCGACGCGGCGCGCGTCTTCGCCCTCGAATCGGACCATCGCCAGACGTGCGAACGGCGGATAGCCAAGTTCGCGGCGCAGCTCGAGCTCGCGGCGAACGAAACGCGCGTAATCCTGGGCCTGCGCGGCGCGGATACTATAGTGATGCGGAGCGCGCGTCTGGATAATCACGCGGCCCGCACGTTCGCCGCGGCCCGCGCGGCCGGCCACCTGGGTCAACACCTGGAAGGTGCGCTCGGCGGAGCGAAAGTCGGGCAGGTTGAGTCCCATGTCGGCCAGGACGACGGCGGCGAGCGTGACCCCCGGAAAATCAAAGCCCTTGGTGATCATCTGCGTGCCGACCAGGATATCTATTTCGCCGGCCCTGAGCCCGGCCAGGATCCGCGCGCGCGCCCCTCGCTTTCCGCTCGTATCGCTATCCATTCTGTCAATTCGCGCATCCGGGAAGAGCGCTTCCAGAGCGGACGTTAGCTGCTCGGTGCCGAAGCCCTGGCCCGCGAGTCCGAAGCCTTTGCACTCGGGACAAACCTCCGGCGCCGGGCTATGGCTGCCGCAGTAGTGACAGCGCAGCGAGCGGTCGCGCAGGTGAAACGTCATGCTGACGCTGCAGTTCGCGCAGGCGATCACGTTGCCGCACAGATTGCATTGCAGAAAATTGTGGAACCCGCGCCGATTGAGAAACACCATCGCCTGCCCGCCCGCCGCAAGGTTCGCGCGAATCGCGTCGATCAGAACCGGCGCTAGCGGAACCACCGGCGCGGCGGACGGCGCCGCGCCATTCGAACCCCTGGCGGCTTCGCCCGAGGCGCGCATATCGGGCATCGCGCGGCGCAGATCGACGACCTCGACTTCCGCCATCGCGCGATCATTCACGCGCCGCGCAAGGCGCAAGAGCCGGTAGCGTCCGCGGCGCGAATTTGCGAACGACTCGGCCGACGGAGTCGCCGAGCCCAGCACGACGGAGCATCGGCTGAAACCGCCGAGCGCGACTGCCAGATCGCGCGCGTGATAGCGAATCCCCTCTTCGTTTTTGTACGCGGCGTCGTGCTCTTCATCGACGATGATGAGTCCGGCGTCGCGGATCGGCGCGAAAATGACCGAGCGCGGACCGATCATGATCCGCGCCGCGCCGCCGATCGCGCTCATCCAGCTCGCCCATCGCTCACTCACGTTCTGCGCGCTATGCGCGACCGCGACCAGCGCGCCAAAGCGCGCCCGAAACGAGCGCACCACTTCGTCGGCCAGCGCGATCTCGGGCACCATCACGAGCACTTGCCGCCCCGCGGCGAGGGCGCGCGCGGCAAGCTGCAGGTAAACCTCGGTCTTGCCGCTGCCGGTCACGCCCCAGACGAGAAAGGTCTCGAAGCGGCGTTGCTCGACGACGGGCGCGACGGCGTCGATCGCGATTTTCTGTTCGTCGCTCAATTTGAAGGCGGCGGAATGCGCGGGCGCTGGCGTGTCTTGCGCGATATTCGCAAGATCGACAAGCTTGCGCCGCGCGAGCGATTTCAGAATCGGCCGCGCGCCGCGAATCTGCGCCGCGATCTCCTCGATCGCGAGTCCGGCTTCGCCCGCCGCCGCGACCAGCGCGAAAACCTGGCGCTGTTTGGGCCCGCGCAGCGCCGACGCCTGCGCCTGCGATGAAGGCGCGATTCGCGCGTAGAGATCCTCGCGCTCGCGATGACGTCCGCGGGTCGCGTCGTGCCGCGCGACGATTCCCTCGCCTTGCAGCCGCGCGAGCGCGGCGCGAACCTCGCTCGGCGGACCGAGCTTTTCGAGCCGGCTCGCAGTGGCCGGGCGGCGCGAGATCAAATCGATAATTCTGCGCTCGACTTTGCTCAGCGCGGCGGCGCGCAACACGTCGGGTGCCTGGGCGAGGCGATATTCGAGGCGCGACTCGACGCGCGCGACCGAAGGAATCACGCTGCGGTAGGCGTCGCCTAGCGGCGCCATGTAATAGCTGGCGAGAAATTCGAGCAGCTTCAAGTGCGCCGCGTCGAACAACGGCTGCGGCTCCATCAGCTCCGCAATCGGCTTGAGCGGGCCCGCCTTGAGCGCGTCTCCGACCTCGAGCACTACCGCGGTAACCTTGCGCGAGCGCAACGGGACCAGCACGCGATGACCCGGTGCGACGCGGCCCGCAAGCGCGGACGGAATCTCATAGGTCAGTTGATCGACGCCATGCGCCGCGCCGACGATTACCACGTTCGCTTGCATCAGGAAGGTTGGCATCGCCCAAACGGCGCCGCCGAGTGCAATCTACTCCCGAATCGCGCGTGAGCAACCGCCGCCCTTGCGCCCGCGCAGCACCCCCTGCTTCCAAGCCAGCGCCCGGAATGGTTGAATCATGATGCCCCGGTGGAGCACCTATGCGGCCGGGATGGGAATGTAATCGATGCTCCGTTTTCTCACCGCCGGTGAATCGCACGGCCCCGAACTGGTGGCGATCGTCGAGGGCGTGCCCGCCGGCTTCGAAATCGACCTCGCGCGCATCAACCATCATCTCGCGCGCCGGCAGAAGGGCTACGGCCGCGGCGGCAGGATGCTGATCGAGAAGGACGAGGTTCGTCCCGTCTCCGGAATCCGGTTTGGGCGCACGATGGGCAGCCCGGTCACTTTCATCATCTTGAATCGCGATTTCAAAAACTGGGAGAAGCGGATGTCCGCCGACCCGGCCGACGCGGGCGAGGCCAAGGTGATTACCCGGCCGCGTCCGGGGCACGCCGATCTGGCGGGCGTGCTCAAGTACAATCTTGACGATATTCGCGACATCCTGGAGCGCGCATCGGCGCGCGAGACCACCGCGCGGGTCGCGATCGGCGGACTTGCGATGGAACTATTGCGGCCGTTCGGGATCGACGTGCTGGGCTACGTCGTGAGTATCGGCGCGACCGAGGCGAAAACTCCGCGCGATCTGAGTTGTTCCGACTTGCGGCGCATCACCGAGGAGTCGCAGGTCCGCGTCGCCGATCCTGCCGCCGAGCGCGCGATTATCGAGGAAATCGACGCGTGCAAGAAGACCGGCGATACTCTGGGCGGCGTGGTCGAGGTCGTCGCAACCGGGCTTCCCGTAGGTCTCGGCAGCCACGTGCAATGGGATCGCAAGCTCGACGGACGCCTTGCGCACGCGCTCTTAAGCCTGCAAGCAGCCAAAGGTGTCGAGTTTGGCGCGGGCTTTCAAGTCGGGCGGATCCGCGGCTCTGGCCTGCACGATGAGATCGGATACGACCCGGGCGCGCGGCGCTTCACCCGCGAATCAAACAACTCCGGCGGCACGGAAGGCGGCATGTCCACCGGAGAGCCGCTAACCGCTCGGGTCGCGTTCAAGCCGCTTTCGACCCTGATGCGTCCGCTCAAATCTGTCGATACGCGGACCAAGGCCGAAGCCGTCGGCACGATCGAGCGCTCCGATGTATGCGCAATTCCGGCGGCCGCGGTGATCGCGGAGGCGGTGGTCGCCTTCGAGCTGGCGGCCGCGTTCCTCGAGAAATTCGGCGGCGACTCGCTCGCCGAGATTACACGCAACTGGCAGAGCTACCTCGAGCAGGTACGCAGCTACTGAAACGCGCCGACGCGCCGCGATGACGAACAGCGCGATGACAGACAGGGCGACGCCCAAACTGATCCTGACCGGATTCATGGCGACCGGAAAAAGCGTGATCGGACCGCTCGTCGCGCACCGGCTCGGATGGCCGTTTGCCGATATCGACGCCGCGGTCGCGGCGCGCGCGGGCAAGCCGGTCGCCGCGATTTTCGCCGACGACGGCGAGGCGCGGATGCGCGCACTCGAGCGCGAGGCGATTGCCGCTGTCGCGCGCGACCGCCGGCGATGCGCGCAATGCGGCAGGCGCCGCCCCGCCGTCATCGCGACCGGCGGCGGCGCGATCGTTGATGAGGCGAACTTCGCCGAGCTGCACGCGGCGGGAGTCGTGATCTGCCTGAGCGCGCGGCCCGATGTGATCGCGCGGCGGGTCGGCCGCTCCGCGGCGCGGCGGCCCAAGCTCGTCGAAGGCGGCAAGCCGCTGCTCGAACGTATCAACGAATTGATGGCGGAGCGGGCGCGCGCGTACGCGCGCGCCGACGCGACCATCGACACCTCTGACCTCGCGATCGATACCGTCGTCGAACGGGTGATCGATGCGTACGTGGCGCACGGGAAACTGCGATGCAATCCTTCCGCGTAGAGCTGGGTCCGAGCGCACACGAAGTCCACGTCGGCGCGGGGCTGCTCGACCAGCTCGGCGCGTTCGCGCTTCGCGCGGGACTCGCGCCCGGCCGCGCGGCGCTGGTCACCGACTCGAACGTCGCCCGGCATTACGCGCGCCGCGCGAGCGATTCGCTGACCGGCGCGGGCTTCGCGCCCGAGGTGATCGAGATCGCGGCGGGCGAGGCGAGCAAATCGCTGGCGACGCTTGCGGACCTTTATGACCGGATGACGGCGGCGGAAATCGATCGCGCGGGGGCGGTGTTCGCGCTCGGCGGCGGAGTGGTTGGCGACCTGGCGGGCTATGCCGCCGCGACGTACTTGCGCGGAATCGCGGTCGTGCAGGTGCCGACAACGGTCGTCGCCCAGGTCGATTCAGCGCTGGGCGGAAAAACCGGCGTCAATCATCCGCGCGCAAAAAATCTGATCGGCGCGTTCCATCAGCCACGCGCGATCGTAGCCGACGTCGCCACGCTCGCCACTCTGCCCGAGCGCGAATACCGCGAGGGTTTTGCCGAAGTTATAAAATACGGCGCGATCATGGACGCCGCGATGGTGTCCGACCTTGAACACGACCTCGCACTTATTGCGGCGCGCGACCCCGCGATTCTCGAAGCCGTGGTCGCCCGCTCGCTTAGGCACAAGGCCGCAATCGTCGCCGCGGACGAACGCGAAACCGGGATGCGCAAGATCCTGAATTTCGGCCATACCCTCGGCCACGCTCTGGAAGCCAGCGCCGGATACGGACGCTATCTGCACGGCGAGGCGGTGGCGATCGGGATGGCCGCCGCGGCCGCGCTCTCGGAAAAACACGGCGGACTGAGCGCCGACGAAGCCGCGCGCCTGGTGCGTCTGCTCGCGCGGGCGGGGCTGCCGACCGCGATGCCCCCGGATGCGCGGCACGACGCGGGGTTCGAGAGCGCGCTGCGGCTGGACAAGAAGCGCGCGGACGGCGAGATCGAATTCGTGCTGCTCGACCGGCTCGGCCACGCATTCACGCGCAGGCTCGGCTTGAGCGAGATTCTCGCAGTCCTCGCATAAGCGGCGTAAGCGAGTTTATCCACACTCGGGCGTCGCGATTCGCGCGCAGTTGTGGATAGGCGATCCTCTCGGCGCTTGCCATCAGCTAGCGAAATGTATGAATATCCTACTGGCGGTGATCGTCAGATAAACGAGTTGTAGCGCGTATTGCGCCGTTGGCGCGCATTGCTTGTCTATGGATGGCAGTTTCCGGTGGCACTCAGGCGAGCATCAAGTCTTTACCGGCGGGGTCGGATAGTGGATTAATGATCTTGTCAGGACTGGTGTTTTTGCCGATACCCAGCTATTGCCCTGATGGGATTGCTGACCGGCACAAGGCCTGAAAGGCGCTGTAGTTAACCGGCTACTTCCGTCTGGACAGCAAGGAACAAATCAAACGGCGCCGAGGTGAGTCATGGAACGAATTGAAGTAATGCGGAGCAGGGTGCTCACCGTGCAAGAAGTTTCGAGCTACCTGCGCGTGCATCCGTCAACTATCTACCGGATGCTCAAGAAGAACCAGCTCCCCGCCTTTCGGGTGGGAAGCGACTGGCGCTTCACGGTCGAGGCGATCGACCAGTGGCGCGAGAAAGCCGAGTCCGGCGCGGTTGGCGAGCCGGCCGCATCGGCGATGTTCGAAGCGCGCAAGTAGCGCGCGGCGTATCGAAGAGCAAGAGCCCCGCGTCGCTGCTCAACTGAAGTAGCGGCGCGGGTTCTCCACCAGCATCGCGCGAATCTTTTCCTCACCGACTCCAGCCTTCCTGAGCGCCGGCACTATATTCTTGAGCACGTGGGTTGGCTTCCAGTTCTCGATCAGCTTCGCCGTCTCCGGCGTCAGATCGAGCCCGCGGCCCAGCCAGCACGCCACGCTATCGTGCGAGAGCACGAGCTGTTTTTCGTAGCCGACCCCGAGCAGCCCGATCAGCGCGGCGAGCCTGAGCTTGTCGGGATGCAGAAAATCCAAGCCAAAACGGTCGAAACCGAGGATACATCCCCGATCGAGCATCGCGGCATGGTACCCCAAGTCGGCCGAGCCGCAGCTATGTCCGATAACGACATGGCCGAGATCGACGCCCTCTGAGGCGAAAATTTCGAGCTGCTCGCGCCCCATCGTGCCATCTTCGGTATGCGTCGTGATGGGAGCGCCGGTGCGCAGATGCGCCCGGCCCGCGGCGCGCAGGCAGTTCTCTTCGTAAGGAGTGACCTGGCCCTTGCCGGTGGCGCACTTGATAATTCCCGCCTTGATTCCGGTGCCGGCGATTCCCCGGGTGATCTCCTGCACGTAAACTTCCGTGATTTGATCGACGCTGCGCTGCTTGAAGTACGGCGTGTTGCCGAGATCTTCCTTGTACAGGCCGGTGGCGCAAATGATGTTGATGCCCGACGCGGAAGCGACTTCGGCCATAAAGTTCACGTCGCGGCCGATATCCATCGCGCACGGATCGACAAAGGTTGAAAGCCCGAGGTCTTTCAACTCCTTCAGTCGCTCGACGCAGGTCTTAAGCGCCGCCTTGCGCTCGAACTTTGGCGCGGCGCAATCGAGCTCCCATCCCGCCCATCCGATCATCAGATGCTCATGCATCAGCGTGGTGCCGAGCTGCTCGGCGGTCGCGGTCCCGGTGACGGTATTGATCGTCTTCATTGGCGGTGCTCCTTGCGCCGGCCGCAAAGGCCACGGCGCGGATCTCCGGGCAACGTTAAACCGGCGCGCGGCGAATCGTCAAATCGGCGCGCTGGTCAGTCGGCGGAATTTTCGGCGGGATTTCGAGCCGGTCCTGGCGCCGGATTTTCCGGAGTGGATGCGGCCGAGTCCACGGAAGAGCTCTTGAGAGACGCCAGGATGACGAGTGTAACGCCGACCGTGATCGCGCTGTCGGCGATATTGAACACCGGATAATTCAGGTCGTAGTAATGCACGCGGATAAAGTCGATCACCTGCCCGCGCATCGCGCGATCGATCAGGTTGCCGGCCGCGCCGGCCAGGATCAGCGCGTAGGCGATCGAGTTGATATCGATCTCGCGGCTGCGCGCAATCAGCACCAGCAGCACGGCGATCGCCGTGAGCGACAGCCCCAGCAGCATCGCGCCCCGAATCCACGGCGCCATCGCGATAAACATGCTGAACGCGGCGCCCGGATTGCGCGTGTAGGTGATATCGAACCAGTTCGCGATAACCGGAATCGTCTCGTAAATCGCCATGTGCGCGGCGACGTAGCTCTTGCTCATCTGGTCGATGATCAGAACCGGGATCGTCACCAGTCCGAGCAGGATCGCGATTACGCGCACACGCGAGCGCGCATCGATCGCCCCGGTCCGGGCGGACTGTGTGGCGGCGGAAGCTTCGTTCACCGGATCAGGCCCTGACCACGGCGCGGCATCGCGGGCACAACTCGGGGTCGCCGCCATCGTCGAAATAGCACCAGCATCGATTGCACTTCACGCCCGGCGCGGGAGACACCACTACGACCAAGGGCGGCAAGCCTGGCGCCGAAATCAAGGCGGGGTAGGAATCGGCGCCGCCGTCGCTACTTGTGTTTTGGTTGATTGCAGCCGCCGCTTCAGGCGGATCGAGGGGCGTCAGCCCCGAGGCAATCAGGAGGTTCTTGAGATCCAGCGAGTGGTGGCTAATCAGATCCGAAACCTCCGGGCCTGGCGGAAAACCGCTCGGGCTGCCGATACTGACGACAGCTGCGAGCGAGGAACCTATTTTCCCGAGTTTGCGAACGGCCTCAAGTTGAATCATCGCCCCGCGCCTGACCTGCAGCAGCCGCTCCCACTTCTCCCCGAGCGCCGCTTCGGCCCATTCGGGGTAAGCGGGCTGAAGCTCGAGCAGATGCACGCTCGCCGAGGTTTTGCCGGGAACGTATGAATAAATTTCATCGGCGGTGAAGGGTATCAGCGGGGCCAGCATCCGCACGGTCGCATCGAGGATTTGATAAAGCGCGGTCTGCGCCGAGCGCCGGCTCGCCGAAGTCTTGCCGTCGCAATAGAGCCGGTCGCGCGCGACGTCGATATACAAAGAGCTCAGATCGACCACGATGAAATTCGACAGTGCCGAGTACGCGGCCTGATAAGCGAAATTCTCGAACGCGCGGCGGACCTCGGATTTGAGCCGCTCCAGACGCGCGAGAATAAACCGGTCGAACTCGAGCATCGCCGGATACGCGACCGCGTCGCGCGCCGGATCGAAATCGGACAAGTTGCCGAGCATATACCGGCAGGTGTTGCGAATCTTGCGGTACGATTCCGACACCGCCGCGAAGATCGTCGGGCCGAGCGAAATCTCGCTCGTGTAGTCGAGCGACGCATAGACCAGCCGGATCACGTCTGCGCCCAGGCGGTTT
>DATLTX010000127.1:0-11465 GCA_035533435.1 Binataceae bacterium (SeqCode)
CTGTTCACCGCTATTTCGATTGCCGTCTATACGCCGATGTCTTTAATTTACGGCGCGAACTACTGGACCAGTATCGGATTATTCCAGTTCCAGACCTCGCGCTTGTTTCTTTACGCGGTCTATTTTCTCGCCGGAATCGGCGTCGGCGCTTACGGGGTGAATCGCGGCCTGCTGGCCTCCGACGGACTACTCGCGCGTCACTGGGGTCGCTGGGTCGCGTGGGGTCTCACCGCGTTTTTTCTGAGCGTGGTTTATTTCTTCATCGTGTTAGCCTACCGCAGCGCGATTTCGCCGAATCTGCTCGGCGTCGCGGGAGGCTGCGTCTTTGCGATCACATGCGGCAGCCTGTCCTTCGCCTTCCTCGCGCTGTTTATCCGCTTCGCCACTCGCCGCCGATGGGTTTACGACCGTCTGAGCGACAATGAATACGCGATGTATCTGATCCATTACATGTTCGTCACCTGGCTGCAGTTTGCACTGCTGTCCTTCGCGCTGCCCGCAATCGGAAAAGGCGCGATGGTTTTCGCGGGCGTGCTGCTGCTGAGTTGGGCATCCAGCGCGGCGCTTCGCAGCATCCCCGGCGTAGCGCGCGTAGTTTGAACGGCGGTACTCGCACGGGCGTTCACGGTGTACCGCACAGGGTGCTGTTGACGTCGCATTGCGGTGTGATACCGCGGGCGCGTTGCTGCGAATTGAGCGACCCGATTAACGAATCGGTTTGTGTGTTGATCGGGCATCCGCAGAGTTGGCTGGCGCAGCAACTGCACTGCGCGGCCTCCTCGGCTTTTATTATTTCCGAAATATCGCAAGTCGAAAGTCCGGCGCACGCGGTCTGCACCAGATCCCGGTCGGTGCATTCGTCGGTGCACAGGGTCGCGTCACAGGTAAGTCCGGTCTGGATTCCTCCGTGCTGTGAGCAGGTGCTGTATTCCTGGCATACGACCTGGCAATTCACGTTGCTGCCGGGCGGCAACGCGGTCTGTCCCGGAACATATAATGGGCACCCGAATCCTCCCGGGGCATCCGGCACGCAACTTATCGAGGCAGGGATCGCGCCAGACTTCTCGCTCGTCGGGGGCGGCGCTGGAGTCGCGGTTGGCGTCGCCGCGGGCGCGTACGCTGCCGACCATACCAGGTCACTGCCAAGCGAGCAGGCTTGGTCATTTTGACCGACCTGATACGCCCCGTCGAAGACCGGGCAAGAGCACTGGACGGTACCCGATTGGCTGGTGCTGTAGCATGGCGCGGTCATGCATCCGGCATACTGAGCTTGCGCGCAATTGGTCTGTCCGATTCCGTTGGTTGGCACACAGTCGAAACTGAACGTGGAAAACATCGCCGCTTTGGGAATCAGCGTTCCATTGTTGACCGCCTGACAGACCGGCGCGGAATTCAGGGTTTGACAATTCGCGCCATCGCTTCCGCACGCAGCGACGGTCTGCAGGTAAACGCCGTGGTTCAGGATCGCGTTGATATCGACGAAGTAAACGCCGTAAGGGATCTCGAAGCATTGGCAGTTGGCGTACTTTCCGTCCGGAGTCAGCGTACAGGACAGGTCTTCAGATCCCGAGCTGGGACCGGAGTAATAACAGAGCGCGTAAGGGCCGCCTCTGCACGGCAGAAAATTGGTGCCAGTGAGCAGGATATTCGCGTACGCGGGTCCGTAACTGGTCGTCCAGTTCTTATGCTTGCTCCAAAAGGCATGCGAATTGGGAACGAAATGAATCTGCGCCGGCGAAGGCGAGGATTGCGGCCCACTCCCACTGCCGCCGCATCCCGCGTTCAACAGCAAGCACACCAGCACAGTGGCCACCGATAAACGACTCAGACAACTCCCCTCTCCGGTCGAGCATCGCAATGGCGTATCCCCCTCTTAAGGATCGATCGATCCATAAAATCCCTCAGTTTGTCTCTAAGGAATCGTCTTAGCTATTCGTCATACGGTACTGGCGATCACGAATTTGCCGATCTTGTCGATCGCCTGCTGCCCTTCCGGCAGGATTTTCGCAAACACGTGCCAGACGTGAACCATCTCCGGCCAGGTCTCGAGCTCGACGCTGACGCCGGCGGTCTTCGCACGCGCGGCAACCCGCGTCGCGTCATCGAGCAGGATCTCCGACTCGCCGACCTGAATCAGGAGCGGCGGCAATCCGCGGAAGTCGGCGTATATCTGGGAGATCAACGGATCTTTCGGATCGTGATCGGCGAAATACATCTTCGCCGACGACGCGAGATTGTCCTGCGTCACCATCGGATCGATCGCGGCTTTGGTTTTGACCGATTCTCCCGTTCCTTCGAGGTCCGTCCACGGCGAAATCCCGATGCCCGCCGCAGGAAGCGTAATTCCGTGATCGCGCAGCTTGAGCAGCGTCGCGAGCGTCAACCCTCCTCCCGCCGAGTCTCCCGCGATTACTATCTTGCCGGGTCTGTAGCCCTGCCCCAGGAGCCATCGATAAGCGGCGACCGCGTCATCAAGCGCGGCGGGATAGGGATGCTCGGGTGCGAGACGGTAATCGATCAACAAAGCCCTCGCCTGCGCGGCGCGCGCGATCCGCGCGACCATCGCGCGATGCGTCGTGATCGATCCGACCACGTATCCGCCGCCATGCAGGTACAGGATTACGCGGTCGGCTGCGGCGCCCGGCGCCTCGATCCATTGCGCCGGCCTTCCGCCCGCATCGAGCGCGGTGCAGGCCACGTCGCGCGCGACATGCTCGCTTACCCGTTCCATCCCCACCCGGCGCTGCGCGACGGTCGCGCTGGGATTGAAGGGTTGCGACCTGACGATCTCGATAACCTTGCTGAGCATCTCGCTCGCCATCGGATACCTCCCGCTGCGCCGCGAGCGCGGCGTTTTCCCCTTATACACCACAGCGGCAGCGGGCAAAGAGTTGTGCGGGCAAAAGAAACGCGCCGCCGGAGGGCGGCTCCGGCGGCGCGAAAAGTTAAAGCTGCACTTCAGATTTAGTGCTGCTGATTGTAGTGCTGCTCGTGCTGCATGTAGCGGTACGGATGATTCTTCCACTCCGACCGCGCCACCGGATGCGCCGCGACAAACTCGTGCAGCCCCGGATGGCTCTCGACGTATTGCTGGTTATTCACCAACCCCGGATGCGCGTCGAGCTGCCCCGCCACTTCTGGATGCTGATCGAGGTAGTGATCAGTGTTCGCCAGCGGATGCGCGTAACCCGGCCGATGCCACGCGTCGTGCCTCCACTCGTCATTCATGAAACGGTCCGGATGCGCCTTGAGGTCGGTGCGCACGCCGGGATGGTTCTCGAAGTATTCGCGCAGACCCGGATGGCTTGCCATGAACTGCGGATTATCCACCAACCCCGGGTTCTGACCGAGTTGGCGCGCGACATCCGGATGCTCGTCAAGGTAGCCGTTGTCGAAACGACTGACCTGCGGCGCACCCACTCCCGGTCCGTAGCCGCCGGGGCCGCCGCCATGGACCCATCCGTCGTGACCTTCGCGATACATGAACTGGCCGGGAGATTCGTGAATCTCGTCGCGGACCCCCGGATGGTTCTGCAGGAACTCGTGCAGATGGGGATGACTGGCGATGAACTGCGGGTCGTTGATCAGCCCCGGATTGCTCGAGAGCTGCTGGGCCGCCTTCGGATGCGCGTCCAGGAAGTGGTTGAAGTTGGTGACTTCGGTCTGGTTGATATCCGTGTTCGGCACCTGCGCCATCGCGGCCGTACCGAGCGCGCCCACGAAAACCAGCGCCGCAAAAGTTGAAAATGTCTTTTTCACCGCGCGTCCTCCTGATATCAGGCTGGTGATGTTTGACTGGTCCTATCCTCAAAGAGCCAATCGCCTGTTTCAGCCTGTTGGACGCCGGCCTTGCCGGGTCCGTTTACAGGCTGGCCACAGGTAAAGATCGCCGCCCCGCTCGCGCCGGAAAATCGGCGAAAAACCACCGGCCACGACTCGCACTTCGCCGCTATGTAAACGAATGTACATCCAGTTTCGTCATACGGTCCGGTAGGGATAGCATCGGCCAGGCGGCCGATTAGCAACCTCCGCCGCCGCGGGGCGGCGGTGGCGCGGCCGGCCACAATAGAGAGGCGGACCGGTCGCTGTGGTGCAATCCGATGAAGAACTCTGCAGGCAAGTCGCCGAGCACAACGCCGCGGCGTTCGAGGCTCTTCTCGACCGCCATCAGGCCCGCGCCTTCCGCCTCGCATGCTCGATTCTCGGCAGCGAGGCCGACGCGCGCGACGTTTCCCAAGACGCCTTCATTCGGCTTTACGAGGCCGCCGGCAAGTTCGACGGCCGCTCGCGCTTCACAACCTGGTTCTACCGGATCGTGGTCAATCTGTGCATCGACCATAAGCGGCGCAACAAATGGTGGCGCAAGATGGTCCCGTTCTCGAATCCTGACGACGACCCAGACGCGCCGCCCGTCGATCCGCCGTCACCCGAGCCCGGGCCCGAGTCGCTTGCGATTCGCGGCGATTCCGGCCGGCGCCTGCGCGCCGCGCTCGAAGGACTCTCGCCAACTCAGCGCGCCGCAGTGCTGCTCCAGACCGAAGAAGATCTCACCAGCCGCGAGATCGCCCGGATACTCAAGTGTTCCGAGAGCACGGCGCGCGTGCATATTCATCGCGCGCTCGCGCATCTCAAGAAGACCATGCGGGCAGATGATTAGGATCAAGGACAAGCAGGACGATGCGCGAGCGACATCTTGAGACGGAAATCGCGCCCTATCTGCGCGGTGATTTGAGCGCCAGCGAGCGCGTGCGCGTCGCCGGCCATCTGGCGGGATGCGCCCGATGCCGCGCCGACGCCGACGCGTTCGCCGCCGTGCTGAAGACTCTCGCAATCGATGCCGCGCGGATTCCCGAACCCGACTGGAGCGCCTATCGCGCCGAACTGCATCGCAAGATCGCCGCGCGCCGCGACCGTCTGGAGATTTCACGCGCTCGCTGGCGGTCGCCGCGGCTTGCGTGGGCCTCGATGGCGACCGCGGGGGCCGCAGTCGCCGCGATCGTTCTGGTTCTGATGCTCAGCCGGCCTCCGCAGCCGGGCGTGCCCGCGGTCGAGCAGCTCGCGATGGAAGACGCGATGGGCGGAGCCGACGTCGGCCTGTTCCGCAATTATCCGGTGGTCGAGCATCTGGACTTGCTCGAGAACTATGATGTGATCGAGCATCTGGATGAAGTCACGCCCGCGGACACCGCCAATGAGAATCGGTCCTAGCCTGGTTGCAACCGCGATGTTAATCGCCGTGCTCATCTCTTCGGGTTCTTCGATCGTTTGGGCGCAGAGCGATCCGCCGCCGGATCTGCGGATGCTGCTGAATCTGGATCTGTTCAAGCCCAATCCGAACGCGGCTGCGCAGAACAGCGCCAGCGGCGGCGACGGCTCGATGCTCGAGCAGATCCAGACGCTCAACGCGCTTGGCTATCTGGGCGACCGCGGATCGGCGCCGGCCAATTCCACCGCCCCGGACGGCTCCGGGCAGAATCCCGCGCGCGGCGCTCCGCCGCCAAATATTCCTTATCAGCAGCCGATGCCCGGCGCGCCGGAGATAGTGGAATGACGCCCTCGCCCGCCATTGCAACCTCCGCGCGCCGCGTTTGCCGCGCCGCGCTGATGCTCAGCATGGCGATACTCGTGTGCGCGTTCGCACCCCGCGTCGCTCGCGCCCAGGGTTTCGCGCCCGGACAGCCGCGCGACGCCGCCGAACAGGCGCTTGTCTCACGGCGCGCGGACCAGTGGGCGGCACTGACTCCGGAGCAGCGCGAACACGTGCTCGAAAACTACAGGCAGTGGAGGAAGATGCCGCCCGAGCAGCGCAATTCGGCGGAGCGGAACTTCCGCCAGTTCCGTAGCCTGCAGCCCGAACAGCGCCAGCAGGTGCTGCACTCGATGCGCCAATGGCGCAACCTCCCGCCCGAGCGACGCGAACAGTTGCGCCAGGCCTATACTCGCTACCAGCAGCTTCCGCCCGAACGCCGCCAGCAGATCATGCAGCGCTATCAGCATTTTCAACAGCTACCGCCCGAGCAACGCGCCCACGTCATGGAAAATTACAAACGCTGGCAGGCAATGACTCCCGAACAGCGCTCCGAAGCCCAGCGCCGCTTCCACGCGCGCCAGTACAGGTTCGAGCACCGTCCAGCAGAACGCCCGTTCAAACGCGAAGCCCTGCCCTGAATGATTGCGGGGCTGCGGCTCATGCGGCGATCGCCGCAATCTCCGGTTCAGCTCGCGCCGTTGGTTCGCGGCGAGCGGCACACCAGCCGGGCGATCGCGCCGGTTGACTGAAAATTTTCCGGCACCAGCTCCTCGTCGGCGATCTCGACTCCAAGGCACTCCTCGCAGAACACGACCAGGCCGACCACGCCCATCGAATCGAGTGCCCCGAGCGCGAACAGCGAGTCGTCCGAACCGAGATTGCGCAGCACCGTGCCGCGCGGACCCCGCAATATGAACTCGCGGATTTGCCGTTCGACGCTAGCCGCGCTCATTGGTCCACCGCGGCCGATTTCTTGAGCGCGCGGCGGTCGATCTTGCCGTTGGGGCTAAGCGGCAGATGCGCGCGGAAATCGATGATCGCGGGAATCATAGGCGGCGGCAGAATCGCCGCACAATGATTGCGGAGCTGCGCGGCGTCGGCGCCCGCTCCAGCCTTGATCATCACGATCGCCCTCAATTCGTTTCCCGCCGGCTGCGCAACCACTGTCACCACGGCGCGCTCGACGGCAGGATGCCTATTGAGCGCGGCTTCGACTTCGCCGAGGTCCACCCGATGGCCGCGAATCTTCACCTGCTGATCCGCGCGTCCGACGAGCTCGATCGCGCCGCCTTCGCAGAGCCGGACGAGGTCTCCGGTCCGACAGCCCAGAACTTCGGCCCCGCCGATCGCAATCTTTTTTATGACTTGCGCGGTCATCTCCGGCTGGCCCCAGTACCCACGCATGACTGCCGGGCCCGCGATCCAGAGCTCTCCGATCTCGCCCGTTCGAACCGGACGCTGATTCTCGTCGAGCACCAGCATCGCGCAATCCGGCGGGACTCTTCCGATTCGGCGCACATCGCTTTCCTCAGGAGGAAACTTCACTTCGTGAATCGAACGAATTCTGGTTTCGGTGCGCGAGTACGAATGAACGAACTGGACATGCGCAAGGTGTTCCATCAACTCGCGCAGCCGCGCGAGCGGATAGGCCTCGCCCGCGAAACCGACGATCCTGAGCGCCGACAGATCCAGCGCGTGAATCCTTCCCTGCGCGAGCATCATCATCAGAGCGCTCGGAACAAGGTAGCAGATGGTGATGCGCTGCTCGCTCCAGCTTTTTATGACCGCGCCGGGAAACGGTGCGATACGGGCGGACACGGGGTACATCGACGCGCCCGCGCTGACGCCGACGAACAGGTCGAAACCCGACATCGCCGCGGCTATCGGCGCGTACCCGCCAATTCGATCGTGCTCGGATATTGCCAGCTCGCGGCGCGTCCAAAGCGCCTGATGTACGAGCGTGCGATGCGCAATCATCGCGCCCTTCGGCGTGCCGGTCGATCCGGACGTGTACTGCACTGCGGCAAGGTCGTCCGGCGCGACGCTGACCTCGTTGGCCTGTGACGATTCCGCTTCGACTTCCGCCCACTCAACCGCTAGGCATCCCGCGATCGCGTGCGCATCGTCGTTGGCGTTCGCATACCAGACCGCACTCAACCCAACGCGCCGGTCGGCGATTTGAGCTAGCGCCCGCCCCAGCGAGGGCACGGTGACGAGGGCGGAGACTTCGCAGTCGCGCATGTAACTCAAGGCCCGCAAGGCCGGCGCGCCTGGATCGATCGCCACATACGCGGCGCCCGCTTTCATCGCGGCCCAAATCGCGACGATTGCCTCGCGGCTTTTCGGCATCCAGATCGCAACTCGGTCGCCAGGCCTGACTCCGTGCCTGATGAAGGAACGCGCTGCACGATTCGCCGCCCGCTCGAGGCCGGAGTAGGTCAGCGTCAGATCGTCGAAAACAAGCGCGGCGCGATCGCCATGACGGGCCGCGCAGTCGGACAGCAAATCGACCAGCGTGCCGCCCGCGCTCATGGTATGGCGCTCACGCGGTCACCCGCATTTCCGCGCTGCCGTAAAACTGCATCGCCCACGAAATCAGACGCTCGTAGATGGCCGGTTCACATCCTACCGAACGCAGGCTGCCCTGCCATCGCTCCAGAATCACGCGGCGGCGCGCATCGTCGCCCAGCGCGCGCATCGCCTGTTCGAGCAGGTCAGCCTCTGCGCTCATGTAATCGCTGGTTCCATAGATGAGCAGCGCGCTCGCGCGCGAACCAATCAACGCACTGAACGAAGAGACGAACCGGTCTGACAGCCGCGGCGGTGGCTGGCGCGTGCGCCCCGAAAGCATCCCGGCGACCCTGCCGCGAAAACCGCCGCCCGCGTTCGCCGCGATGCGATCGATCCGCTGCACCGCAATCGGTGCGGCGGCGAAGAACAGCCCGGCGATTGTTTCAGGCTCGCGCTCGAACGCCGCCATCGCGCTGAGCGCATCGAAACAGTATCCGGTAAGGAGGATCCGCGCGCCGCGATCGACTTTGCCGAGGTAGCGAATCGCCGCGGCGACATCATCGCCATACGGATTGGCGCGCTCGGGGTTCACCGCGTCGCCGGCGCTTTCGCCGCTGCCATGAAGATCGAAACGCAGGCACGAGAACCCCTGCGCCGCCAGATGCCTCGCGGCCAGCACCCGAAGCCGGCGCGTGCCGAATCGTGGCCGGCCCGGGAATGCGACCCATCTTTGCGCGGACGCGACTTTGCGCGCCGCCGGAGTCAGGATCCCGCACAGCTCGCCATTCGGCCCGGCGAAACTCACCGGAATTTCTGCACGCGCCCGCGCCAGCGTCGCCGCCGTCTCAGCCCAATCCATCGAGCCACTCCCGCATCCGATCGATTTCGGTTTCAGGATGCTGCCACGGATCGCCTGCTTCAGACGCGTGCGGGCCCGCGGATGCCGTGACCCGGATTCCGCGGCTCGCGAAAAGGTCTTTCAGCCGTGAATTCTCCCGCGACAATTTCGAATGGACCTGGAACTGCGACAGATAGGCCGGACCGCGCCAATCCGCGAGCAGGCCGGGCAGGTTGAGCTTGGATGCGCTCTCGGTGAACTTTCGATAGAGATCGAAGGTGAGCACGGCCACGCGTCCGTCGCGTTCCAGAAGGCGGCGCATCTCTTCAACCGTAACGCTCGGGCGCATGCCCTGCGATAATTCGTAGTACAGAACGTGGCGCATCAATTTCGCGAAATAATCCTTCGGCTCGATTACGGGTTCCCACAGCGCCAGGGCGGCGCCGCCGCGGCGCGCGATCGCGCCGGCTGCGACGATCGCGCCGAAGCGGATTCCCACCCACACGACGCGCGCCGCGGCGCTCATGCTCCGGGCGCGATCCACGGCGGCAACCGCGTCGTCGATCAGGCCATCGATTGTCAGCTCGGCCGGATCGCCGGCGGAATCGCCGTGGGCGCGCGGATGAAACGAGAACGTCGTGTACCCGCGGGCGGCAATCGCGCGCGCCGCGGCCACTTCGGCCCTCCACTCCCAGTAATTTTCCGACAGGCAATTGCAAAACATCACGATCGGCCCGTTGGCGCGGCTGCCGCGACGCATCAGGGCGTAGAGAGGGCGACCATCAGACTCGAAGAAAAATCTCTCTTCGTGTAACCGCTCGAAGGATATTGCTGGAATTCCCACAATAATGGTCAGGCGGGCTCAGAGTTTATAATTTTATTCGGAATCCGGGATTCCTCGCGCGGCAGCCACGCGCGGGAATGACATAAGTGATTTGAGTTCTTGAAGATTTTGACGCACAGATTGTTCCTCTGCCGCCAAGTTTTCAATAAATTCACAAACTCTCTGGATAAATCAGGCTATGGTGAACTTCGTTTTTCTATGACTCGCTCGCGACGCCTGCGACGCGGATGATTTTGAATCGCAATCTCGCTTCGCGGACTCGCATACGCTTAGAGAAAATGTCATCGCAGCGCAAGTGCGCCCGCCGCGTACGGTCATCCACCCGGTTCCCCATCCGTTGACCCGCGCCGCGATCCGCTGAAAGATTCAGGCCGTGACTTATCTATCTCCGCCGCACAACCGTTAAAATCCGCGCGCGGGCGAACCATGGCATCATACGACGAATACAAGTATCGCGTCCTTGAAATGAGCAAGCTCCTGTCCGAGCGCGGCTACTTCGGCTCGCACTCGGGCAGCGCCGGTAACGTCTCGATGCTGATTGACGCGGCGGGCGCCGGCGTGGTCGCCATTACCCCGACGCGCCTGCGCTACGACGTGATGACCGCCGACGATATCTGCATCGTCGATTTCGCGCTCGGCCGTATCGAGGGTGAGCGCAAGCCCTCGATCGAAGCCCCGATGCACGTCGCGGCCTATCGAACCCGACCCGACGCAGGCGCCGTGATCCACACCCATCAGTCAGGCGCGAGCGTGTGCAGCGTAATCAACCTGCCGATACCGCCGCTGTTCGACGAGGTCACGCTCGCGATAGGGCGCAAAGTCGATCTGATTCCCTACGCGCTGTCGGGATCGCCCGAGCTGCACGCCAACGTGACTCGCGCGCTGGCAAACCGATGCCACTGCTACATCATGCAAAATCACGGCGCGCTGTGCGTCGGCCCCGACCTCGAAAAGACTTTCACCTTCGTCGAGCTGCTCGAAAAGACCGCGGCGATCTATGTCCAGGCGCTCGCCAGCGGACGGCCGGTCACCACGCTGCCCGACGAGATCGCCGAGCAACTCCACGCCGCCGCCCTCACCCGCCAGGATCGCGAGATCGCGCGCACGCGCGCGCCTGCTTCTCCCCGCAAATGACCGCGCGAGTCGTAGCGCTCGGCGCGTGCGTGCTCGATATCCTGGGCCGCCCGGTCACACACATTCCAGAAGGCCAGGGCGGCCTGATCCTCGACGAGATTCGCATCGCGCCCGCGGGCTCCGCGGCCGGCACCGCGGTCGGACTCGCCAAGCTCGGGCTGAGCGTCGCCGCCATTGGCGCGGTCGGCGACGACAGGCTTGGCGACGTGCTGGTCCGTGCACTCGACAGCTTCGGAATCGACACCAGCCGCATCGTGCGCAAGCCGGGAGTACAGACCTCGGCCAGTATCCTGCCGATCCGTCCCAACGGCGACCGGCCCGCTCTGCACGCGATCGGCGCGAATCCTCATTTCACGCTGGCGGATGTTGCCTGGGATTTAATCGAAGGCGCCGCGCATCTCCACATGGGCGGCAACGACGTGATGCGCGGACTCGGCCGCGGCGGTGCGGCGGAGATTCTGCGCCGCGCCAAAGATGCGGGCGCGTCCACCAGCATGGATATGCTGAGCGAGGGCGCGCCACGGACGCTCGAAATCCTTGCGCCGTGCCTGCATCTGGTCGATTGGTTCATGCCCAACGCCGAGCAGGCCTGCCGTTTGACGGGCGCG
>DATLTX010000128.1:0-2475 GCA_035533435.1 Binataceae bacterium (SeqCode)
GCGGCGTGGGATAAAGTCGTCCCGCATCCCTGCCCCTCATGTGGCGCCAACTACCTGGTCGAGAAAGTTACCAAGCGCGAGGGCACCGTATGGAAGTGCGCCAACGCGGAATGCGGCTACAAAGCCCCCGCCCCGGCCGCCTCTGAAACGCCCGCCGCCGCGCCGCCGGCAACCGCCCCGCACATCGCATAACCCTCGTCCGCGGTCTGGATCCCTCGCCCGGCAAGAGAGAGGTGAGCTTCATTTTTCAGCGCGGCGCGATGCTCGTGCAATTCTCGCAAGCTTCGTGACGCGCGAACGTCTTTCACCGCAGCCGTCAGCCGAGTCGCGCCGCCAGGATATCGCTCGCGCGGTCCGCGACCGCCATGATCGTGCCGATCGGATGCGCAGGCACGATCGTGGGAATCAGCGAGGCATCGACCACCGCCACGTTGGTCGTGCCGCGCAGAATCAGCGTGGCGGGATCGACCCCGCCAGGGCCATCGCTAAGCGCCGCCGTACCGCCGTAGTGATTGATGATCAGTCGATTGAAATACACGCCATCGACCGGTTCGGGACCGGTAATGTAAGTCTGGATATCGGCAAGGCTATTGGGATTCAGACTGGGATGACTCGCGCTGCCGGGGCCGAAAACAATCTTGAGTCCGGAATCCTGGGCGAAGAGCTGAATCATGTCGTACACCGCCTGGGTCATCAGCGCGATATCGGCCCCACCCTCGGCGGTATTGGGCAAATAGATATTCGGGTAATTCACTTTGCCGCTTGAGTCGAGCGTGATCAGTCCGCGCGCTTGCGGATTGAGCAGCATCAAGAAGGCGGACAATGTGTTCGAGCCATAGAATGGGCCGCCGGGCGTTCCCGCGCCGTTTGGATTGAGAAAGATTTCAACGTTCGGAATCGATCCGCCACCCAACACGTAATTCAGAATCGACACGGGTTGGTACTGCGCGTACGGTCCGCTGCCGCCGGCCAGATACGCATTCAGGTCCGCCGCGTTTCCGGAGTAATTGCCGTAGTTGTACGCCTGGTACGGGATCGGGCCGTCGTAGCTGTATGTGATCATCGTCATCACATGGTCATACACTCCGACGCCGACCAGCGGATTGTCGATCGCGAATGCCGGTGGCGACTGCCCGGGAAAAATCTCCGACTCGCGGCCGCGCGGCCCGACACCGCTGAGCAGCAGCAGTCGCGGAGTGACCAGCGCTCCCGCCGCCATCACGAGCAGCCCGCCACGCTTCAAGCGCGCGGTGCCGATAGTTGCGGGCAACGACTGGTTCAGACCGCCGCGGCTCGCGTATTCCACCGCGCGCGCCCGACCTGCCTTGTCGAAAATGATCCGGTTGGCCTTGGTGTATGGCAGGATTTCGAGACCCGCCGCCGGCACTCCGCCGGGATCGACCGCCGCGAAATACCCGCTTATCGGACCTGCGCGCCGACCGGCCGCCGCGGCGACATACGGCGTGCTATAGACGCCCGTCCCGCTGAATGGCTGACTGGTATCGCCTTCGAGCCATCCGGCGGCTGCGTACAACGGATGCGCGATCTGCGCGGGACCGGTATTTTGCGCAATGCCGTTGGTTGACGGAGTACTCGTGACCGGAACCTTCGCCCGAACCGTCGCGAAATAGGGCTCGATGTCGGACCAGTGCCATCCGCTGGGCCAGCTATTATCGAATACCTGCGTCGGGTTGGTCTGAAACAGCATCCCATTGAACATCGCATTGCCGCCGAGTCCGATACCCTGATAGGTAAATCCGGTTTCGGCAAGCTGGTAAGGCGCGCCCAGCGGCATAAACGCCATTTGCGAGTACTCGCCCGGCACGTCGAAAATCGTCAGATCGGTGCGGTTGGCTGGCAGCCATGGCGGAAACGCGGTGCCGCCGATCGCCGCGCTGGTCGGACCTCCGGCCTCGATCACCAGGATGCGTTTGCGGCCGCCACCGGCGATTTGCAGCTTGGCGGCGACAATCGCTCCCGCGCTGCCACCGCCAACGATAATCACATCGTACGCGCCGGTTGGCTGCTGGACCGTCTGCCCGCTGCTGCCGCATCCGACGAGTCCGCCCAACTGGGCTCCAACGGCCATCGCCAGACCTGCGCGGCTGGCGTGACGCAAAAACTCGCGGCGGCTGATTCGTGACATGTTTGATGGGCGGCCGCGCTCCGCTGGCTCGACGGACTACGGCGGCAGAACCGACGAGTAGCAGTTTCCGAATTTTCGTGCGAGCGATCGCGATCGATCAGGTCCGGACTCCCGCGCCCCGCCGTCCGGCTCACGATTCCTTTCCCTTCACGAGGTTGTCGATAAACGCCGAACTGCTGTCCGTCATCCTGAACGGAGGTTGCTCCTTCGACTGCGCTCAGAGTTTGTGAGTTTATTCGGAATCCGGGATTCCTCGCGCGGCAGCCACACGCGGGAATGACATAAGTGGATCGAGCGCTTGAGGAATTTGTCTGACGGAGAGTTCCGCC
>DATLTX010000129.1:0-6382 GCA_035533435.1 Binataceae bacterium (SeqCode)
CCGGGAATCGGCGCCAGCCCGGTCAGCGCGTGGAAGACGGCAGACTTTCCGGCGCCTCGCGCGCCGATAATTCCGGTTTTCAAAATAATCAGACCTCGAAACATCCGAGGCTGACATATCGGCGTAAGGGACGAAAGTCCGAAGCGGCGCGCGTAGTGGGTCATTTTGAATCCGCGAGCGCGGCGAGGTAGAATGTTGAGGCATGAAGTGCAACGAGTGTAGCCAGCCGGTGGAGATGAGACCGTGTGACGATTTCGACCACTACCAATGTGAATGCGGCCAGCGTTGGGACACCGAGAAAGCTGGCGTCATGGATGAGACAAATCAGCTATTCCGTCCCGTAGTGCGAAAGCCTTGTATTCACCCGCGATAGGGCAACGCTCTTGGCCGCTATCGACAACCCCCCGCCAAAGCCATTTAAGGAACAGCTGCAAGACGCTGTTCCTAAAGGCTTGGTTGAATCTCAGGGATGGCGCCGGCTTAGTGTTGTGGCAGGACTGATCCCCGCCCTCCCCGTTCTGGTTGTTTCTTTGTTTATGATTTTCCGCGATCCGTGGTGGTCGGAACCCTATTCAAAGCAAGTCGGTGGGGAGTTGGTCGCTTTCAGAGTAGTGGTCGGGGCCGTGGCAACCAGCGCGGCATTCGCTGTGCCCTGGGCGATCGCCCAATTGATCGGCTGGGTGGCAGAGGGGTTCAAACCACCCGCCAATTCAAATTGACCCGCTACGGCGCGCGGGCGCAGCCGGTTTGAATGAGTACGGCCGCGCGCGCTCACACGCGGCCGTACTCGGTCGAGCGGTACAAAGCTGACCACGACGTTCTGATCGAAGCCGCAGGTTCCGATCGAAACCTTCGCCTTCATCTGCTTGGTCTTCGTGCCGATCTTCACCCGTGCCACGACATCGTAGAGTCCCGGCGTGAGCTTCTGCGGATTTGTGATCGCGCCGTACTCGCGGTTGTACTGGAAGCTCGGGCAGGCGCCGGCCGCGCCGCTGTCGGTGGTCATGAAGACGCGCTTCGTCGGCGCGGACGGATTTCTACTAATGCGCGGCAATCCGCCTGCTATGACGGGCGATCTTCCGTCCGTTTTTCATCGTCGTTGCGCGCTTGCGCCCTCGTCCGCGTTACCACGCGCCTTCCCCGCAATTTCCTGCTATAAGCCGGGATTGTGAGGTGAATCCGCAATGCCCCAAGCGCCTGCCGACTATCCGGCCCGTTATCCGATAGATTTCGGCGACATCGATTCCCATGTCCGCCATAGCGTCGTGCAGCTCTATGCCGCCGACCTTGGCAAATCACGCGGCGTCCTGTGGATGCCGCCCGGGGCAAAGCCGCGCACCGTCGTGATCATGTCGCATCCGCGCGCCGACTTCTCGACGCATTACTCAATTCCGTACTGGGTCGATGCGGGCATCGCGGCGTTCGCGCTCAACACACGCTACCTGAACAACGACGCGATGATGCTGCACGAGAATCTGCTGCTCGACCTCGCGGCCGCCATCAAATTTCTGCGCGAGGAAGCGGGCTTCGCGCATATCGTGATGCTTGGAAACTCGGGCGGCGGTTCGCTGTTTTCGTATTACGACGTGCAGGCGCGCACGCCCAAAGGCCAGCGCGTCGCGGCGCCGCCGGCAGGGGGACCTCCTGATCTCAACAAGTGCGAGCTTCCGCTATGCGACGGGTTTATCGTGCTGGCGGCGCATCCGGGTCAGGGGATGGTCCTGATGAATTGCCTCGACGCGGCCGTCGTGGACGAGGCGGATCCGTTCGCATCCGACGCGGCACTCGACATGTACGACGAGGCCAACGGCTTTCGCACGCCGCCCGCCGCGAGTAGCTACTCGAAGGAGTTTTTCGATCGGTATCGCGCGGCGCAGCGATCGCGATGCGCCCGAATCGACGCGATCGCGCGCGGTCATATCGAGGAAGCAACCTCTGCGCGTGCGATCATGCGCGACAAGGATTTTGCCGCGGCGCCATCCGCGCGCAGAAATTTCGCCGCGCGGCGCGCGATGGCGCCGCGATACATGATTGTCTATCGCACCCAGGCCAATCCGAACTACTGCGATCTTTCGATCGATCCGTCCGAGCGCGCGGTCGGCTCGATCATCTCGGCACGCCCGGACCTCGCGAACTATTCAGCCTTCGGCCTGGGACGCATCGTCACGCCCGATGCGTGGCTTTCGACCTGGTCGGGTCTGTCCTCGTACGCGAAGACCGCGGCGAATCTGCCCAAGGTCACGGCGCCGACGCTGGTGGTGGGCGCTAATGCGGACCAGGATATTTTTTTGTCGGATATACGCGCGGAATTCGCGGCATCAGGCGCCGCCGACAAGACGATTGCATTTGTCGAGGGCGCCGATCACTTCATGCGCGCCGGCGGATTGAAGGCGCACCTCGGCGATCCACGTCCGCGTCTTATGAAAGTGCTAACCGCCTGGACCCGCGAACGCTTCGCACCTTGAACGCCAGGTACTGATCCACGCGTGTTGCCGGATCCTCGCGGGCGGCCGCGCTTCAGGCGATCGCGGCGAGGATCAAAATTGGACCCGGCCGATCCGAGCGTCAGTTAGCGGAGATTGACCAGGTGCCGCTCCCACCGCAGACGTTCACCTGGTAGGTGTAGGCGTATTGTGCGACACCATACAGTACCGCCATCAGGTCGTACACGCATTCCCCGGAGCTGGTGTCGATGCTGATCGTAGCTTGCTGCCCGGGAGCGAGCGATTGTCCGGCAAATAGATTAGTGGTTGTACTCCAACTTGAGGAGTCGGAGGGCGAGGCATATAGCTCGGTCATCGTATAGACTGTGCTATTAGTTACTACCACGCTGCCTTGACTGGCGGACGCAGCAGGGATTCCTGCCAGGCTGAAGAGCATTAGCGCAGCGCAGATAAACCGAAGTGGCTTCATTGTTTTCATCCTCGTTATTCGCAGAATGCGGATTCGGAACTGCTCAGCGTCTTGGGAAAGCTAATCCCAAGAAATGGATTTGGCAGTGCCACCAAATGACTGGCGTTATAGGTGAGCGAGACCGTGACTGTACTTCCAAAGGCGCACGGCGGAGTCGGATTCAAGGTGGAAGTCAAGTACTGGCCGTTACTTGCGCTGATGAGAGGCGACGCGACTGATACCATGTAGCTCTGAACCGTTGACTGGTTCGCGCTGGTATTCACAGCCGCATATCGCGCTCCCTGAAAGTTCGCTTGGCCGAGGGCCAGCGCCGCCTCACCGATGATCGCATATTGGATTCCCACCACCAGGACCACCAGCGCGATAGGCAGAATTATCGCCATCTCGACCGCCGCTTGCGCACGACCGGCACCAGTCATCCGCCGCGCGGCCGTGACATAATCGACCAACCTTCGTCTCTTGGTACGCGGAGATTTTGTATCCATAGTCAGTCACTCTCCCAGTCTTCGACGAGCTTCGTCTGACAAAACGTAGCTGGGTAAGTGTAAACCCTATTGCGATATCAAAATCGGCGAGCCACGCGAGCCAAAATAAGGGGCGCTCGGGTTGCCGAAGCTGTTTGCGACGACTTGGCTGATGAAGTGGACGGTAACCACGCCACCCGAATAACTGTCCAGCCAAACCGAGGCAAAGGCGGTAACCGGGACCGTGGTGCGGCCGTTTGGATGCGTCCAGTCAACGATCGGGAGAACCATCACCCGGGGATTCGTCAAAGCGTGCGACGCGTAGGTGCCATTCGGATCGACGCTCTGCGCGAGAGTCAATCGATCCTGAAAACCCTGGTCAACCGGACCCACCTTTTTTCCCGGTTCGGTGGTCACCGAGTCCCCCACGCTGACTTGTCCGTTATATCCGTCGGCGATATTACCTCTGAGGTTATTGCCGCCAACGCCGCCGAGGGCCAGCAAGTCCCAATTACCGGGGCCAAGCTGACCCTGCTGGAGAGCGATCTGCTCACCGTCGGAATATACAGTGGTGGAATCGAGTCCAATCGGAATGAGCTGGCAGCCGCCGATACTCGAACAAGTGCTGCCGTTATTCCCATTGTTGTCGCCACCCGGCGGAATCTGCGACGAAGAGCTGGCGTTCATCGTGCTCGGCGGGAATTGCGGGGCTGCCGCCGCCGTCACACGCATCGTGGCGTTCGTCATCCCAATCACTCGGGCGAAATAGTAGGGAACTGTCCGCTGCACCTGCATCGTGATCGACAGGTCGTTCGACGCGACGGTGGTGGTCTTAATTTCGGAAGCCGCGACGCCATTTTGCTCCGCCATCTGTTCCGCGGTGGTTATCGCCTGCGTCGGATTATCGGGAAGGTAATTCGCGCCAGCTAAGACCCCGAAATCTGCCGCCTTCTGCAACTCCGTCCAATTGTAATAGTGGACGGCAATATCGGTTCCCAACGCCACGCAGGCGAGCAAACCAATGATTGCACCGGCAAACAGCGGCAGCATCTGGCCGGACGGCCAGCGACGATTATTTTGTGTCAGCATGTTCAATTTACCCAGACCTAACGAATTCGAGTGAGGACCCCGCGGCATAGTTGCGCTACCTCTCTGCTGAAGACTGGAAAGCAAATCTCAGACCATCAAGGTTTTGGCGCCGCAGTACGAAATCGGCGCGCTGCAAGCTTAAAAAACCCTGCAAATTCGGGCGTTTGAGGACCGCACGCCCGGCGCCACTTTGCCGGCGCGTGCGCCGGCCGGGAGCCGCGTATCGCTCTTGCTACATTTTGTATCACTACTACCACACTTGAGTAGGCAAAGCGGGGCCCGCGAATCCCTGGGCCCCCTCGGCAAAGTTCCTCGCTGCCGCGTGTGCGGCTGGAATGATCTCGAAGACGACAAGGTCAGGATCTTACAAAGTGGGACCGCTCAGACCGGCGATGACCCAGGTCCGGATTCGGGCTCGCACGCTTGCCTGCGGATGATCATCGCCGGCCAAGCGGAATTTTCGCACTCACCTTGCGTATGCCGCGAGTTGCTCCTGCCATTTGCGGCCGAACGCCATTATCAGCACCTGCTGATTGATGGCCTCGTCGCCCTCGAGGCTCCGCATCTCGCCTCCGCCGGTATGCGCTATCACCGTGAACGCCGAGCGCGCCTGCTGATCGAACGCGGGCATCGGCGTGACTCTTGCCGTGGAGTCGCGATGCACGCGGATGTTCAGCGCATGCTCGAAGCGCTGATGCTCCTGCGCGGTCGGATCGACGACGCTGACAGTGCCGTTTTCGGCGCGGAACTTGCGCTCGAGCTCGAGAATCGCCGCGAACTTGTCCGGCTTCGGCGGCGCGTCGCCGGCCAGCACGATCACCTTGCGCGCGTATGGTTTCCAATCCATGCGATCGACCGCCGCCTCGATTGCTCCGTAGGTGTTCTCTTCCCATTCGCCTCCGCCCTTGGTCTGAATCGCGAACAGGAACGCGTCGAGTTTCGCGGGCATAATCGTCAGCGGCTGCACGTCCAGCGGCTCGCCCTCGCCGCCATACACAACGATTCCGAAGCGCGCGGTCGGAACCAGGCGATGTATCGCGCGCACCAGCTCCGTCATCCGCGCCTTCACGTCACCCATCACCATCCGCATCGAGTCCGTGCCGTCGATCACCAGCACGACATCCAACCCGTTGCGGCGAAGCTTGCCGATAAAGCCGCCCCATCCTCGACCAAACCCGGGGCCATGTCCGTCGCCAACGCCCTCGCCGCCGCGCCCGATCCCGATTCCGCCACCTCCTTCGGAGCGAACGTAGTTTGCAGCGAGAGCGACGGCCTGCGAGGTATCGACAGCCTGCGGCAAATCGGTCTGCCGCGGCGCAACCTCAGGCATCGGAACGTCGGGCATATCGATCTTCTGCATCTCGTCGCCTCCGCCTCCGCCGCCACCCGCTTCGAGATTGACGACTATGAGATCGCGGCCGCGGCTCTCATGGACCGTAATGATCAAAAACAGCAGCGCGCCGACGTGGATCGCGATCGAAAGCGGAAACGGTCCGCCCACGAACCGAACCACCCGCGCGACGACGCCCGCGCTGCGCGCCTCACGGCGCCTGAGCCGCCGAATCGCCAAAGCGACGACGAATATCGAAAGGCAAAGCGCGGTTGATACGAACAAGTACGGGTTCATCGCGGCACCTCCTGATCTCGGCTCTGGGGCGCCCGCAGCGGACGCTCCCTGATAAGAAGATCGCGCGCGAACCGTTTCCTTGCAGAATTTACTTGCGAGGTTTGCCGCCGTTTGGCGCAGCCGGAGCAAACGAACGCGCTACGGCCCGCCGCTGCCGCCGCCGGAACTGATGCCTCTGCCGAAGGCGGAGACCTGGTTCTGCCACTGTTCGCCGAAGGCGAGGATCAGGACCTGCTGATTGATGTGCGAGTCGTGGGTCAGCGAGCGCATCGCGCCGCCACCGGCGTTG
>DATLTX010000130.1:0-3150 GCA_035533435.1 Binataceae bacterium (SeqCode)
TCACGCGGCGCTGCCGCACGTGCTCTATCGGATAACGGCTGCGCAATTTGCGGCGTTCAAGCGTAGCGCAGCCATCGGATGATCTCGCGGACTGACGGGCGCTTGCCGTACATCAGGATTCCCACCCGATAGATCCGCGCCGAAATCCACAGCGCCAGCCAAACCGTCGCGAGCAGAAGCCCGATCGACAGCGCGATTTGCCACGCCGGCGGCCGGTCCATCAGCATCCGCGCATACATCAGCACCGGAGCGGAAAACGGGATCATCGATCCGATCACGATCACCGTCGCCCGCGGAGTCAGAATCGCCGGCTCGATCAGGACCGTCGTCGCCAACAGCGGCAGCATGATGACGAAGCTCCATTGCTGGGCTTCGTCGGTCGAGTTGAACGACGCGCCAACGGCCGCGTAGATCGAGCTGTAAAGCAGATAGCCCAGGAGGTAATAAATCGCGAACCACGCGATCGCTCCGGCGCCGGGCCGCAGCGCGCGCGCCGCCATCCGCGCCATCGGGCTCGCGGCGATAACGGCGGCGGCGACCGAGAACCACACCGCGACCTGGGTGACGCCGACCGCGCCGATACCGGTCACTTTGCCGGCCATCAGCTCGCCCGCGCTGGTCGAGCACAGCAGCACCTCGGTAATCCGCGAACTCTTTTCGTCGAGCACCGCGCGCATCACCATGATCCCGTACGACATCAGCGAGATGAACATCACGAAGGTGAGCAACCCAACCATCGCGATTGCAAGCTCGCTGCGCGGATGGAGCGACGGCGGGCTGACATCGGCGGTGCGGAAATCGACCGGTGCCAGTATCGCACGCGCCTGGCCGAGGCTGATTCCCAGCGGGGCGAGATTGCGCTCGGTCCAGGCGAACCAGACCGCCGCTTCGAGCTGGCGCGCGGCGGCAGGCGCACTCGAGGCCGGGCGCGCAAAGGTCGCGCGGCGTTCGCCGGACAAAGAGGACTCGATCCAAAGATATCCGTCGATAACCCGCGACTTGATTTGCTGGTTCAGTTTCGCGCGCAGCTCCGCCGACGGATTTGAATCCAGCGTGGCAACGAAGCCCCGCGGGTCGCGCTGGGCCAGCTCGGCTGCGATCGCAGCGCCGAGCGCGCCGTCGGCGGCGACGATCGCAATGCGCATCGTCGGATGCCGCGCCGCCCCGATACTCCGCGCGATTTGCGCCGTGACCAGCCCCGGCAGCCACAGCATCGCGGTGAACAACACCGGCAGGACGAGGGTCGAGAGCAGAAACGAGCGGGTGCGGACGCGCTCCAGATATTCGCGGCGCGCGATCAGCCCGATGCTACGCACAGCAAACCAGCTACACATCGCGGCGCCCCACGCGGTCGATAAAGATTTCCTCGAGCGAGGGCTCCATCAGCTCGAAGCGCGAAATTCGCGCCGCCGTAGCGGCGTCGTGCAGGAGCGCCTGCGAATCCGCTCCGGGCGCGAGCTTGAGTTCGAGATGGTTGCCGAAGTCGCGGCGCGACTCGATCAGCGGATGACCCGCGAGGAGTCCGCTTGCGCCGGTGTAATCGATCTGGACGAAGCGCTCGCCGTATTGCGATTTAATCGCGCGCAGGTTGCCCTGCAGGATCGCGCGGCCGCGGTTGATCAGGCAGATCGCGCCGCAGAGTTTTTCGGCCTGGTCCATGCGATGCGTCGATAGCACGATCGTGCGGCCCTGCCCTTTCAGTTCGAGCAGAATTTCCTTGAGCTCGTTCGCGTTGACTGGATCGAGACCGCCGAACGGCTCGTCCATCACGATAAATTCCGGCTCGTGAATCAGCGCCGCGACGAACTGGATCTTCTGCTGCATCCCCTTGGACAGCTCTTCGACCCGGTTCTCGAACCATCCCTCGAGTCCCAGCCGTGCGGTCCACGCGCGTGCGCGTTCGAGCGCCGTCGCCGCCGAAAGACCGGCAAGCTGACCCAGGAAGACCAGATTCTGGCGCACCGTCATCCTGCGGTAGAGTCCGCGCTCTTCGGGCAGGTAGCCGACTGCGCGCAGCGCGGCGCGGGTCAGCGGCGCGCCGAAGACGCGGACCGTGCCGCTATCGGGCCGCGTGATCCCGATCATCATGCGCAGGGTGCTGGTCTTGCCGGCGCCGTTGGGACCGAGCAGGCCGAAAATCTCGCCGCTGGAAATCGACAGCGACAGGCTATCGACGGCGACCATCGCGTCGTAGCACTTGCGCGCGCACTCGAGCTCGACGGTAACCGGCATCGCGCCTCAGTGCGCCCAGACTTCCTGCGGATTGGTCTCCCATGGATAAACGTGAACCATCCATCCGAACAGCACCGGGAAAAAGCGGCCGTTGGCCGAGTCGCACTCCGCTTTGGTCATGATCGCGCCGTTGGGACCGAACTTGGTCCAATCTGCCGACGCCGCCGCGGAGGCGCCCTTTTTCGGAATGCAGATGTCGATATGCTGATGCCATCGTGCGACGCTCAGCGGCACGCGCGCGTTGAGCTCGTCGGGAGTCCATCCGCGCGGCGCCGTGTACATCGCGCCGATCAGCTTGTATCCGCCGTCCGCGGTGCGCTCGTAGAGCAGCGAAGTCGGCTCGGCGGGGTTGAACTCGAAGCGCGCTTTCAGTCCGTACCACCACTTGGTGAAGTGGACCACCTTCTGCCGCTTGAGCTCGGGATGAAACGGCTTGAATCCCGCCGCCAGCGCCGCATGATAGTCTTGATACTTCGCGAGCGCCGTCTTGAGCGTCGCGACAAGCTGGCCCGCGCGCGCGGTGTCGGCGGGACTTGCGGGGCGCAGGTCGGTCCACTTCATGTGGTGCGCCATGTTGGTCATGTCGCCGCCGCCCATGTGCGAGTCATGCATGTCCATCGAGGACATCGCGTCCGTGTCGCCCGGGCTCATCGTCATCGCGCCGCCCTTTTCGTTGTTCATGTCCATCGCGCCCATTTCGCCCATCTCGCCAACGTTCGCGCCGAGCGCGGGCGTGGCAATCGCGGCGGCAAACGCGACCACGAACAGGAGCCGGTACCCAGAGCATGTAATATTCATGTCGGTGACCTCGCGGCGGATTCTACAGGCGTCGGGACCGAGATTTCCAATCCGCCGCCCGCGTCATTCCACCACCATTTTCACCGTGCGCAGGGGAATCGAATCGAGACCGGGCGCAAG
>DATLTX010000131.1:0-3515 GCA_035533435.1 Binataceae bacterium (SeqCode)
GCCTTCGAGCTCAATCTGAAACGCTTGCCGCCGGGAAACTACTTGAAAGAAGTTGCGCGCGGCGTCGGCGTGGTGCTCGGACTTGGCCTGTTATGGGGACTCGAGATCGTGCGCGACGTCTACTTCAAGACGCTCGACCGAATGGGCGTCAAGCCGCGGAGCAACCGGCGCGCGAGCGCGTTTCCGCCGGGCCAGCCGAAGAAGCACACCGCGATCCAGTCCTGAGCCGCGGACCCGATCAGCGAATATCTCCGAATTTTTCGCGTTACTCGCGGGGGCGGCGCCGAGCCGTGCGCAGTCCCGCGCTCTTGGCCGGGCCCTGATAGGCGAGCGTCTGTAGTTCTCCCGCGCTTGCGCCAATACCCAGATTTTCATCGAGCAGACGCGCCAGGTAGCGCGCGAGCTTGTCGTCGAGCACCCGCGCCAGAGCGTCGGTTTGCGCGGCCTGGATGATCTTGAGAAATCCGTCCAAGCGGCCGGCCCGGTCGTGCTCGCGAATCAGCCGCGCGATCGCGCTTTGCGACAGTGCCGCCAGTTTTACGTGGAGGGCGCGGTCGAGGCGCACGGCAAGATCTTCGAGCTCGGCGCGCGGCGACGGCGCCCCAAGCAAGTAACCGCAGCCGGCGCATCGGGGAGCGACTTCGAGATGGCGCACACCGTCGCGGTCGCAGCGAATTACGCGGCGCCCAAGCGCTTCAGCGTGCGGCGCAAAGCCGGCGCCGAGGGGAGGACCGAGCGCGCCGATCGAGTCGAGCTTGCCCAGCGCGTCGAGCCTCCGCTGCGCATCGTCGGCGACCAGCGCGGCGCGGTCCATCTCGGCTTTCCACGCGCCGTGAAGACTGCGATAGAGCTGCACGTAGGTCCACTTGAATTTCTGGAAGCGCGCCTCGAGCGCGTCGAGCCCGCCCAGCGCGCCGCCGAGTCTGCGCGGCCCGAGTTCGGCGAGCAGCAAATGGCATTCGGTTTCCAGCGCGGTGACGCGCGGATCGTGCGCGGGCTCTTCTTCGGAGGGGATGCGCAAGCCGGTGGCCTCGACGAACTCGCGCATCGCGCGTATCCGCGGCGCAACCTCGGCGGCGGCGGCAAGACCCTCGTACGCGCCGATAGTTTCGAGCGCCGCTTCACGACGCTCCGGATTGGCTCCGATATCGATCAGGCGTTCGGGTCCGGCTTCCGCCAGCGCGGCGTATTCGTCGAGAGTTCGGGTCTGCTCGGCGGGAATCGCCAGATGCGCCTGCGCCATCGCCTCGCCAAGGGTTTGGCGCGTGCCGGCGGACGCCTCGATTGCGACGGTCATCGCCTCGGCGAGCGCGGCGGCCGAAGCGCGCACCGACGCGGGATCGGCCGCCAGCTCGAGCGAGGGATCGAAGCGCCGGGCAAGCGCGAGCGCCGAGTTGAATCGAGCCACTTCCGGCGCAAGGGCCGCGGCCGGGTCGAACACGATCGCGCCGGATTCGATTGCGCGAATGACGCGGGCGGTGCGCCGTTCGAGTTGCCGGATAATTTCCGCAACCGCGGGCTCGCCGACGCCAGCGCCGGTCGCGATAATAGACACGCGTGCTTCGAGCTCGCCAAACCTCATCGGCTGCGCCCCGCCGAGCGCATACTCGACGGCGAGCGCGTGCACGATCTCGCGCGCCAGCATCTTTTCGTTGCCGTGAAAAGCCGCGAGCGAATCCGCCGCCGTCCTCAGCGCCGCGCGGCCCGCATCGCCCAGGCGGGCTTCGATTCGCCGCGCGATGGAGAGGCTCTCCATCAGGTCGGCACAGTAGATGAGACGGGCGGGCGCGGCGTTATCCATCTGCGCGGCTATCGCCTCGCGCGTGAGGCGCGCGGCGGCGCTGACGGTTCCCGCACTCGCGCCGGGAGGCTCGGCGAGCACGGCCAGAGCACGCACGGTCAGCGGATGAAACGGGAAAATTTCCTGCGGATCGAAGCGACGCAGATCGACGCCCGCATACAGCTCGTGAATCAATTCGTCATCGTGGTCGCCGATGGTACGCGAGCGCGCAATTGCGACGCGCATCAACTCGTCGCGATTTTCCGGCGCCACGGCGAGCACGACCGCGCCGTCGGGCGCCGACGCGCGGCTCGCCGCGATTAAAGTCAGCCGCACGATTCGGCTGGTGCGCGCCAGGTTGGCCAGCGCTCCGAAATACTCCGCGCTGGGTTCGGCCTGCGAGGCGCTGAAGTCAATCGCAATGGTGAGCGCGCGAACACCAGTGCGCCGCGCATGTTCCATCGCCAGCGAGATTGCGTCCGCGCCGCCCAGCTCGCGCCATAGCGCCAGACTTTCGTGCTCGGCGCCAAGCTGCTCGGCAAGGGTCTCGAGCAGGTACGACTCGATCTCGCTGGAAAGAATCCGCCCGGCCAGCTCGAAGCCGCAGACCAGATGACGCCCCGGCTCGGCAACGGGAGTAGCCGCACGGCTCTCGAGCGCAAGCACATAATTCAGAAAGTGAGTTTTGCCAGAACCCGCCCGACCGACAATCCAGAACATCGCGCCCTGCCGCGTGGCGATCGAGCGATTAAGAATCTCCCACGATCGCTGCGCCGCGCGCGTCATCACGAATGACGCAACCGTCTCCTCGCGCGGCGCGAGTTCCAGATCAGCACGCTCCCATGCTGCCGGCTCGAGAGCGACAATGTCTCGACCGTTGGCATGGCGCATCCCCCTTTGATTCGCCATCTCATTTATCTATCAGGAAAAGCAGTGGCCTTACCAGAAAACCACTACCAGCTATTTTAGGTGACAATGAGCTATCGTAATCACCGCGCGGAAAGTGCGTGCGGCGATATTTCGCGCGTCTGAAGGCCAAAGACAAATACCGAGGCGGGACGCCTTCCAGAGACCGAAGTACAGTGCGAAAGACAGGCGGGATCGCGCCGGCGTCAGATTCCCTCGTCGGCGCGCCTGCGTGGTGGCCCGATCCCTCCGTTCGGTGGTAGAAGGTGGGCCGGTCTGCGCGCGATGAGGTCAGGCGATGCGCTGCGCGAAATGTGGAAGTGATAATCGTGACGGGCGCAAGTTTTGCGCGAAATGCGGCGCACCGCTTGCGCGCCCGTGTCCGCAATGCGGTGCTTCGAACCAGCCGGGAGAGGACTTCTGCGGCGAATGCGGCGTGGCGCTGGCAGCGCCCACACCGTCTGCCGCAGCGAAGCCCGACGATTCGCCAATTCGCGTAACTGAAACATCCGCCCCCGAGCGTCTCGAGGGCGAGCGCAAGACGGTCACGGCGCTGTTCGCCGACATCAAGGGCTCGACGGAGCTCGAGCAGGACCTCGACCCCGAGGAAGCTCGAGCGATTATAGATCCAGCCCTGAAGCTGATGATCGAGGCGGTGCGGCGCTACGACGGTTACATCGTGCAATCGACGGGCGACGGTATCTTCGCGCTGTTCGGCGCTCCCGTCGCGCATGAGGACCATCCGCAGCGCGCGCTGTATGCCGCACTGCGAATGCAAGAAGAGCTAAAACAGTACTCGGCCAGATTGCGCGAGGCCGGCAACCTGCCG
>DATLTX010000132.1:0-3990 GCA_035533435.1 Binataceae bacterium (SeqCode)
GCGGGCATCTCCGGATTACAGATGTAGCGCAGATGCGGCAACGTCATATCGGCGGTCGCGAAGCTGGCCATGATCGGATTCGTCAGGCGCAGATTCGACGCGGTTGCGCCAAACGCGGCCGGATCGAGCGCGGTCACGCGCGGCTTGCCGCGCTCCGCCTTTGAGAAGGTGTATTCGGGATCGACCTGGACCAGCACCAGCTTGCCATCCTCGCTGTTGCGCGCCAGATGCATCGAGGCGATGTACTGGATATCGCCGCCGGAAATGGCGTCGCGGTCCATCAACTCGACCTCGAGCACGGTCTTGGCGCCCACCGCGATCTTGCCGATGATACGATCATGACGCAGCACCAGGCTCGCGGCGCCCGCCGCCGCCACGGGGTAACCCCATCGGGCGGCCAATTCCTTGCGCGCGGCCTCGTTGTCGCAATAGCTGCGCAGCACGAAGCCGCGCGGGCGCACGCCGGTGCGGCCGGCCACGCGAACCTCTCCGATCGTGAACGCGCCCCACGGGCTTGCGGGCGCGTGCATTAGGTTCAGAATGGCATACGCCGGAATCGCGGGATGCATCGTGCGCGGAATCAGGGCGTCGGCGGGATCGTCGTCGATCTCGTTGTGGAGCTCAAGAATCTGCACGCCCTTGAGCACCAGCTGATCGGTCTTGTAGCCGTTGATCGTCGGAGCGAGCTTGGCGAACGAAGCCAAATCAAGATTTCCCAAACGCGGCGGCATCAGCGGCCTCCTGCGGCGGCCGCGGCGGCATCGCCCTTGGTCTGAAATTGCGGCATCACTTCTTTGGCGAACAGGCGCAGGCTGGCGAGCACTTTTTCCTGTGGAATCGTCTCGAGCGCGTTGAGCAGGAAGTTGACCCGATCGACGCCGACCGATTCCCATTTCTTGAGCTCACGAGTAATCCGCGCCGGGTTGCCGATTGCGATTCCTTCTGGCGCACCCGATTCGTCGCCGGGACCCGCCACGTCGCGCCTGAGCGAGGGCAACAAACCCAGCGACGGATACGACTTGGTCGGATAGGCCTCGCGCGCGGCCAGGAGCTGCGCGGCAAGGTAGTTGAACGAGCCGGTCATCCGCTTGCCGATCTTCACTCCTTCGGCGTCGTCTTCATGGCAATAAAGGAAGTTGACGGTCGCGACCACCTCGTTGACGAACGAGCCGACCGGCTCGCAATTCCTGATGATCTTGCGATAGCGCTTAACCTTTTCGTCCTGCTCGGCGAATCCGCCGAAGGTCAGGCCAAGGCTGCCCATCCCGCGCTCGGCGGCGTCGATTTCGGTGCCGGGACTGGTGACCGCGACCCACATCGGAGGATGCGGCTTCTGGAAGGGCTTAGGCACGATCGTCCGCTGCGGCATCGACCACGAGCGGCCCTCGTATGAATAGCGCTCCTGCGTCCACATCTTGGGCAGGCAGTGGACGATCTCGTCCCAGGTCTTTTTGGTCTCATCGGGATTGACGCGAAAGCCGCCCAGTTCGGTCCAGGTGGCCGAGCGGCCGGTGCCGACTTCGAGGCGTCCGCCCGAAAGAATATCGAGCACGGCGGTGCGCTCCGCGATCTTGATCGGATGATTGAACTCGGGCACGCAGACGATAATTCCGTGGCCGACCCTGATCCGCTTGGTGATCATCGCGCATGCGGTCAGAAACAGCTCCGGCGCGGGACAATGCGAATACTCCTCGAGGAAGTGATGCTCGACGGCCCAGACGTTGTCGAAGCCGAGTTCGTCAGCGAGCTTGACCTGTTCGAGGCAGCGGTCATAGACGATTTTTTCCGTGTCGGCGGCCCAGGGACGCGGCACTGAAATCTCATAGAAGAGACCAAACTTCATGGATTCACCTCCGGCGGATGGCGGTTCCGTCAATACCGACCGTTTAGCGCAATCCTGCGCCAAGCGAAAGTCCCGCGAGCGATTACACAATCAGCGATTCGCGAGCGTATCAACCGCGCCGGCGGCGAGTAAATTACGGTCGGCGGTTACCAAGGCAAATCGTAAGCGCTCAGGCGGAACGAAATTGGTGGGGTGGGCCTCTGGCCCGCCGTCATCCGCGGGCGAGACGCCCGCGCCACCAATTATTTTTACGCTGCTAACTCGATCGGCGGGTTCGGTTTGAACGCGTCGTAATCTTCGATGGGAACGGCGGGCTCAATTATGTCGCCGATGATGCGCGCGGTGCCCGCCATCGAGCCGAGACATCGTTTTGCAACGGGTTTCTCCTCGAGCGGAGAAATTTGAGCAACAGGTTTCCCGAACTTGGTGATCACCATCGGCTTGCCGGTCTTGTGGACGCGGTCGATCACCGCAAGGCAGGTCGCCTTGAACTTCAAGACCGATATTGATCGAGCTGCCATGCGCTCATTTGACCATGGTCAAAGTGTTTGAGATTGTCAGCGCGTATGCAGGTCGGCGCCCATGCGTTCGCGGCCCAAGAGGATCACGATCGCCGCGGTGACCATCACGATTGCGGCGACTCCCGCCAGCGCGGCCTGGTAGCCGAACTTCTCGGCGATCAGTGCTTCAGCGAACGCGGCGTATGACGCGAACAGGACGCCGAGTTGATATGCGACGCCCGAGAAAATTCCGCGTGCTTCCGGCGGCGACATTTCCGCCAGATGCGCCGGCACCACGCCCCATGCGCCCTGCACCATGAATTGCATCAGGAACGCGCCGCACGCGAGCCACACCAGCGACTGCGGATAGATCCACAGCGGAATCACGAGACCCGCCATGATGACCGACGCCGCCATCGTATAGCGCCGGCCGATTCGATCCGACCAATAGCCGAAGAACAGCCCGCCCAGGACTGCGCCGACGTTGTACACGATCGCGATTGTCGCGACGGTGCGCGCGTCCAGGCCGCGCGCCTTCTGCAGGAACGTGGGGTAAAGATCCTGCGTGCCGTGCGAGACGAAATTCATCGCCGTCATCAGCGCGATCAGGTAGATGAACGAACGCAAGTCGCGGCGAATCGCGCCGGTTATCGCGCGGCGGTCGGGGCGCGTGCGCTCCCACGCCGCGGACTCGGGCACCTTGCCGCGGATATAGAGGGTCAGCAGCGCGGGAAGTCCGCCGACGAAAAACATCGCGCGCCATCCGAAGTGCGGAAACACAAAGAAGAACGCGCCCGCCGCGAGCAGATATCCGACCGCGTAACCTTCCTGGAGCAGGCCCGAGAAGAACCCGCGCGAACTGCTGCCGACCGCTTCCATCGCCAGCGACGCGCCGACGCCCCACTCGCCGCCCATCCCGATTCCATAGAGCGCGCGCAGGATCAGGAACACGGTGAAGTTGGGCGCAAAGCCGCTTGCGACTTCGACGATCGAATAGAACACGATATCGATCATCAGCGGCACGCGCCGCCCGTACCGATCCGCCATCCATCCGAACAACACCGCGCCAATCGGGCGCATCGCCAAGGTCGCGGTGATCGTGAACGCGACGTCGGCGACCGAGCGATGAAATTCTTTTGCGATCGTCGGGAGAACGAAAACCAGAATGAAGAAATCGAACGCGTCGAGCGTCCATCCTAGGAAGCTCGCAACGAGCGTGTGCGCCGCTTCGCTGCGCGTCAGCGCGCGAGGATCGGCGGTGGAGGCCTGGCCCGGACTCACTTGCCGGGCGTTTCGAGCGCGGCGCCGCGCGGGACGATCAGAAACGCCAGCAGGCTGGCGGGCGCGGTCTTGCTGGCGTTGCGGGAGACTTTATGGAACGCCTTGGGTTCCTCGTACCACATCTGGCCCTGCGCGTATTTGACGATCGGGCCGGGCGCGACCTGGCTTTCGATCGTTCCGGCGAGCACGTAAGCGAATACGGAACCCGGATGATGATGCGGCGCCGACGCGGCGCCGGGCGCGTAATCGACCCGCACGACGACGCCGTTGCAATTGGGCAGCTCGGCGATTGGATAGTCGTAGATTTTAGTGACGGTCACGCCCGCGGCGGATTTCGCCGATCCGTTTTTGGCCGCGGCGCGCGCA
>DATLTX010000133.1:0-2995 GCA_035533435.1 Binataceae bacterium (SeqCode)
ACGACGCAGATGCGCGCGCTCGAGGCGGGCGCGCCGCTCGATATTCTTTTCCAAAGCCTGGCCGGAACCGAAAAAGCCAATGCGGGTTTTGGAATCACTCTGGCGATGCTCGACGAAGGCGCCGCCGCGGTGCGCGAGCGCGGCGCGCTCGACGCTCCCAACCTGATGTATTTCGAAACCGGGCAGGGCTCCGAGCTTTCGGCGGGAGCGCATGAAGGCGCCGACCAGGTGACGCTGGAAGCGCGATGCTACGGGCTTGCGCGGCGCTTTTCGCCGCTGCTGGTCAACACGGTGGTCGGGTTTATCGGTCCCGAATATCTCTACGACGCCAAGCAGATCGCGCGCGCCGGACTCGAGGACCATCTGATGGGCAAGCTGCTCGGGGTGCCGCACGGCGCCGACGCCTGCTACACCAATCACGCGCGCGCCGATCAGAACGATTGCGAAAGCCTGGCGGTGCTGCTGGCGGCGGCGGGATGCAATTACTTTATGGCGGTGCCGATGGGCGACGACGTGATGCTTTCGTATCAAAGCACGAGCTATCACGACGCGGCGGCGCTGCGCCAGGTGCTGAACCTCCGGCCCGCGCCGGAGTTCGAGCGCTGGTGCGAAAAACGCGGAATCCTGTTCGGCGGACGGCTCACCCGGCGGGCCGGGAATCCGGCGCTGGCGATGCCGAAGCGGAGAGCGTCGTAACGTGGTGCGCAAAAAATCCGGCGGAAAAATTCCCGCCGAAAATGCCGCGAATGATTTCGCCGCGATGCGCCGCGCAACTCCCGCGCGACTCGGCGCCGGACGCGCCGGTCCGCGCTACACGACGGCCGCGATGCTCGAGTTGCGGGCCGATCACGCGCGCGCGGTGGACGCGGTTAGAATCGAAGTGCCGTGCGATTGGCCCGCGCGCAACGCGCTGCCCGAGCTCGCGACGCGCGCGGGCGACCGCGAGACCTACCTGCTCAGGCCCGAGCTGGGCCGGATGCTCGCCGAGGCCGACTGCGAGCGCCTTGCGCAGCGCTACGCGCGGCGCGCGCGGATTGGGGCGGCGGAGCGCGCGAAACCCGCGCTGGTGATTTTGGTCGGCGACGGATTATCTTCGGCGGCGGTCTGCGCGCACGCCGCCGCGCTGGTGCGCGCGCTCAAAGCGAAACTGGCCGCGAGCTTTCGCGTCGCCGGAACATTCTTTATCCGCAACGCCCGCGTGCGCGTCGAGGATCATATCGGCGAGATTTTGCGCCCCGACCTGGTCTGCATGATTATCGGCGAGCGCCCCGGTCTTGCGACCGCCGAGAGCCTGAGCGCGTATGTGATCTGGCGCCCGCGTCTGAGCTCACTCGAACCCGATCGCACCGTGATCTCGAATATCCATCCGGGCGGACTCAGTATTGCCTCGGCCGCGGGAAAAATCGCGAGCCTGTGCGCCGATGCCGCCGCGCATCAGGCCACCGGCAGCGCCCTTGCGGCGAGTCTGGCTCGATCGCATTAGACCAACTAGGCTGGGCGTTCGAGGGAGCAGATCATGTCCGATCACGACGCCGTGCTCGCCGCGAATCGCGCCTTCTATGACGCGTTCGAGAGTCTCGATGCCGAGCGGATGGAAGTACTATGGCTGCGCGATCAGCGGATCGTCTGCATCCATCCGGGATGGCGCAAGCTTTCCGGATGGGGCCCGATCATGGCGAGCTGGGAACGAATCTTCGACAGCGCCTTCGAAATGAAATTCGAGCTCGGTGAGCTCGACGTGATGATCAGCGGCGACCTTGCGGTGGTGGTCGTCGAGGAAGAGCTGACCCAGCGCGGCTACGACGGCGTAACGCGCGCGCAGGTCCTGACGACCAACGTCTTCGAGCGCCGCGGCGACAAGTGGTTCATGATCCTGCATCACGGCTCGCCAGTAATCGCCCCGCCCGACGACGCCCCTCCGCTGCAATAAGGGCAAGCATACCAATGGTAGAAAATTCCCTCTCCCTGACCAGAGGCTGTCGATAAAGGCCGAACCGTTGTCCGTCATCCTGAACGGAGGTTGCTCCTTCGCCTTCAGCTCAGGATGACAACGTAGGAGCGTTTGCGGGAAAATCGATAGCCTCTGACCAGGGCGAGGGAATAAGAGAGAGACAAGGAGAGAACGCGATGCTGAAACGGGTCGATCGGGTGCAGATTGTGGTTGGCGATCTTGACGCCGCCGAAAGAATTGCCGCCGATACGCTTGGCGCCGAGCGGCTGCGCCGCGATGAAGCGGCGCCGCTGGGCGCGCGGCGCTCGACGATGCAGGCCGGGTCCAGCCTGATCGAATTGCTCGCGCCCGCAGGCGCCGGACCGGTCAGGGAATTTGTCGATCGATGGACCAGCGGGCTGTTCGGCGTCGGATTCTCGGTCGATGACCTTGAAGCTGCCGGCGCCGCGCTCGAGCGCCAGGGCGCGAAGTTCGAACGCGCCGCCGGCCAGCTCTACGTCGATCCGGCAGCGACCTTCGGGATGCGCGTGGTGCTGAGCGCGCATCAAGAGCGAGCACCCGTCGGCGCGATCAAGTGGATCTATGAAACGACCAACGTGGTCCGCGATTGGCGCGCGGCGGCGGAGCGTTACGCGCGGATGTTCGGACTCAACCCGGCGATCTTCGTTCCGATCGAGAGCAAGGATTTCGGCTATACCGGCACGCTTACGATGTTCGACGCGCCGGCGCGGCTGGACCGAATCGAGATTGCGCAGATCACCAATCCCGACAGCGCGATGGGCCGTTTTCATCAAAAACGCGGCGACTCGCTGTACATGTTTTTCGTCGAGACCGACGACGTCGCGGCGATCGCCAAACGAATCGAGGCGCGCGGCGTTAAGGCCAACGTATGGCGCCGCGACGAAGCGGGAGCCGCCGAGATGTTTATCCATCCGAGCCAGTTCATGGGCGTGCTGGTCGGAGTCAGCCGCACCGAGCACGCGTGGACCTGGTCGGGCGACGCCGAACGCGCGCGCCGCGCCGCCAAGTCGCGCGCCGCGCGCG
>DATLTX010000134.1:0-3070 GCA_035533435.1 Binataceae bacterium (SeqCode)
TGCGATTTCCGCCGCGCGGCGAATTCCGCTCGACCGCGCGCGCGAGCTGGTCGGCTCTGGATTTATCGGCATGACGGCGGCGCGCGCGGCGGGGCTAATCGATCGCGACGGGTATATCGAAGATCTGCGCGCGAATTTCGATCCCGACAGTAAACGAAAATGCTTCGTCAACTTTGCCCGCTACCTGCGCCACGCGGCTTACGTGCGCGAGCGCGGGGATCGCGCGCGGATCGCGTTAGTCATCGGCGCGGGACCGGTAATCTCGGGGCACGGGCGCCCGGGCGGCGAATTTATCTCAGGTGAAACCACGGCGGAACTTTTTGAGCGCGCCTCACGCGACGAATCAGTGCGTGCGATAGTGTTTCGGGTCAACTCGCCCGGCGGCTCCGCGGTCGGCTCCGACATGGTTTGGCGCGCGGTGCGCGAGGCGCAGGGACGCGGCAAGCCGGTCGTGGTGTCGATGGGCGACGTGGCGGGATCGGGCGGCTATTACGTCGCGATGGGCGCCGACGCGATCGTGGCCGAGCCGGCCGCGATCACCGGATCGATCGGAGTGGTGTTTGCGAAATTCGATCTGTCGCGGATGCTCGAGAAGATAGGCGTCCGCTTCGATTTCGCCAAGAGCGACGCGCGCAGCGACGCGATGTCACTTGCGCGGCCGATGAGCGACGACGAACTCGGCCAGATCAATGCCGCGATCGGAGAAGTGTACGGCAACTTCACCGGCAAAGTTGCGCAAGGCCGCAGGCTCGATCCCGCGCGGGCCGAGGCGCTGGCCAAGGGGCGTGTGTGGAGCGGAATCGCCGCCAAAGAACGCGGCCTCGTCGATGAACTGGGAGGCCTGGCGCGCGCGATCGAGATCGCGCGCGAGCGCGCGCATATTGCGCCGGACCAGGCGCATCAGTTGGTTCAGTTCGCACCGCGCGACGGATTCCTGACGCTGCGAAAGCTCCTCGCCTCAGGTGCGGAGACTTCGTGGAGCGCCGATTTAATCGCAAGCGCGCTCGGAATGCCCCGTCGATGGGCGCCCGCGATGATGACAATCCTCGCGCGCGGCGGCGCGATGCTCATTTGCCCGTGGCTCGAGAGGTAACGCGCGGCGAGACGCCCCACGCAGTCAAGCAGGCGTCGGCGATCTGCGTGGGCGGCCACGCAGGGCCGCCGGAGCAGCACGCGGAAGCCGTTGCCAATAATCCCGGTTTCCGATCGGGTGGCGATACCCGAGATTAGGGATCTTCTTCGGACCGGCTCAGCGGGAGTGTGCGGCTGGCGCGGCGGCGTCATCGCGCAGCATTTCGGCGTGACGGCGATCGGCCTCGGGGCGGGTCTCGGCGATCGTGCGGATCATTTCAGCGTGGATCTTCCCGTTCGAGGCGAGGATATTCGCGCCGTGGATATCCAGCGTCGAGCCGTCCATGTTCGAAGCGATGCCGCCGGCTTCCTCGACTAGCAGCGCACCCGCGGCGACATCCCAGGCTTTCAACCCGAACTCCCAAAATCCATCGGTGCGCCCGCTCGCGACATTTGCCAGATCGAGCGCGGCTGCTCCCGTGCGCCGCACGCCCTGCGAGCGCATCATGAAGGCCTCCCAGAACGACAGGTAGAAGCGCCGCCGCTCGCGGCGGTCGTAAGGGAAGCCGGTAGCCAGCAGGGCAGAACCGATCGCCGGGGTCGCGCTCACCCGGATTGGCTTGCCGTTGAGTTTCGCGCCGCGTCCGCGCTGCGCGGTGAAGCATTCCTTGTGGAGCGCGTCATAGATAACGCCGAAGCGGGTCTCGCCGCGGCGTTGATAGGCGATCGAAACGCAGAATTGCGGGAAAGCATGGGCGAAGTTGGTGGTGCCGTCGAGCGGGTCGATAATCCATCGATGGTCGCTCTGGTGGACGCTGGCGCCGCTTTCTTCGGCCAGGATCGCGTGAGTCGGAAACGCGCGATGAATCAGTTCGATCACCGCGGCTTCGGACTCGCGGTCGGCCTCGGTGACCAGATCGATTGAATTCGATTTGCGATCGATCGTGATCCGCGAGAGGCGCTTGAGATGAATTTTGCCGGCGGCGCGCGCCGCACGCATCGCAACTTGCTCGATTTCGGTTGGCACAACGAATCGAAGATAGTTCAGCGCGCACGAACATAAAAGCGCGCGAGGCCGATCAATCGACAGGGTCGCGGCGCGCAAGGAGAACCGCGGCGTCGATCAGGAGGCGGCGGCGCTGGATTGGGCTTGCGCCGTCATCATGCGCTGCGCGTACGGCATGATCGTCGCGAACAGATCGACTCGCGAATCGAGCGTTTTGCCGAGACCCGAGAGCAGGCCCATCACCCGGTTGACCAGGAGCACGTCGCCGGGAACTTCGACGATCGGGTTGGCGCGCAGCGCGCGCGGCAGCTCGTCGTTGAATTTCTCGATCAGATCTTTGTCCGCGTAAGCCTTGTTGCGAGTTACCGTCTGTCCGAGGAACAGGTCGGCCACGGTCAACAGCGTGTCGGGCGAGCCGTCGCGGGTGCGGAAACCGAGTTCGGTGAACGCGCGGATCGTCGCCTCGCGATCCGAACTGAGAATCGCGAAGGTCAGGCGCACCATCCCGTCGCGAAACTTGGGCGGAAAATCCTTGGCGAGTCCGAAATCGAGATAGACCAGGCGCGGACCCGGCTGGACCAGGATATTTCCCGGATGCGGGTCGGCGTGAAAAAAGCCGTCGCGCAGGATCATCGCGCAGAACTGGTCCATCAGCTTTTGCGCGACCGCGCGCTTGTCGATTCCGGCGCGCTCGAGGGCGGCGATATCGGTGATCTTGATCCCTTCGATCAACTCCATCGTCAGCACCCGCCGCGCGCTGAACTCGCGATAGATTTCCGGCACGCCGACGGCGGGATCGCCCGCGAAGTTGCGCCGCAGCGTGTCGGCGTTGTCCGCCTCGTGGACGAAGTCCAGTTCCATCGGAATATATTTGAGCCCCTCGCGCGCGACCACGCGCAAATCGAAATCGCGCTCGAGCCACGCGAGCCATCGGAGCACCAACAGAAGGTTGCGCAGATCGGCGCGGACGATTCCCTCGATTCCGGGATACTG
>DATLTX010000135.1:0-6583 GCA_035533435.1 Binataceae bacterium (SeqCode)
AGCAGGTAGAGCGCGGCGGGCCGCGCAAGCGAGATCTCGGCGATAGACTTGAGCGGGTTCATCGCCTACGCGTCGGCCATCGCGCCGCGCCGCCGCCGGTAAACGATTATCGCTTCGAGCGCGCCGAGCGCGATAATCGCCAGCAGCAGCCACGGGCTGAGCGACGATTTCTCAAGGAACGATTCGCTCGACGGCGGCGCCGCGGGCGCGGTCTCGAGCCTGAGCGGCAGCACGTTTTCCAGATCCGACACCGCAAGGTTATCAAGGTTGACCGCGCGGGGCGTTGGCGGGGCGTCCGCTCCGGAAAGTTCGTAGATTCCCTGCGCCGCCACATCGGTGAACAGCGTCCCCGGCGTCGCGTTGAGCTTGGCGCCGGAAGGAAGCGCGACGCGAGTGACGCCGGCCGGCACCAGCCACGGTTGCCCGGTGTGGTAACTGCCCGCGTTCGCGCCCAGTCCGGCAAGGTAGCTCAGCAGGTTGAGCGTCAGCACGGACATCGGCAGATTTTTGCGTCCCAGGTACGGGAATGGATTAAAGCCGGTTGCGACGAAGCGATGCCCCTCACGCTCGCCGCGCAGGACGAGTCCGCCGCCCTGTCCGCTGACGACCGCGGACATCCACGGATGCTGTCCGAAGAATTCGCCGTCGCGAAGGTTCAGCATCCTGAAGTTCACCGAGTCGGTGAGCGCGTCGGTATTGCGCCATCGCGCAATCTGGATATTGACGGCGGGTGCGACCGCGAAACCGAAGACGGGGTCCGGCGGCGGCATCACCATCAGAGTGTTCACCGGCGGAAGTTGCTTGGGCGCCGCGTACTCGAAGATCGCGACGTCCGCCTTGGCCAGGTCTTCGGGCGCGAACTTGTCGGGCGCGACGACTTTGACCGCGGCGCCCGGAATCGCGTCGAGTCCGGCGGCGTCGGCGGGAGTCGGCGTGATGAACAAAATCGATACCGCGCGGATCGCGCCGCTGGTTGCATAAGCGACGTTGTCGAGCGCGAACGCGTCAGCGGGTGTCAGTTCGGCGCGATAAATCTGCGCGGGCGGAAGCGACGGAAATTCGAGCGCGCCGGTTTCGCCGGCGGCCAGGGATTCGTGCGCGCTGGCGAGACGGCGGCCGTCGCCGGTCAGAATTACGGTGATATCCGAGAGCGTTGGGCCGAAGTTCGAGACATTGATTCGCGCGTGCAGGGTATCGACGCCAAAGACTTCGCGCCGCAGGGTAAACGCGCTAAGCGCGAGATTTGGCGCGGGGTCGCCGCTGACGATCTCATGAATGGCAGCCGGCGCCGGCGCCGCAATCGCGCGGAAGCTCGCGAAGATTACTTTTTTGAAGCGATTGCCCGAGCCGATATCCTGAAGCATCGCGGTTATTGCGGCGGAATCATCGGGCGCGTCGGTCGGGCGGATCTGCGCAAGCGCGTGGCGCGCCTCGACGACGGAATCGAACGGCGGCGCGATCCGATAAGGCGCCGGCGCGGTTGCGAACACCGAAACCTTGCCACCGCCGTCTTCGTTCGACAGCATCGCATCCGCCTTCTTGAGCGCGTCGTCGAAGCGCGTGTCGCCTGAGGGCAGCTTCACCTGCATCGCGGCCGAGTTATCGATCATCACCGCAATCGGATTGCTATTGCGGATCACGAACGGCCCCGCCATCGCGAGCACCGCGAGACTCAGCAGCAGGAGTTCGACCAGGAACATCCAGTCGAAGCGCGGCTTGCCGCCGTAGCGTTCGTTGCGAAAGCCGCGCAGCGCGCGAAACGCCAGCACGCTCGAGACGATCACGCGCGCCGGGCGCTCGCGGGCCAGGTAGGCGAGCACCAGCGCGGGAACGATCGCGAAGAAGACCAGAGCGCCGGGGTAAAGCAAACCCATCGATATTCAGCTCAATGCGCCAGCCCCAGGTCGGCGACCGCGCGCACGAAGAATTCCTGGAAGTTCTGGTCGGTGGTGTACAGCGCGTAATGCAATCCGCCTCTGAGGCAGAACTGCTTAATCTCGCGGGTCAGGCGCTGCATGGTCTGCTGGTATTGCTCGCGCTCGCGCGCGCCGATAGCGACGCGCAGATGCTCTCCGGTTTCGGAATCGACCACTTCGACATCGCCTTCGAGCCCCTGGCCGTGAATCTCGCGTCCGCCGAGAATCTGCACCGCGGTAACATCCATGTTCGCGGCGGTGAACAGGCCCAGTCCACGCGTGACCGAGTTCAGCAGCATCAGAAAGTCCGAGACGATAAAGACTTTTCCGGCGCGCCGGATCGAGTGCATCTCGCGCGCCAGCGCGGGCGCGAAATCGTACTCGCCGCCGGGCTTGATCGCACGCAGCTTTCGCGCAAGGTCCATAATCCGATGCCGCCCGTAGAGGAACACCGGCTCGATCTTCGCCCCCGCGCCCGCCAGCACCCGGACCATTACGCGGTCACCCGACGACAGCGCGACGTAGGCAACCGCGAGAGCCGTTGCGACCGCGCGATCGAACTTGCGATCGGCGGCCGGGTAAGCCATCGAGGCGCTCGCGTCCAGGAAGATATAGGTGAGCAGATCTTCCTCTTCCTTGAACAGCTTGATGTAGAGCTTGTCGGTGCGGGCGTACAGGCCCCAATCGATGTAACGGAAATCGTCGCCGGGCGAGTAATGGCGGTAGTCGTTGAACTCGAGCGAGGAGCCGCGTCTGGGCGAAAGATGCGAGCCCTTCCCCATGCCGGCGAATTGCCGGCGCGTGCGCACGCGCAGCTCTTCGAGCCGCGCAAGGAATTGCGGCGTGAACTCGTCGGGCAGATCGAACATCGCAGTTATGCGCGAGCTACGCGCGCGGACGCTTGAGGCGCTTCTGAACCTGCTCGAGAATCGATTCGGTGCTGACGTTTTCGGCTTCGGCCTGGAAGTTGCGCAGCAACCGATGGCGCAGGCACGGAACCACCGCGTCGTCGATATCCTCGTAGCTGACGGTGACTCGTCCGGCGAGCAGGGCATTGACCTTTGCGCTCAGGATGATTGCCTGGGCGCCGCGCGGGCTTGGTCCGAAGCGCAGGTATTGCGAGACTTCGGGAATCGCACCGGGGCCGCCGGGCGTGCATGCTCCAATCACCGCGATTATGTAGCGTTCGAGCGGCTCGGCGACCATCACTTCGCGTACCAGGCCCTTGAGCGCTTCGATCTCCTGCGCCGCCGTTGCGGGTTTGAAGATCGCCTCGGTCTGATGCGCGCGCGTTCCGGTGGTGCGGCCCAGGATCTCGCGCAGCTCATCGGGTTTGGGCGAGACCATCACGACTTTGAACAGGAACCGGTCCATCTGCGCTTCTGGCAGCGGGTAGGTGCCTTCGAGTTCGATCGGGTTCTGCGTGGCGAGCACGAGATACGGCGGTTCGAGCCGGTAGGTCAGTCCGAAGACGGTGACCTGATGCTCTTCCATCGCCTCGAGCACGGCGGACTGGGTTTTGGGCGTCGCGCGGTTGATCTCGTCACCCAGCACAACGTGGGCGAAGATCGGGCCGGGCTTGAACTGAAACTCGCGGCGGCCGTCGGTTTCGGTTAGTACCTGGGTGCCGATGATATCCGAGGGCATCAGGTCGGGGGTGAACTGGATTCGCTTGAAGCTCAGTCCCAGGGTGTCCGCCGCGGTCTTGCACATGAGCGTTTTGCCGAGTCCCGGAACGCCTTCGATCAGGATATGTCCGCCTGAGAAGAGCGCGGTCAAAAGCTTGCGGACGACATCCTGATGGCCGACGATAACGCGGCCGACTTCCTGCTCGGCGCGCGAAAAGACCTTGCGAAATTCCGCGACGCGCTGGTCGGGTGATGCTTGCGGTGCCGCTCCCATCGGTTCTCCTTAGAGTTCGAAGTTTTCTTTTGCCTGCTTCGCGATGCCGTGATGATTTCCCGATGACACTCAGTGAATCAGATCCCGATAACGCGGCGGGACGAGTTGGCGTTCGTCGGGGGTCGTCTGGTCGCGCGTTTCCTTGAGCGGCGCGTTTACGTACGCGGTCGTGGCGGTGGGCCGATTGGTGTCGATTACGGTCTTGCCGCCCGCCCCGACGGTAGCCGAATTCGGCAGCCGGAACATCACGTAGCGCGCGTCATGGATATCGAGCGCGGCGCCTTTCTCTCCGGGTTTCAGGTAGCGCTGATAATTCGCAGCCGCGGGGGTCTCGCCCAGATGCGTATCGCCCAGGTTCGAGCCCATGTCCTTGGTGGAATTCTGAGCACCGCCGGTTGGCGGGACATTCTGTTGGGCGGCAGCGCCCGCTTTGGGTACGTTTCCGGGCCGGGTCGAATCGGGATTGGGCGCGGAACCCTTTTGCTCGGGATTCCCGCCTGACTTGGGCGCGTTGCCGGGCTTGTTATCGTCGCCCGGCTTGTTGGCGTCAGGCTTGGGGCTGTTGGCGGCATCAGTTTCGACTTGCGCTTGGGCTTTGGCCAGCTCGTTTTGCAATTCGACGGAAGTTTTGTCCTGCTTGCCGCCTTTGCCGCTGGAGCCGTTATTTTTTCCCTGCTGACTTTTGCCTGAGCCCGTTCCCGGCTGATTGGATTTATCGGAGCCGCCGGGACCGCTGCCTTGACCCTGTTTGCCGCCCTGACTTTGGCCGTTGCCCTTTCCTTTGGCCGCCTGAGTGCCGCCGCCGGTACCGGCGCCCTTTTTGTCGCCGCCAGCGCCTTTCTTCTTTTGGTCGAGATCGCGCATCACGTCGGCGAGCTTTTTGAGTTTCTGCTCGGGCGGCAATTTTGGATTTTCGAGTGCGTCGGCCGCGGCGCTGGCCTCGCCGGCGATCGCGCGGTCGGTGGGATCGGTCGAAGTAGCCTCGATCTCGCGAGCGATCTCGCGCAGCCGCGTCGCTATCGCCTGCTCGCGCGTGGGCGGACGCACCAGGCCCATCGCCGCCAGTATCATCACGGCGGCCAACGCGGCCGCGATCATCGAGGAGCGCGCCAGCGGACGGCCCAGGGCAAGGGGAAAGGCCTTGATGGAATCGAAACGTTCGAGCAGTCCGATAGCGTGGCGCCACAAGAGCGGAAACAGGGGGGTGCGCGAAGCATTCGCCGCCTCGCCGAGGTCAGGATCGGCCAGCGTGGCGAAGGTCAGTATTTCCTGGCGTGCATGGACCGCGTTATCGACCCGCTCCGCGGCGGCGACAAAATCGAGCGCGCGGCGGTAAGCGCGCACAGCTATGATCGCGCCCGCGGCTACCGCTCCAGCCGCGATCGCGTACAGGGCATCGCGCAGCATCGCGGCGTGCTCGGGCGCAAGAACATAACCCCATCGGACCCAAGTGATGCGGCCAATGGGGCCCAGGCCGAGCGCGAGCAGGATCGCAACAATCGCGGGTGCGATCGCGTATGCGCCGGCGCGAATCGCCGCGACGTGGGCGATACGGTTGCGCGCGCGGCCCAGAATCTCTACCGGATTTGGCACGATCCCCTACTATAGCCTAATTCGCGCGATGTTCGACGCGCGGTGCGCGATTTGCCGGCGTGTGCTCGGCGGCGTGCTTGATAGCCGCAATCGCGCGCTTGTGTTCATCGAACGATTTGGAAAACACGTGCGTCCCGTCGTCGCGCGCCACGAAATAAAGATAATCGGACTGAGCCGGATACAGCGCCGCCTCGATTGAGCTGAGTCCCGGATTGGCAATCGGTCCCGGCGGAAGACCCGCGCGTTCATAGGTGTTGAACGCGCTTGGGGTTCGCACGGCGGCCGCGGCCGACCCGGCTCGATCGAGACTATACTCAGCGGTCGGATCGGATTGAAGCGGCATCCCGATCCGCAAACGATTGTAGAACACGCTCGCGATCAGCCTGCGCTCGCCCGGTACTTTCGCTTCTTTCTCGATAATCGAAGCCATCGTGACCGTCGTCCTTGCGGTCAACCCCAGAGTGAACATCCGCTCTTCAACCGCGGGCGTCAGCACGCGATAGAACCGCGAGAGCATCGCGGTCAGAATCTCGTCGTTCCTTGCACGCGGCGAGAACTTGTAGGTCGCGGGGAAAAGGTAACCCTCGGCGCCCAGCGGCATCAGTCCGAGCGCGCGGACGATCGCGCCGCGCAGGGCGGCGTCCTCGAATTCGGTCTGGCAGACCATCCCCGCGGCCGAGAGCCGCTCGGCAATCTGATGCATCGTCAGTCCTTCGGGAATCACGATTGTCACGACAACAAAATCGCCGGCGACCAGATGGCGTATCACATCGGGAATTCGCTCTGCGCCGTGAAAGGCATAGTCGCCCGGCTTCACCCGCCGCGCGTCACCCGTCATCTGGCCGTATAGGAGCGTCACCGTTGCGCTGCGGACAACTCCCGCATCGGAAAGCGCGCGTGCGACGGCGCGAAACGACTCGCCGGGCTCGATTGTCACCATCCGCGGCGGCGCGAAGCTCGCGGTCGGCTCGAGCCAATAGAAACGGAGCGCGATTACCCCGGCGCCGGCAATCGCGGCGAAAATGACGAGCCCGAGCAATTTCCTGAAACGTGGCATCTGGCGCGATGCCTTTATCATGGCCCGTGGCGGCCCGTCACGCTGCGGGAAATCTTCCGGCGCCCGGTAGATCTATATTTCGTCCGTCTTATGGACCTGCTTATGGACTTGCCGA
>DATLTX010000136.1:0-2861 GCA_035533435.1 Binataceae bacterium (SeqCode)
CGAGGGCCTCAAGATGCTCACCAATCTGGTGGAATGCCGCCCGGAAGAGGTTAAAATAGGGATGCCCGTCGAGGTCGTATACGAGGATGTCACGCCCGAGGTGACCCTCGCGAAATTTCGCCCGGCGAGGTAAGGAACATATCCGCTTGAGCACAACCCTTGACCTGCACTCGCATAGCGATGCGTCCGAAGACAGCCGCGCACCGGTAGAGGCCTACCTCAACTGGATCCGGCTGCGCCGCGCCGAGCGTCCGCTCGACGGGATCGTTTTGACCGAGCATCGCCAGTTCAACCGTGACGCCGACTATCGCGCGCTCGAAGACAAGTTTGGCGTGATGGTTCTGCGCGCGTCGGAAGTCGAAACCAACTACGGCCACGTGCTGGTGTACGGCGTCAACGACGATATCCTCGGGCGATTCGACTTCGCCAATATCCGGCTCGACGCGCAGACGCTCGTCGATGAAGTTGCAAGGCTGGGCGGAGTCGCGGTGCCATGTCATCCGGGACGCCCCAATATCGGCCTCTACGAGCATTACACGCGCACTGCGCCGCTCGAACGCCTGGTCGCGGTCGAGGTGATCAACGGCGGCTCGCGCAAGGGCGAAGACGAGCGCAGCGCCGAGCTGGTCGCGCGTTTCGGTTATCGCGCGGTCGGCGGATCGGACAGTCATCTGGTGAGCCTGATCGGCATGTGCGCGACGCGCTTTGCGGCCGAGATTCGATCGATCGACGACCTGGTGCGTGAGTTGAGGGCCGGCGCTTACGAGCCGGTGGATTTTCGTCCCAGGCGCAAACCGGTTGCGCACGCGGTAGCCGAGGAAACGAGATAATCGCGATGGCTGTGGAATACGATCCGGCGCTGATCAACAAGGTCTTCGAAGTCACCGATCCGGTTACCGTCTCGCGCGAGAAAATTGCGAAGTTCTGCGCCGCGATCGGCGAAACCAATCCGCTCTACACCGATGAGGACGCGGCGAAAAAGGGTCCTTTCGGCGGCTTGGTCGCGCCGCCTTCTTTCGCCACGATGTTTCGCAATGGCCGCCATTTTTTCGAGAACGTTCCGCGCTTCGGCAAGCGCGGCTTCGACGCCGGCAAAGACACCGAGTTCGTGGCGCCGATTCGCCCCGGCGACGCAATCACGCTGACTTCTCACGTCAAGGAAATTTACGAGAAAACCGGACGCACCGGAACGATGGTGTTCGTGGTGATCCGCTCGACGCTCAAAAACCAGAACGGCGAGGTCGTCGCGCATATCGACCATCGCTTCATGAACCGCCCATAGCCATCCGGCGGTATCCCGTATCAACCATGAAAAGTTTTGCGGACGTTACCATCGGCGACACTCTCGGACCCAGCGAACAGTTCGTCAGCAAGGTTCAGTGCCGCGCGTTTGCGCGTGCGGGCGGAATCGAAGCGCCGCGTTTTATGGACGACGAAGGCGCGAAAAAAGAAGGTCTGCCCGGAATGATTCTGCCCGGCAACATGAGCCTGGGCCTGCTCTCGAAATTCGTGACCGACTGGATCGGCGCCAAAGGTGGCGCACGCCTGGTCCGGATGAGCACCACCTATCGCGTGCCCGTGCAGCCCGGTCACACGCTGACGATCAACGGATTCGTCACGCACTCGACGCCGGCGCAGCGCACTGCGGAAATCGACGTGTGGATCGAAAACGAAGAAGCCGAGCGCCTGGTAACCGGCACCGCCACCGTCCAGTTCGATTCCTAGCCGCGCGCAATAAGAAACAGTCCACAGATTTCACAGATTATTCGAACGGCGGCGCCGGTCGAATAATCTGTCTGTAAATCCTAATCTGAGTAATCTGTGGAATCGATATCTCAGAGCGCGCGCAGCTCGCTGGCGATATCGCGGCGCGTGGCCGACAGAACAGGTACCGCCGCGCTCGCAAGGCCGATCGCGGCCGCGATCGCGAAGCTCTCGACCACCACGATTGGCAGCAGGCGCAGAATTTGCGCGAACGGTCCGAGGCTCGCGCCCGCGTAAGGCAATAGCCGCAGCGCAACGAAGGCGAGGACGCATCCGAGCGCGCCGCCCGCGATTCCGATCAGCGTTCCCTCCGCGATTACCAGCGCGACCACGATCCGCCGCGTGAAGCCGAGCGAGCGCATCACCGCCATCTCCTTGCGCCGCTCGCGCACCGCCATCGCGGCCGTGTTCGCGGCCACCAATCCAATCACGATAACGACGACCAGCGCCAAAAGCTTAGCGCCGACAAACATCAGCCGGTACGTCCGGATCTGATCCAATCCGATCGTCATTTCCGATTCGGTGGTGGTCTGGAATGCGGAATTGGCAAACCGGCTGTCGATCTCGTCGATCACGGCGGGCGTCGAGTCCGAGCGATCGAGCTTGATCCAATAAAGGATCACCTGACCGTGGATCGCCGAGGCCTGATCGACCAGATCGCGCCGCATGATGATCGCGCCGGTTGGGCCTTTTTTTCCGAACACGCCGATAATCTTGAGCTCGAGCGCGGCCGGGCTGCCGTTAAGCGTAATCGTGTCGCCGGGTTTCCATCCGAAGCGCTTCATCAGCCCTGGCGCGACGATACAACCCGAGCGCTCGCGCTCGAGTTCTTCCACTTCTTCCTTCGTGACCCCCCAATCGGGCCACAGCTCGCGGATCACCTCCGGCTCGATGCCCACCCCCGGCACCATGTCGGCGGGTTTGCGGTAGCTGCCGATCCAGACCATGTATCCGGTCAGCGCTTCGACGTGCGGCATCGCGCGAATCGTGGATTCGTAAGCGCCGGGCAGCGCGTAAGAGAAGCCGGCCTTGTTATGGGTGATGACGCGCAGGTCGCTCGCGGTATCGCGCAGGATCCGGTTGACGACCGTCGGCAA
>DATLTX010000137.1:0-7242 GCA_035533435.1 Binataceae bacterium (SeqCode)
GCGCTCGACTATCTTGCGCGATTCGCGCATCGTTGCCGAAACCTTCTACATCCGGAGGTAGCGTTCCATGCGCGTCCAGGTTGGCGATATCAAGCTGTTCTTCGACGTCGAGGGCGCCAAGCTTCGCCCCGATGGCGCCGCGATGCGCGAGGTTCCCACTGTCCTGCTGCTGCACGGGGGACCTGGCGGCGACCATGCGGGATTCAAGCCCGGCTACGGCGCGCTGGCCGATATCGCGCAGGTGATTTATCTCGACCATCGCGGGCAGGGCCGCAGCGAAGCGAGCACGCCCGGCAGTTGGCGGCTTGCCCGATGGGCCGACGACATCGTGGCGTTCTGCGACGCGCTCGAGATCGAGAAGCCCATCGTGCTTGGGCTCTCGTTCGGCGGATTCGTCGCCGCCGCCTACGCGACGCGCCATCCGGAGCATCCGGGCAAACTCATCCTGTGCTGCACGCGCGCGGGCCGTCCCGAGCCCGAGCGCGAGGCGGTGGTCTTCGAGCGGCTGGGCGGCAAGGCGGCGGGCGATGCGGCGCGCGGATTTCTATGCGGCGAGAGTGCGAGCGCCGATCAGTTCCGCGAATTCGTCCGGCTATGCCGCCCGCTCTACTCGCGCGCGCCCTACGTTCCCGACAAGGACGCACGGCAAATCTGGAAGTTCGACGTGATGCGCGACTTTCGTGAGCATGAGGACTACACCTTCGATTACCTGGACGATCTCGCGCGGATCAAATGCCCGACTCTGGTGATGGCCGGCGAGGACGATCCGATCACGCCGCCGTTCTACTCCGAGCAGATAGTAGCGAAGCTGCCGACGCATCTGACGCGTTTCGAGCGCTTCGCGAACGCTGGCCACGGAATCGCCGCCGACGCGCCCGAGCGCTACTTTGCGATCCTGCGCGAATTTATCGCGTCGTGAGGATGCGGGCGAACGCGCCCCCCGTCATCGCGCCCGCGACGGCACGCGGACATCGGTATGGATAAAATCCTGGCCCTTGAACAAGAGCGAAGTCCGGTAATTTTTCGCCGCCGCATATGCGAAGCAATCACCAAGGTTGAGCTGCGCCGGATGCCCCCGCCCCTTGCCGTAGCGGGCGAACGCAACCAACGCGGTCTCCGCCTCCTTGGCGGTCATCGGGATCGTTTCGACTTCCGCAATCTCAAGGAACTCGCGCACGTCCGCTTCGGCCTCCTCGACACTGGCGTGGCGCTTGCGGCAGATGCCGATCGCGGCCTCGAAGACGGCGATCGGCGACGTGATCGGCGAGCGGGCCGCCTCGATCGCGTCTGCCAGTGCGTCGGCTTCCGGCTCGCGGGTCAGGATAGCCACGATCGCGGACGCATCGACGAACATCAGGCGTCCCCGCTGAGCTCGTCGAAAAATGCCTTGTCGGCTTCGAGCCCGGTTGCGGGCCGCGCACGGATACGATCCTGGAGGGTGCGCAGCCGCTCGCGCAGGGGAATCGCCTGGTCGATTCGGCGCAGATCATTTTCCAGCGCCAGCTTCACGGCGTCGGTCTTGTTGATGCGGCGGCGCGCGGCGAGCTTTTTCGCGAGCTGATTGACGGCTTCATTGCGGATATTGAGCGGCATGTCTGGTTTCCGCGTAGTCGTGAAGACAATATCATCCACACGTCAACACAGCAACCGCAAGCGGTGGCGCCGAGACACGTCGATGCATTGCCCGGGTCATCGGATCGCCTGCCACTTGATCACGATGACCTTGCCGACATTACTCAATCCCCGCGTAGGGCAGAAAATAGGCCATCACGAATGCCCTCACGGGAATTTTGGGAATTGAATGTTCGCGCCGGCTCGAGATTGGATTGCCGCGCTACGGTATCGCGACCAAATCGTGCGCGGACGGCAGCTTCTCGGCGATAGCGGCGACCGCGCCGCCGCCGCCTTCGGCGCGAATCACCTGCCCGTCGGTCGTGACGCCGAAGAATCCTCCCCGCGCCGAGTCCGGCCGCAGCCGCATCACCATCCCGCGTCCGCATGAGTATTCGGCCGCCAGGGGAGCAAACGACGCGCCACGGTCGCGGCTGACGAACATGATCGCGTCGGCACCCGCATGGCTTCCCGACCAGGTTGGCGGCGGACCCGCGGCGGCGGCGGTGAAGATCGTCTCTCCCCCGCCTTCGACGAGCAGCGGCACCGTGTAGGTCCGGTTGATGCCGTTGCGGATCTGGCGCCACGAAGCGCCGCTGTTTTCCGAGGTGTAGAAACCGCGCCCGGTCGTCGCGTAGAGCCGGCGCGAGTCGGCGGGATCGACGGCGACGGTGTGGATATCGGCGTAGAGGCCGTCATTGAGCGACTCGAACGACGCGGCGCCGTCGCGCGAGCGGAACACGCCGCCCTCTTCGACGCCAACGTACATCGCGCGCGGATCGTGCGGGTCGAATGAGATCGATCGCACGTGCGGAATATGCGGCGGCGGCGGAAACGTCCAGCGCTCGCGGCCGGGAATTTTCAGGAAGCCCGCACACTCGTGGAACGATTGGCCGCGATCGTCGCTGCGCAACAGCCGCGCGTGCGAGGTCCCGGCGAATACCTGGTCCTTGACCGCCGGCGACGCCGCGATCGCCCACACTTCCTCGTCACGCGCGATGTGCGGGCTGATGTCGGTCCACGTTCTGCCGCCGTCGGTCGAGCGCGAAAGCGTGCCCTTGCCGCGGACGTGCTCGACACCGCCGGCGTAGATGACCGCCGGATCGGCCGAGTCCTGCGTCATGCACCAGATGCCAGTCGGATCGGCGAGCACTCTGAGCGGAATGCCGCCGCGATCCGGATCGAGAATGACGATTCCCTTGGCGGTTCCAACGCACAGGCGCATCGGATGAAACTCTCCTCGCGTGATATCGCCGCGATCGTAGCGCAAAGCCGCGCGACGGGACATATCGCGCGGCGCGCGGCTCCCGCTCTCAATACAAGATCGACGGTAGCCAGGCTCCCGCCGGCTCGCTGTACAGGCCGATCGTCATCAGGGTCAACGGCTGCACGACGCGCAGTCCCTTCGCCAGGCACCAGCGCATCAGCTCGCCGTTGCGTGAAGGTATGAGGATACCGGGGCCCTCGAATGCCGATGCGGCGGCGATGAGCGCCTGGAGGTCGTCGTTGGTCTCTGCCACGGCGTGCGCGAAGTAGGCAATCGCCGTCGCATAGCCGGTTAGCCGGCCGGCGCGTTCGACCACCGTCGCGGAGCCGCGGCGAATCGCGGCGCTCAGCTCGGCGCGTCGGGCAAATCCGTGGACGCGCGCGCATAGGAGGCCGCACGCCTCGAGGTCGCCTGCGACTGCGGTGCGGACGCGGTATCCGGGGATCGCTTCGCCGATCGCGGCGCCCTGCATGCACGACAGATGCTCGCGCACGTTGAAGCCGAGCTTGGCGTAGAGCGAGAGCGAGCGGCAATGGTAACCGGCCTGGACCAATCGGATCGCGGGCGCGCCTTTGCTCGATGCGTGTTCGATCACGGCGCGCATCAGGCGGCCGCCGATACCGTGGTTCTGCGCCCGCGGGTCGATCGAGATCGGCCCGATGCCGGCGACGGGATCGCGTTCGTCCTGAAAGTTGCTGCCGGCGATTTTGCCCTCCAGCTCCGCGACCACGCCATAAATTCCCGGCCGCCCGATCATCGACGCGATCAATCCGGCCGCGGCCTCGATACTGGCGAAATCCGGGGGAAAGTTATGCTCGAGCGCGATCGCTTTGAACGCCTCGTAGCAGATTCGGCCGCATTCCAGCGCGTCGCCGGGCGCCGCCTCGCGTATCGTAAGATTCATCGGCATCCCTCTGGCTGCTGGATTTTCCGCCGCACGCTCGATAGCGGCTCGATCGTAGCGCAATGCCTCGTGACGCGACACCCGGATGCATCGCTTCAGGTCTGCCACTGTGGTACGCGATGGACGGCTGCAGTTCAAGCATCGGAGCATCGAATGGACGATGTAATTCTGCGCGACGCGACCGAGGCCGACCTGCCTGCGATCATTGCGATCTACAATTCCGCGATCGCGGGCCGGATGGCGACTGCCGACCTCGAGCCGGTGATGGTCGAGATCCGGCGCTCATGGTTCGAGGAGCATAACCCCGCGTCACGGCCGCTGTGGGTGCTGGCGCGCGGCGCAGAGGTGGTCGCGTGGCTAAGCTTCCAGTCGTTCTATGGGCGGCCGGCCTACCTCGCCACGGCGGAGGTGAGCGTATATGTGGCGCCGCAGGACCATCGCAAGGGCTACGGACGGCGGCTGGTGGGAGAGGCGGTCAAGCGCGCGCCGGCGCTCGGCCTCAAGACGCTGCTCGCGTTCATCTTCGGCCACAACGATTCGAGTATCGCACTGTTCCGCGGCTTCGGTTTCCAGACCTGGGCAAATCTTCCGGGAGTCGCCGCACTCGACGGCGTCGAACGCGACCTGCTCATCCTCGGCAAGCGCGTCGATTAGGGGAAGTGCATATTATCGGCGACAGGAGGGAGCGCCGCGGATGGCGATAGGCGCGTGGACTCAGGCTGCTATCTGGCGAAATCGGTTCGCACGCCGTATGAAATCGACCGATGGCCATTGAGTGCTTTCGGGCGGAAGAAATATTTTGCCGAGCGGAGCTTTGAACGATTCGATTCCGCCCACGAGGTTCAATCGTTGAAGGACCTGTATCTGACCGTCGTTCAGCCGCATACGAAAGTCTTCGTCCAGGTAGATCAGGCCGGCATCAAACGCACGGTGATAAGTCGGCGAGAGAGCGATGCCGTTATGCACGCGGTCAGCACTTCCGGGCGCGCCCAGCGGAAGAATATGCGCCGCATCGATAAGACGAAGTTGCACCCGCGTAACAGCGCATCGGTTTCCATAGGCGAATAGAATGCGCCGCCTGAATCCTGCTTCTCTCGTTAGGCGGTTGACGCTCGCGCTCTGTCGATGCTGCGCAGTCGCCGCCAACTGATACGAATTCGCGCTTTGGGCGCGAGGTTCTCGACGGGTGCTGTTGGCCTTCCTTATTAAGAAATGTCGGTTAACGGGACGATTTACTTGCCTGAGACTAGATGCCAGCGGCTTCTGTCGAAACGAATCTCCCCGTGACGTTTCAAATACTGCTGGGCGTTTCGGACGTAGTGTTTCCACTTTTTTCCGAAATGCACTCCGTCGATGATACGGTCAAGAGAGTCGTCGCAGAGGTCCGGATGAAGTATTCTAACCAATGGATGCAACTCTTCCGTTTTCAGAGGACCTTTCGCCAGAAGAAACCGAATCGTATCCGAAAAGATGGCGTGGGTCGTTTTTCCCTTTGCTCGGTGCCGCAATAAACGAAGATGTGCCGACTTGAGTTTTTCTTCGAACGCACGCCGTGCGCGATTTCTTACGGACTTTTCCGCGCGTTGGTAGAGCACTTTCAGGTCTTCCATCTCCTCTGAAAGCGCTTCGACATCGTCGATGGAAACCTTCGCCCCCAGCGAAGAGTAACTCTCGAAATCTGACCTGACCTCTCTGACCGTTTCTTCGTCTTCGAGAGCAACTCCGTACTCGACATTTCCCTGCAGGCCTGGTTCCGTGAGATTCCCAGAGGTCACGATGGCCATCCTGTAGTCCGCCACGTAAACCTTGGCGTGAATGCTGGGCAGATGCGTGAGCTCAAATGCGGGTGTGCGGTGCCCAATCTCCGAAAGTGCGCCGAGGTCCATTCCGCCTCCAAGCACACTCTCAGGTCTTAGGTCTGTGATAAGCGCGATGCGGACCTTTTCAAGGCGCCCGAGTCGTTCGAGTTGGCCGAGCATACGCCGCACAGCGTTGCTTTTGATAAAAGGGCAGCCGATTAACAGCCGATCCTCTGCCGCGGAAACGAGTCTAATGAACGTCTCCGTCCACGGGCTGCGAAGCAGGGTTATCGCCGCCGGTCTGTCAGTCATGTGGTACCCAGAGAACCCGGCGAGAATCGTCGTATCTGCACGCGCCCCCGCTTATTCTGGCAAACTCAAGGCCTGCCTCTTCGTCACAGGAATAGGCCGCGCAGGTGTCGCACCGCTCAATGTACCGCCGGCCCGACCTGTCCGGCGGGCCCGCAAGAATACCTCTAACGCCTGATTGCACTGTACCCGGTGTTTGGCACGCGCAGCGCATCCGCTTGACGCTCATCTCATCGTGCATGAGTACGTCCTGTATCACATCTCTCAAGTCGCGGTATCTTCCCCGCCTGCAACGCACCGTGCCATGGCTGTAACCGTCATCTTCTATCCGGGCGAAATCGGATCAATCACGCCGCTGCTGATGTTAGACCCTTTAGAGATCCAGTTCGTGCTCAAAACTGCCCGCCCCGAGAACCCTGACGTTGCGAGAGTACGCGGGCACATTCCCACGCGAAGGTTTAAGTGAGCCGCGCGCCCGCGCGGAGGGCGCCTGCGGCGGCGAGGTCGGCGGGGGCGAGCTTTTTGGGATTTGGATCGATTCGCGCGCGCTTGACGGTGAGCGTTGCGCCGGCGAGCGCGAGCTTCATCGCGCTTGCTCCGATTTCGAGGATCGTTCCCGGCGCGGACGGCGCCGCAGTCGCTTCGAGCGCGGCGTCGTACAGCCGCATGCGCTTGCCGTCGAGTTCGGCGAACGCGCCCGGCTGCGGATCGCATCCGCGAATCAGGTTGAAGACCTCGCGCGCGGGCCGCGCGAAATCGATCTTCGCGTGCTCGTCGCGGCACGGCGGCTCATAACTCGCGAGGCTCTCATCCTGCTCGATTCTGGGTGCGCGTCCGGTCTTGATCAGATCGATCGCCTCGAGCATCGCGTCGATCCCCATCGGAAAAAGCGTGTTGAAATAAATCGAGCCGGTGGTGTCGGCGTCGGTGATCGGCACGCGCTTTTGAATCAGGATCGGCCCGGTGTCGATTCCCTTGTCGGGCCAGAACCAGGTGACTCCCGTCTCGCGATCGCCCGCGATGATCGCCCAGTTGATGCCGCTGGCGCCGCGATGGCGCGGCAGGAGCGAGGGATGGAAGCAGATCGATTTGTGGCGCGGATGATAGAGGATTCGCTCGGGAACGATCAGCGTGACGAAGGCGAGAATCGCAAGCTCGGCGTCGAGGGTCTTGAACTGCTCGAAGGCCGCTTCGCTCTTGAACGACTTGGGCTGCGAAAGCGGCAGACCCATCGCGCGCGCTTTGGCCGCGAGCGCGTCGGGCTTGCCGGCGGGCGGATCGGCGGGCGCGAAGACGTGCACGATCTCCTCGCCGTGATTGACGATCGCTTCGAGCGCCTTTTCCGCGAACGC
>DATLTX010000138.1:0-19269 GCA_035533435.1 Binataceae bacterium (SeqCode)
ATAACGGCTGGTCAGCGATTTGGAGATATCGAACACGCGGTCGCCGGCGAGGTGGGTCTCCGAGGGTTTCCAGTGATCTCCGCCATCCATCGCGTGCATCGGCTGGAAAGGAGTATCCGCTGGTCTCCGGAAAGCGCGCACTTTGCGTTTGCAGAGCGTCAGGAGTTGGTGCGAGTCTAAATCAGGATTTGAGATGGAAACTATGGTATCGAATGGAAGCTGTGCGATTTGCGGCGGCGAGATGATGCGCGAGTCGATTCGTCCGGCTGCCGCGCTCGCCAAGTTTCGTGCCCCGGCTCAGCGAGTCGTGAAGCAGGGCGGCTGACAATCGAACGGCCATTAGCCCCGTCATGTCATTCAACGAATATGCTTCCTTCGATGGCTTGGCGCTGGGCCGCATGGTGCGCGAGCGCAAAATCACGCCGGCGGAGCTGATGGACGCGGCGATTGCGCGCGCGGAAAAACACCAGGCGAAGCTCAATGCGATCGTTTTCAAGGACTACGATCGCGCGCGCGCCGCGGCGCGCATACACAAGATCGGTGATGCGCCGTTCGAGGGCGTGCCGCTGCTGCTCAAGGACATTATGGGCGACTGCGCCGGGATGCCGACGCGCTCGGCGTGCGCGTACGTTCCGGCCACGCCGATGCCGGTGGACTCGGAGCTGGTGGCACGTTACAAGCGCGGGGGCTTCATCCCGTTCGCCAAGACTAACGCGCCCGAATTGGGAATTCCTCCTGTCACCGAGTCGCGCCTTTACGGGCCGGCGCACAACCCGTGGAACCTCGAGCGTACACCGGGCGGATCCAGCGGCGGATCAGCCGCGGCGGTCGCGGCGGGAATCGTGCCGGTCGCTCACGGCAACGACGGCGGCGGCTCGATTCGAATCCCTGCGGCGTGCTGCGGATTGGTCGGACTTAAGCCGACGCGTGGGCGTATCTCGCTGGCGCCGAATCTGGGCGACATTCTTGGCGGCTTTGTGGTCGAGCATGTCTTGAGCAGAACCGTCCGCGACAGCGCGGCCGCGCTCGACGCGACCGCGGGCCCGATGCCTGGCGATCCATACTTTCCGCCGCCACCTGTGCGGCCCTATCTGGATGAATTGTCGACGCCGCCGAAGCGGCTTCGAATCGCGTTCTCGACCCAGAATCCTCTTGGCGGCAGTATGCACCCGGACTGCGTTGAAGCGACCATACACGCTGCGAAGCTGTGCGCCGGACTCGGACATGAGGTTGAAGAGGCGGCGCCGCAACTCAACTACGAGATTCTCGCGCAGCTCTTCGAAACCGTTTACTCGGCGGGAGTGGCGCTCTCCATCGAGGCGACGCGTCTGCTGTCCGGCGCCGAGCCGGAGCCGGACAAGTTCGAGACCTTCACGTGGAACATGTACCAGCGCGGAAGGCAGGTATCGGCATCGCAATATCTGATTGCGCAGGCGCTGCTCCAACAGGCCGCGCGTCAGTTCGCGCAGTTCTTCGAAACACGCGATTTGTTCCTGACGCCCACGCTAGGCCAGCCACCGCTGCGGATCGGCACTATCGACTTCATGAGTCCGGCCACCACGCTGCTCGACGAAGCGATAATGAACTTTGCAGTGGCCTGCCCGGTCTACAACATCACCGGGCAACCGGCGATCTCGCTGCCGCTATATTGGAATCGCGAGGGCGTGCCAATTGGAGCGATGTTCGGTGGGCGCTACGGCGACGAAGCGACGCTGATCCAACTCGCGGGCCAGCTTGAACGGGCGCAGCCGTGGATCGGCCGTAAGCCGTCGGTGTGGGATTGAACGGTGCCCCTCATGAAGGCCTCATCCGGACTGACGGCGCCCCGGAGTCGCACTACTCGAACGCGCGATGGCCGCGGTTCTGACCTTGCTGCTGCTCGTCGCGCGATCCCGATGACCCAGAACCACGAAGCTGTTGAATCCCGCATATCATAGTCAGAGCTACGTTTGCCGCCAGAACGATCGCACCAGCCGCGGCCTCCTGGAAACAAGCCCAACTTACTCTCAAACTATAATATGCAACTCTCAATAGTACGCACGGGAGATTTACAACGATGAATACACCGATATGCACGATGCTTGGCATCGACTTTCCCCTCGTCGCGTTCAGCCACTGCCGAGACGTCGTTGCCGCAGTGAGCCGGGCCGGCGGCTTTGGCGTGCTGGGCGCGACGGCCTTCACGCCAGACCAACTCGAGTTGGAGTTGAAGTGGATTGATGAGCACATTGACCATAAGCCCTACGGAATCGACGTGCTCATTCCTGAAAATCTGTCGATTAAGGACGAGAAGGGAGTGACCACCCGCGTCCTTGCCGAGCGCGTCCCGGAGAAACATCGGGAGTTCGTGCGCGACCTGCTCGCAAAGCACGGCATCGAGCAAAGATCTCCGCAAGAAGGCGAACGGGTTCGACCTCCTGACGCGCCGTCCTCGCTTCAGCAGGAACATGCATTGAAGCTGTTAGAGGTTGCTTTTCATCATCCAATTAAGCTGATAGCGAATGCGCTCGGCGTGCCGCCGCAAGCGATGCTCGATATGGGCCATGCGCATGGAGTGCCGGTCGCGGCGCTGGTTGGCGCACCGGAACACGCGGTGCGGCAGGCGAAAGCGGGAGTCGACATTATAGTCGCGCAAGGCGGCGAGGCCGGAGGCCACACTGGCGAGGTCGCGACCATCGTGCTGGTCCCGGAAGTGATTCGCGCGATCAAAGCGATCCGCAACGTGCCGGTGCTGGCAGCGGGTGGAATAATGACCGGCCGGCAGATGGCGGCATGCATGGCGATGGGTGCCGCGGGCGTGTGGACCGGTTCGGTATGGCTGGCCACCACTGAATCCGAGACCTCGGAGATCTTTCGCGAAAAGATGATTGCGGCGCGCTCGCGCGATACCGTCCGTTCCCGCTGCCGAACCGGAAAACCCTCACGCCAACTCCGCTCGGCATGGAGCGATGCGTGGGAGGGACCGCAAAGTCCCGGCGCATTGCCGATGCCGTTTCAGAGCTTGATCAGCGAACCCGCTCTGGCAGCGGCTCAACTGGCTGCGGAGCATGGCAACCAGCGGGCGCGTGAACTCGTGACCTACTTTGTCGGTCAGGGCGTGGGACTCGTCGACAGCGTGAAGTCGTGCCGCACGGTGGTGAAAGAATTCATGGAAGAATTCGCGGAGGCGCTCGCCGACATGCAAGCGCTGGCCAAAGACTTGGGCCTCTGAGAGCCGCCGGTCCCTGCCAAAAACTCCATCTGAACCGGATTTTGGGCGGCTGCGAGAATTGCTATCGAGTTGAAGCGCTCAAGTGACACCGGCTGCGAGCCAAAACAGCAGATGGAATTTCCAATGGGGACAGGGGGGCCGGGTTTCTCCGCTCATTGGAGTTTTCAATACTGTGGCGCAATCATCCGAGCACGATGCGCACGCGATGGGTGATACCGTCGTCAGTCAGAGAGATGTGCGGAGAGATCTCCGGCAGCGCTTCGCCATCGAGTTCCACGTAAGTGACTCCGCGGCCAACTCTACGTGGGTTCTCGACTGAGATCTCGTAGCACGCGGAGCGGTACCTGAAAGTGATCTCGTAACCTCGCCAGCTGGTTGGTATGCAGGGATCGAACAGTAGTGTTTCGCCCCGCACGCGGAATCCCAGAATCCACTCGAGGCCCGCCCGGTACATCCATCCGGCGGAACCCGTGTACCAGGTCCATCCGCCGCGCCCTGCGTGAGGAGGCATCGAGTAAACATCCGCGCTGGCGACATACGGCTCGACCTTATAGCGATGAATGCCGGCGCGCGTGCTTGCATGATTGATGGGATTCAAGATTGAAAACAGCTCAGCGGCCTTGTCGCCGTCACCGAGCATCGCGAAAGCGATCACCGACCAAACCGCGGCGTGCGTGTATTGGCCGCCGTTCTCCCTTATGCCGGGCGGATATCCCTTGATGTATCCAGGGTCGAGTGGCGTCTGATCGAACGGAGGGGTGAAGAGTAGGACCAGACCCTCATCGCGGTGAACGAGGTATTCGTCCACCGCCGCCATCGCGATGGTATCGCGAACCGGATTCCCGGCGCCGGAGATCACTCCCCATGATTGCGCGATCGAATCGATGCGGCATTCGAGACTGGAGGCCGAACCGAGCGGCGTTCCGTCATCGAAGTAACCGCGCCGATACCAACTGCCGTCCCATCCTTCCCGCTCCAGCGATTCCCGCAACCCGGCCGCATGATGCCGCCAAGTTGTGGCACGGGTCTGCTCTCCGCGGCCATCCGCCAACTGCGCGAAGGCCGAGAGCGTGGTATAAAGGAACCAGCCGAGCCAGACACTCTCGCCGCGGCCTCCTTCGCCGACCCGGTTCATGCCGTCGTTCCAGTCTCCGGAACCAAACAGCGGCAGGCCGTGGCTGCCGACCGCAAGACTGAGGTCGAGCGCGCGCGCGCAGTGTTCGTACAGAGAGCGGTGCTCTTCTGAGACCGTAGGCACAAAGTAAGCTTCATCTTCGCCGGCTTGGATAGCGGGGCCATCGAGAAAGGGTACCGACTCGTCGAGCACGGCGAGATCGCTGGTGACCTCGACATATTGAGCAGTGGCAAACGGCAACCACGCGCGGTCGTCGGAGATCCGGGTGCGCACCCCCTGGCCCAAGGGCGGAACCCACCAATGCTGAACGTCGCCTGCGACGAACTGGCGAGCCGCGGCACGCAGCAGATGCTCGCGCGCGATGGCGGGCTTTGATACCGCCAGCGCCATCACGTCCTGAAGCTGATCGCGAAACCCGTATGCGCCGCTGGCCTGGTAGAATGCCGAGCGGGCCCAAACGCGGCAGGCGAGGGTCTGATAGAGCAGCCAGCGGTTCAGCATGATGTCCATGGAACGATCGGGGGTTTTCACCTGAACCGTGCCGAGGACCTGGTCCCAGAGGCTCGTCGCCGCGGCGAGTACCGTGTCGAGGTCGGCGGTCCGATATTTTGCGATCAAGGAAAGCGCTTGCGTCCTGGTGGCGGCCTGGCCGAGAAAGAAAACGATTTCGGTCACGCCGTTTGCCTTGAGATCGACGCGGGTCTGCAAGGCACCGCAGGGATCGAGCGCAGCGCCGACCCGATTGGAGAGCGGCGCATCGAAGGCGAGCGCGGCGGGATTGTCGAGACTCCCGTTGCGGCCGAGAAATTCAGTGCGGTCGCCGGTCCATGAGAGTTGGCGGCCACTCAAGTCTGCGAATGCCACTCGAGCGCCGTAGTCGGCGCTGAAGGAGTTTCGTGCGAGCATCGCTCGGGTCTCAGCATCGATCTCGGTCACAACGAACGGCGCGGACGCGCCGCGCGAAGTGCCGAGCACCCATTCGACATACGCGGTAACCGACAGACGCCGCGAGCGCGCCGAGAGATTGCGGATCTTCAAGCGCGAGATTTTGATCGAGTCGTCAAGCGGCACGTACTGCTCGAGTTCGAGTGAAACTCCGTGCGAGGTGTGCTCGAAAATGCTGTAACCCTGGCCGTGACGAACGGAGTAGGTCCCGACGTTTTCGCGAATCGGTAGTGCAGTGGGGCCCCAAAGCTTGCCAGTATCTTCATCGCGAACGTAGATCACTTCACCCGGCCGGTCGCTGACCGGGTCGTTCGACCACTGGGTAATTTGATTTTCGCGGCTATTGATCGACCAGGTGTAGCCAGCGCCCTCGACCGAAACCTGGAAGCCGAACGAGGGATTGGCGATCACGTTGATCCATGGCGCCGGCGTCCACTGCCCCTCGCCCAGAATCGTCACGTATTCACGGCCGTCAGCGGCAAAACCGCCGAGGCCGTTGAAAAATTCCAGCGCGGGCCGCGCCGGAGCGGTGCCTGGCGGGCGAGTCGCCGGCACGCGCAGCGGCGGCGGCGCAGCGGCGGGCTCGATTACCTCCAGGCGCTTGACTTGCTCAGCTAGGGTCCCGCGCCGACTCAGCAGCACCGCTCGCGCGACGGTCTGGAGAAGGCTTCGCACCTCGGCTGAAACCATGTCGGCGCGCAGCACGAACACGTTGCCGCGGGCGCCTTCCTGGTCGGAATACGGCCGCGCCTGGTTCGCACGGACCAGGGCCTCCAGTGCGGTCTGTAAATCCTGATCGTAGGACGGGGGCCGCTCATTCATAATCACGAGATCGACGTCGAAGCGTTTCATCCGCCAATATTCGTGGGCACGCACCAGCTCGCGAACGATCTCGAGGTCTTCGGCCTCATCGATCCGGACCAGCACGATCGGCAGGTCGCCGGAGATTCCGTTGGCCCAGAGCTTCGACGGTCCGCCCTCGCTTCGCTTCAGAACGTCGGGCGACGGCCGCAGCGTCGGATCCGAGTAGAGTGCACGATTGGCGAGCCGCTGGAAGAGATGCGCCTCATCGGGCCCGACACCGAGGTGATGGAGCTGCACTTGCGCTTGGGTCCACGCGAGCGTCACCGCCCGCTCAAAGGCGTTGGGATCGTGATGCTTGTCGGCCAGGTCGAGGACCTCGGCGCGAGTGGGCGCAACCATCGTCCAGAACGCGACGCGTGCGGTCGCGCCCGGCAGTATTCGCACGCGGCGGCGCAAACTGAAAATCGGATCTAGTACGGTGCCCACCGTGTTGGAGAGCGGCCGGCCGTCGATTACCGAGATTGGCGTGCGAATGGCGCGTCCGCGCCCGAGGAAACGCATGCGGTCGGTCTCGAATTGCACGTCGTCCGCGGACTCACCCTCGACGACGGCGAGATGCGCCGCCCACAGGGGGACGTCGGCGGCCGAGCGCCGCCGCCGAGTGGCCAGCAGCGCGCCGACGTCCGTCTCGAACTCCGTCTGCACGAACATCTTGGAGAAGGCCGGATGGGCGGCGTCGGCCGCGTCGGGCGCCAGCACGATTTCGGCGTACGAGGTCAGCTCGATCTCGCGGGTGCGGGTGCCGAGATTCGAGATCGACACGCGGCGAACCTCGGCGTCATCTTCGGCCGAGACCGCCACTTCGAGCGTGGTCGTGATCGTGCCGTCGCGTCTTACGATCCCGGCGCGATCCTCCGAAAATTCCACTTCATAGCTGTCCGCCTCGACGCAGCTCGGCTGATAGCCGGCCGACCAGACCTTGGCGCTCTGCACGTCGCGCAGAAAAATGTACGCGCCCCACGAATCGCAGGTGACATCTTCGCGCCATCGCGTAACCGACAGATCCCGCCAGCGGCTGAAGCCCGAGCCGGCCGCCGTGATCATCACCGTGTACCTGCCGTTGGACAGTAGATGGGTGCGGGGAATCAAATCGTGCGGTGAATGAAACCGACGGATCGTGGGCGGAGTAATCTCCCGCAAGGTGGCGTCGGCCTTGACCTCTTCGGCGCGCGGGCGGGCCACCGCGACATCGCGCGGAGTCCGCTCCTGCAGCAAAAGCTCAGTTGCCTGGATTATAGGATCGGCGTGAAAGCGCCTGCGCATCGCGCCGCCCAGGAGCGCGTCGGTGATCGCCACCAGGGTCATCCCCTGATGATGCGCCATGTAAGCGCGCACGATCGCGACCGTCTCGCCCTCAGGAACGCGCGACGGGGTGTAGTCCAGGGCCTCATACCATCCATACCGGCCGAGGCCGCCGGCGGCGCGAAGCCGAGCGAAATTCCGCGCGGCGGCTTCAGGGTCCACCATCGCCGCCAGCGCCGTCGCGTAGGGAGCGACTACGGCGTTCTCTCTCAGGCCGCGCTTGAGCCCCAGACCCGGCACGCCGAAGTTGGAGTACTGGTAAGTGAGTTCGAGATCTCTCGCGTTGTATGCGGATTCCGAGACGCCCCACGGCACGCCAAGCTGCGCGCCGTATTCCATCTGTCGACGGACCACCATCCGATTGGTTTGCTCCAGCAGGCTTCCGACCGGCGCGCGCATCACCAGCGACGGCATCAGGTACTCGAACATCGATCCCGACCACGAGATCAACGCCGAACCGCGGTCCACCGGCGTCAGGCCACGCCCCAGGCGAAACCAGTGCATAGCAGGCACGTCGCCTTTGGCAATCGCGACAAAGCTCGCAAGGCGCGCCTCAGAGGCGAGTAGGTCGTAGCAGTTGGAGTCAAGACTGCCGTCGGCGACACGGTACCCGATCGAAAGCAGGTGGCGCGCGGGATCGAACAGAAAGTCGAATTTCATCGCATCGAACATCTTGCCCGCCATGGTGACGAGTGCCGTCAGCCTTCGCTCGAGCGCGCGGGCCGCGTCGGAAGAGCGCGCGAGTGCGTCAGCGATCGCGTCGATTCGCGCGATCGAGCCGTCCGTAACGCCGGTCTGCGCTGCAAGTTCGGTCTTGCGACATTCCAAGATGCCAATCGCCTCCATGCAGCGGTCAGGCAGGTCGCCCAAGGTCGGTATCGAGTCGAATAATGTGCCGAGCACGTTGTCTTGAGAAATTCCGCCCGCCTCTTTCGATGGAGGCGCGATCGCTGCGTCGAGAGTGACAAGACTCGCCCAAGGCATAAGCGACTCGACCTCGCGCCGGTGACTATCGATGGAGGCGCGTATCGCGTCCGCCCAGGCGAGCAACTCCGCACCGGCGCCATCGCCGCGTTCAGTGGTCAGGGTTTGCGCAATGTCGATGACGGAGTCGGCGTGGAGCCCAAGTTCCACCAATTGTGCGGCCATGGCCGCTGGAGTCCGCGGATCAGACCGGAGCACGGCGGATAGCGCGTCGAGCGCCTCCTCGAGCTGCTTGGGAGTGACAGTGTAGGTGCGCAGGTCGCCGGCGAGCGCGGGAAGTGACTCGCGCGTGAGCGCGACCGCGTCTTCAATTCCGGACAGACATATCGGATCTGCGATCGGACGGTCTATGATTTCGCGGCACGCGTTTGCGAACGCAATCAGATGTCCGGCGAGATTCCCGCTATCGACTGATGAGACGTACTTCGGGTCGAGCGGACGCAGGTCCCGAGTTTCGTACCAATTGTAGAAATGTCCGCGAAAAAGCTCGAGCCGGTTCATCGTCTCAAGTGTCGCTTCCACCCGCTCCACGGTCTCGTGCGTGCCGATCCAGCCGAAATCTCGCGCAGCTATCGTGGACAGCAGGTACAGCCCGAGGTTGGTGGGGGACGTTCGATGAGCCAGCACGGGCTTCGGGTCCTCCTGGAAGTTGTCGGGCGCAAGCCTGTGATCTTCCGCGGTCACAAACGTCTCGAAGAAGCGCCATGTGCGGCGTGCGATCAGTCTGAGGGCTCGGGCCTCGTCGACGGGCAGCGGTTTGGCCCCGGCCAATGGTGGCGGAAGACTCGCCCACCGCGCGACGGCCGGCGAGAGCATCCATAGAAATACGAACGGAACCGCGAGCAAACCGGCTCCGTGTCCTGCGAACCCGACGAAGACAGCAGCCGCGGCGGCGAGCGCCACGCCGCCTGCCATTGCGCGGTAGAACCCTCGAAGATCGAGGCGAGTCGTCAACTTGGCCTGCGCCGCAGTCACCCACTCGAGCATCCGCCGATGACTCACGAACAGACGGTAGAGTGTCCGTACGATTGCGTCGCTCATCAGCCACGCCTGATGCGCGAGCAGCGTAACGAGCATCGCGACCTGCGAAATGGCCACGGCGATGTCCGAACCAACCGCTCGCGCATGACTGCGCTTGGAAATAGCGAGGCGCCGCGGCACGAGCCCGGTGAGCACCGGCAGTGTCGCCGGCAGCGCAAGCGTCGCGACAACGAACGCGGTCCAGATCCAGGCAGAAGCGGGAGCGAGGGTCCAGCCCGCGATCAATGCAAGGAAAGCAGCCGGCGCCGACAGCGTGCGGCGCAGGTTGTCGATCATTTTCCAACGGCCGATCGCGGGAATCGCATCCCGGCGGTCGGGAATTGCAACCTGAGCGCCGGGAATCGCGGTCGCGCCGTGCCTGCGGCCGAGAATCCACGGCAGCAGTTGCCAATCGCCGCGCGCCCATCGATGTTGCCGGGCCGCGGCGACGTCGTAGTGCGAGGGAAATTCCTCGACGAACTCCACGTCGGAGACCAATCCGGCGCGTGCGAAGGTTCCCTCGAACAGGTCGTGACTCAACAGGCTGTTATCGGGAACGCGGGCGCTCAGCGCGGCTTCGAAAATATCGATGTCGTAGATTCCCTTCCCGCTGTACGAACCTTCGCCGAACAGATCCTGGTACACGTCGGACACCGCAAAGGCGTACGGATCGATTCCGCTCGCGCTCGAGAAGACGCGCTGGAAGACCGATCCCTCGCGGCCCGTCGGCAGCGAGGGTGTGACGCGCGGCTGAAGCACTCCGTAACCCTCGACCACGCGTCCGCAAAGCGCGTCGAATCGCGGACCGTTGAGCGCGTGGGCCATCTTGCCAACCAGCCGCTTGGCGGCTCCGCGCGGCAGGCGGGTATCGGCATCGAGGGTGATCACATAGCGGACCCCGGCAGGCACGACAGGGGTTTGCCCGCCGTCTGCAAGGAAAGTCGTGTCGGTCGCGCCGCGGAGCAAGCGATTCAGCTCGTGAAGTTTTCCGCGCTTGCGCTCCCACCCCATCCACGTTCCCTGTGCCTCGTTCCAGGTTCGCCGGCGATGGAACAGCAGGAATCTCTTCCCATCGGGCGCTGGTTCGTGGCGCTGGTTCAAGCGCGCGATCGCGGCGGCGGCGGCGGCGAGAAGCTCGTCGTCGCCGGGCGCGGTTTCAGTCGCGGAATCGGTCCAGTCCGAGAGCAGAGCGAAACGGAGGTCGCCGTCCTGACTGGCCAGATAATGAACCTCCAGTCGCTCGACCTGCTCTTCGATTTCCGCTCGCGTTGTCAGAAGAGTGGGCACCACGACGATCGTGCGCATCGCGGTCGGTACTCCGTCGTGAAGCTCGAGACCAGGCAGGGTTGCCGGGCCGATACAGATCGTGGCGGCTCGGTTCACCAGCGAAACGGCCGCGTCCATCGCGGGGACGACGGCCAGAATCGCGAGAATGAAGCGAGTCCATCCGCTGACGCCGGACTCCGCAAGACCGAGCAACGGCAGGGCGAGGATGATCGCGCTGACGACAGCGATCGTTCCGAGATAACCCAGGATTCCGGCAGCGGCGTTCGCGCGAACGATCCAGTCGCGAACCAGAGCACGAAATCCGATCTCTGCCTCGAGCGCATGACGCCCCCGCGAGATTAGGTAATAGCCGGGATCGCGCTCGCGGCGAGCAGTTGCACCGTCGCGGTTTGGGCCTTCGGCGGCGGCGTTCCTGGTGGCGGAGATTGCAAGTCGGGCGACTTCGATCTCGCTACGGCCGGAGCCTCGTGCGAGTTCCTCTATCGCGTGCCGATAGCTATCGCGGGTCGGGAAATCCATCGCGGCGAAGTCGCTGCCCTCGCGCAGCACCGCATCTACGTGACTGACGCTCTCGAAGAACTCGGCCCAATCGACGGCGGACATGAAGCGCATGCTCGTGATGATGTTGCGCACGGTCACGTTCATCGCGCCTTGCCCGTGATGCTCCGCGCGGACGATCTCGTCGGCCGTCGTTCCCTGGGCCAGCAGCTGCCGGTCCAGCCACAACAGCGCCGGCGTCACCTTGGGATCCTGATCACGCAAGCGCTGAACCATCTGGACCGCGAAGGCCGTCGGCAACGGCGTTTGTTCGAAGCCTTTGAGCACGGTTTCCGCGGGCTCCGCTTCTCGGCCACCAACTCCCAGCAGCCGGTCGGCCAGAGCGTCGGCCTTCCGTCGCGCCGCGCGGCTGGTCGCGATGCTCTCGGCTGAGCGCCGCAAATTTTCCACCAAAACGATTCTGAGCGTGATCGCAACCGCCCACAGTTCACCGATCGTCAGCAGCTGCACACGCTGGTAGGCCTGCACGAACTTGCCGAGCATCTGCGGGTCGAACCGGCTGTCGGTGTGCGCAACAAAGGCCCAGGCGATGCCGAATACGCGCGGATAGCCCTCGAGCGGTCCATCGGCAAGCTTCGGTAGTTGACGGTAGAAGCCGCGCGGAAGGTCGTCGCGGATTTCGCGAATCTGTTCCTCGACTACGTGGTAGTTGTCGACCAGCCACTCGGCCGCTGGTGTGATGGAACGTTCCTCGCGGATTGCGACGGCGATGGCGCGATAGGCGTCGAGCAAAAAACGGCCGTTTTCCCGCAGCCGTGTCGCCAACCGCCGTCCGGAGCTCGGCCTCGCGGTGACCGGTTGCGCAGCAGCGAGGCTCTCAGCATGCTGCTCGAGGCGTTCGATGCTGAACAGTTCCGCGCGGATCGGCTCTTTGGCGTTGGCGCCGAAGGCGGCGGACGTAGCCTTCGGAGCGCGAAGAAACACAAGACTCACTCTTGCCTCTCAGTTCCGCAAACGCGCCAAAAGCGATCCGCAGAATGGTTTATTGGTCGTTTGGGCTCACTCTGCAGCGGACAATGCGCGCTCGCGATCAGCCCGCCGAACGCGGTTGTCCTGGCGCGATAGCGCGTCGAAACGATGCAATTCGTCAAGTGTCCGTTTGCCATTTGTCAGGAACTTCTTCGGCGTAAGCTCGTTCCCCGCGGCAGTACCTTGTGTCGGCGCAAGATTCCACCAAGCATGTACGGTGGTCCCGAGGGAGAGACACAAAACTACGCCAAGGGCTCGAGTCTCCGGCGGCGTCTGATTTTATCGAGTTTAACACATTAGACTCGAGCTTGCGCCGAACTTCCGAACGCGACTCTCAGGAAGAGGTTCTCGGTAGGCGCGCTGGCGGGTTCACGAAGTGGGCGCCTCCGAGTTGGGGAAGAGGCGGTGTGACTAGCAGGGGAGTTCGCCGATCGGAAGCGGATCAGGGACCTTGATTTCCCTGATAGCCGATCAATATTGCCCATTCCGTTCGTCAGGGATTTTACCGAAAAAGATCAATGGAGACGTGGGCTTTTGGGCCACTCGAGCGGCAACAGCACCCTGAATGCGTGAAATTTCCGATATTTTCGCTGATGATTACGGAATTTCGATGCAGACAGCACCTCGCAACGGACTGGATCACTGACGGCGGACCGCGGGAATCACTTCTTCAGCGAATCTCTGAAACTCGTCCTCGATCAGAATCGGCCAGCGCAAACTGAAGATGAAGTGCGTGACGCCGATCTTGGCGTGCTGTGCGATCTTGTCGAGGCATTCGTCCTTGCCGCCGATCATGATTCGATCGCGCGCCTGCTCCGGCGTGATCCGCGCCATGTTCGCGACGCCGCCGGAGATCATCTGCTCGCGTTCGCTGGACGCCTTGTAGCACAGCGGCAGCATGATGGTCTTTTCGATTTCGTCGGTGTCGCGCCCGACCCTGTCGCCATGCCTTTCGATAACCTCGCTCAGGCGTTTCATCTCGGCTGGATTCGCATGCATCGTATTCCACATATCTGCATGCTGCGCGACGATTTTGAGCAGGAATTTTTCTCCGTGTCCGCCGATCATCAACGGAATGCGCGGCTTCTGGAGCGGCTTCGGATTACAGACCGCGTCGACGACGTGGTAGTGCTTGCCCGCGACGGTAGTTTTTTCCTGGGAGAACATCCCCTTGATGATCTGGCACGACTCGTCGAGCGCCTCGAGGCGCCCGCGAACAGTTTTGAAGTCAATCCCGAAGTTCCGATGCTCGAGCTCATTCCATCCGGCGCCCAATCCGAGATTGAGCCTGCCGCCGCTTACGTGATCGAGCGTGGCCGCCATCTTCGCCGTCAGGCATGGATTGCGATAGGTATTGCCGTTGACGAGCGCGCCGATCCGGGCGCGCGTGGTGTGCTGGCTGAGCGCGCCCAGCAGCGTCCAGTTCTCCATGCAGGGACCTGCAGGGTCGGGCGTGAAGATCGGATAGAAGTGATCGAAAGCCCACAGCGAGTCGTAGCCCCAGGCGTCGATTTTCCCCCAGACGTCGCGCATCCGCTCCCACGTGACGTTCTGTTGTCCGGACTGGAACCCAAATCGAATCGGATGCTTGGTCATTTCCCTTACCTCTGCGCGCCCGCTTGGTTCTCGCCCAAGCGCGCAAGCGCGACAAACTCCTATCGCGGATGAGCCTTGGCCAGAGCTTGTTCCAACTCGATATCGTAGCCGTAAATATCGTTGAAGAATTGCACGTTGCCGGTGGGTCGGACGGCGGCCGTGCCATACACGATCAGCACGGGAATCGGCTTGTTGAGATTTACGCGCGAATTGTCACCGTCGTTCATGGCGGCAACGATGTGCACTCTGTCCCACGGTGGCTGATCGCGCAACACCCACGCCGCCAATCCGACCGGGTCCTCCGCGCGAATGCATCCGTGGCTTAAGTCACGCTGCGATCTCGCAAACAATTGCGGCGCCTCCGTGCCATGCAAATAGACATTGTAGTCATTAGGAAAGATGAACTTTACCAGGCCCAGCGCGTTCTTCGGACCCGGTTTCTGACGAACCATAAGTGCTCCGGAAGCGATTCCTTCGAGAACATCACCGCTGACGGCGTCCTCACTCACCACTGTCCCGTCGCTGGTTGTGACTTCGAAGTCGTTCTCGGCCAGGTAGTCCGGATCCCGGTGGATCTTCGGTATCATCTCGGCTCGCACGATGCTCAGAGGAACGTCCCAGTATGGCCGGAAGATTACGTATCGCAGGTCGTCGAAAAAGATCGGAGTCCTGTGATGATACGCCTTCCCCACCACCACCTTCATCTGCAGCACGTTATGATTGCTGTCATTCCAGCATCGCAAGATGAACTCGGGAACATTTATGATGATAGGCGGTCTCGCAAAATGATGCGGCACCCAACGCCATCGCTCCATTGCCAACCTGATTTGCTCCGCTCGCACGCTCAGAGGAACATCGAGCTGCTTGAGCGTCCGCGCGCCCAGCCGTCCATCGATCTCCAAACCATGTCTGCCCTGGAACTTCTTGACTGCGTCAACCAGCGGCTGTTGGTACACGGGCGGGTCCGTGCTGACCATCGCGTCGGCGGGCAAGTCACCGACCAGCCGCAACAGGCTGGCGAGTCTGCGCACTCCGGTATAGGAATCGCCGGGATTCATCGTTTTTGACGGGACAGGAAGTTGCTCGGCGTCGTCTTTGCTCGCGAGTTCCTCGTAGGCGGGGAGAACAGCCTCTAGACGCCGATATGCATCGAATGGCGGCTCGAGCCGGGCAAACGCGCTCTTTAGATTTTCGGAGTCAGCGTTCACCAACTGCTGGCGCAAGAATACTGAGAGGTCAAATTTCCGCCTGTCCAAGTCGATTCCAAGATAGAGAGTCTTCGGATTTACCCTGCCGCTGTGAAGATTCGACACATAGCGCATCGTGCATACGGTCATCGCGAGGTCGAACTTGGCCAGGTCGGTGTCCGAGGGCGGCGGACTCGGTTGGCGCAGCCGCGCGATGCGATCGGCCCAGCGTGGACCGTCGTAGTCGTCGGGGCTGAGACCTTTGCCGTCGGCGTCCAGCAACATCCGTGAGATCGCCACAGCCTGGGGCGTCGGTTTGCCGCCTTGCACCCACGCCAGTCCGTAACCGGCCGAGTCGTAAAAGTTTTTCACCTGGTCCTTTTGGTCGATGAAGTCGGGCCATCGGAGGTCGGCAAGCGTGCCGGCGGCGATAAAGCTGCGTAATGCGGCCTCACCCTCGGCGGAAAGATGCTGGGGCGGAGCCGCCGGTGGTGTCGCAATCGGGAGCGGTCCTTGCGCACAGACTGTGGCGCCTCCACCGATTCCCGAGGCAAAGAGGACCAGCGCCAGAATCGCAGGGCCGAATGGGCCGCAGTGAGTTCGAAGCTTCATCTTGAAGCCTTCTCTCTTACCTGCGCGACGAGCATATCGACAAGTGCGTTGGCGACGACATTTCACCAGTCATCATCCGGTAATTGTCCTCCGGGAACATCTTTGCTCGAGATGGAAAGAACGTGTAAAATGAGACGGCTTGGGGGACTGTAGGGGATGAGAAGCGAATCTGACGAACATCGGCCGATGACCCGGCGTGGCTTCGTAAAGCTGGCTGCGCTGGCTGGCGCCAGTCTGCTGCCGAGTCCGGTTCTGGCCGGGTTGCGGCCCGCTATCGGGCCAGAGCGAACGCTTTCATTTTACAACCTTCACACCGGCGAGAGCCTCCGCACCGTCTATCGGGCCGCGGATGGTTACGTCGTCTCGGCGCTCGCGGATATCGACCATATTCTCCGAGACTTTCGTGCCAACGAAGTGAAGCCGATCGACCCGCGTCTGCTGGATTTGTTGTTTGCGATCCGCTCGCGGCTCGGTACGCGCGAGCCGTTCCACGTAATCTCCGGTTATCGTTCTCCTCTGACCAACGCGATGCTGCACGCGCGTAGCGAAGGCGTCGCCGCGCACAGCCTTCACGTCGAAGGGAAGGCCATCGACATACGCGTTCCGGGCCAGAACCTCGCGATGCTCAGGAGCGTGGCGCTGGAGCTTCGCCGCGGCGGCGTCGGTTACTATCCGACCTCGAATTTTGTTCACGTCGATACCGGCCGCGTCCGGTTCTGGTAAATCTGTACGGGGTCGCGCGCGCGCAAGATCGCGATCTCAAGAAGAATAGAATATTTCGACGGCTCGTGCTTGTTCGGTCCACGGAGGACGAAGCTCACCACGCTCGGCCAGAGCCTCTGCGCTAAGCTCGCGGCAGGGTCAAAATAGGAGATTCCATATCGGGAACAGGTATCCCGGATCGACAGTGGAACTCGGTTAAATGGCTGAGGTTCGTGGCCTTTAGCGTCGTTCCGAATGGAAGACGGCGCCTCACCGTCGAGTATAGATCGATTCGGATCTCGAATGTGGATAATCTTCGTGACCATGACGTTTCTTGGGTTCGTATCGCATCAGCGGGGACTGGCGAAGGATGTTCCAGTCGCCGACCGAGTTCGATCATCGCGGCAATTTACCAAAAGGGCCGGAGTGATCGTGGCGCCAATTCTGTTTTTCGTGTTGGCCGCCAAGGTCTCCGCCGCCGAGCCGTCCGGCGCGCAGGAGTACCGGGATAATTGCGCACGATGCCACGGCTCCGGCGCGAAGGGCAACGGCCCCGATGCTAATGAGAAGCCCGGCTATCGTTCCGCGGACCTGACGCGGATCGCCAAACGCCACGGCGGAAGATTCCCGCGCCAGGAGATCTACGACGTCATCGACGGCGGGAAGCGACTCCCCGAACACTACAACTTCAATAGCCCCATGCCGTTGTGGGGTTTGAGCTTCCAGCTCAGAGGCAAAGAATACAGCGACGAGAGCGAATCCGCGGTCAAGCGCCGGATAAACGCTCTGCTCGACTACCTCGACTCGATCCAGGAAAAATAGCGGAGCACCGGTAGCAGGTATCCCAGCTAAGAAAGACAACATCGCGAACGCCGCGCGAGGATTCGACGAGAGCGAAACGCGCCGGCGATGCTGCACGCTCAAGCTGGAGGCGACTATACCGAAGAACCTTCGTGCGCCCGGCAAAAACTCCAAATACGCCAGAAACTCCGGAGTTTTGGGACGGGCCGCCGTAGTCCGTCCGGCATGTTCAAACTCGCGCGTTCCATCGCCTCAGTGGCTGCGCGCCGATTCCGTAGTCACAGACAGGATTGTGGAACTTGAGGACCTGACCCTCCGTCATGAGTTGCCCGTTCTTCGCCGGAAGCGTTCGCATCGCTTCGGCTGCTCTCCGTGATGATCTTTCTGGCCCAAAATGGAAACTCCGGCGAACACCTTGTCGGGTGATTCTGTTGGGACTAAATGTCAAGTTGAAATTGGATAGATAAAATGGATATCCCGGATAATGGTAATTTCCGATTACAATTCTATGACGGCTTCCGTCGGCGGCTCGCGGCGTGTTGCGATTATCGGTTCCGGCTTTTCTGGATTGTGCCTGGCTATTCAGCTCAAGCGCCGTGGTGTCGATAGTTTCACGATCTTCGAGAAAGCCGGCCGCATCGGCGGTACCTGGCGTGACAACACCTACCCGGGCGCGTGCTGCGACGTGCCCGCGTTTTCGTATTGTTTCTCATTCGAGCAAAAGACGGACTGGTCGCGGAAGTGGGCGCCGCAATCTGAGATTCTGGAGTACATGGAGAGTTGCGCGCGCAAGTACGATCTCGTTCGCCACATTCGCTTCAACACCGAGATCGCCGGTGCGCGCTGGGACGCCGCCCAGGACGTTTGGCGCCTCGCGACCACGACCGGCGAGGAGATTGTCGCCGAGGTCCTGGTGAGCGGCACCGGTCAGCTCAACCGTCCATCCATTCCGAAAATCGAGGGTTTGGAGAATTTCAAAGGGGTGGCGTTTCATTCCGCGCGATGGCGTCACGACGTTAATCTGACCGGTGTGAATGTGGCGGTGGTCGGCAACGCCGCAAGCGCGATTCAATTCATCCCGGAGATCGCGCCCAAGGTCCGCAAATTAAGCATCTTTCAGCGCAGTCCGAACTGGGTGGTGCCGCGCGGCGATCGCGCATACACAGAGGCCGAAAAGGATCGCTTCGCGCGCTTTCGCTTTCTCGCGCGCGCATATCGCTGGCTCAACTATTTCCGGTACGAGATCAATTGGCCGATCTTCCGTCGGGTCAAGTTCTTCGTGGATCGCACGCAGAAGATGTCCGAGCAGTATATGCGCTCGACGCTCAAGGATCCCAAGCTCCAGGAGTCGCAGCTTCCCGACTATCCGTTCGGCGCCAAGCGGATGCTGATCTCGGACGATTACTTTCCCGCGCTCAACCGCGAGAATGTCGAAGTCGTCTTGAGCCCAATCGATCGCGTGACTGAAAACGCGATCGTTACCAGGGACGGGCGCACGATCCCTGCCGACGTGATCGTTCTGGCGACCGGCTTCCAATCCACTTCGTTTTTGGCGCCGATGGCGATAAACGGCGTTGACGGACGCTCACTTCACGACGAATGGCATGGCGCCGCCAGAGCCTACCTCGGGATCACGGTTGCCGGATTTCCCAACCTGTTCTTGATGTATGGGCCGAATACCAACCTCGGCCACAACTCGATCATCTTCATGATCGAGTGCCAGACCAATTATATTCTCGAATGCCTGGAGCCGATGGATTCGCGCGGGCTCGCGTCGATCGATCTTCGCCGCGAGGTGATGGAATCTTTCGACGCCCGCGTGCAGCAGGAGCTGCGGCGGACGGTATGGGCCGCCACCGTCAAGAGCTGGTACAAAACCGAAGACGGCCGCATCACCAACAACTGGTCCGGCAGCACGATCCGCTACTGGCGGGAAACCCGCCATGCGGACCTCTCGCTCTACCATCAGAAGACCCGCCATCGCGCGGTCCAGCACTCATCGCAAGGGCTCGACGACGCCGCTCGCGTCGCCGCGGACTGAACCCGCGATCAATTGTTAAGCGCCTTTTCGCCTAACGGCGCTGGGTGATATACGA
>DATLTX010000139.1:0-10825 GCA_035533435.1 Binataceae bacterium (SeqCode)
GGGAGATTGCCGATCCGCGGCGGGACCGCGTAAACTTCTTAAGTCAGATGAACATCGCAAGAGTCACACGATGAGCGCGCGCGTGCTGAATATCGGGCATCGCGGCGCCAGCAAGGCATTTCCGGAAAACACTTTGGCCGCCTTTCGCGCCGCGTGCGACGCAGGCGCCGACATGTGCGAGCTCGACGTGCAGCTCAGCCGCGACGGCGCGGTCGTCGTGATTCATGACGACACCGTCGATCGCACCACCAACGGACACGGCGCGGTGGCCGAGTTGACGCTCGAGCAGCTCAAGGCTCTTGACGCGGGGCGCGGCGAGCGGATCCCGACCCTCGAAGAAGTTTTCGCGGCGATGGCGGGGCGATGCGGCCTTAACGTCGAGCTGAAAATTGCCGGACTCGAGGCGCAGGTCGCCGCGATCATGCGCAAGTGGAATGCGATTGGAACCTCGATGGTTTCGAGTTTTGAATGGGGCGCGCTCGAGGCGATGCGCACGCTCGCGCCGGAAATCCGCGCGGGAGTGCTCGCGGAGAAAAAGCCCGATCGGATGCTCGAAGCGGCGCAGCGGATGCACGCGTACGCCGTCAATCCGCGTTTCGATCTGGCCACCCGCGAATTCTGCGCTGCCGCTCACGAGCGCGGCTTCAAGGTTTTCGTGTGGACGGTTGACGCGCCCGAGGCGATGCGGGCGCTGATCGACGCGGGCGTTGACGGAATCATGACCAACTATCCCGACCGGATGCGGTCGGTCGCGGGCGAATGATGGGACGAATCGGCGACGACAAGATCGAGGAAGTTCGCTCGCGCGCCGATATCGTCGAGATAATCGGCGCGCAGGTCCGGCTGCGCCGCACCGGCCGCAACTTCACCGGACTGTGTCCATTTCATCAGGAAAAGACCCCTTCGTTTTCGGTTAATTCCGAGCGTGGATTTTTTCATTGTTTCGGATGCGGCGCCGGCGGCACGGTCTTCAATTTCATCATGAAGATGGAGGGCCTCACGTTTCCCGAAGCCGTGCGCCAGGTCGCGAACCGCTACGGCGTCGAGGTGCCGGAAACCGAGTATCCGGGCGGTCCGAGCGTCTCGGAGCGCGACTCGCTGTATCGCGCGAATCAGGTGGCGGCGGATTTTTTCGAGCGCGCACTGTGGAAGAGCGCGGAGGGCGCCAGCGCGCGCGCGTACCTCGAGGCGCGGGGAATCGTCGCCGCAACCGCGCACGCGTTCAAGATCGGATTCGCTCCCGCGCAGCCGGTGTGGCTCGCCCGGGCGCTGGAGAAGCGCGGACTCGCCCACGCGGGCCTTAAGCTGGGCCTGTTAAAGCGCGATCCATCCGGCACCTACGATATGTTCCGGGCGCGCGTGATGTTCCCGATTCGCGACGTGCAGGGACGCGTGGTCGCGTTCGGAGGCCGGGTGCTCGACGACAGGATGCCGAAATACCTGAACTCGCCCGAGTCGCCGCTGTACTCGAAAACGCGCACACTCTACGGGCTCTACGAATCGCGCCAGGCGATCGCAGCGAAGGACCGCGCGATCCTGGTCGAGGGCTACGTGGACGCGATCATGCTCTGGCAGGCGGGATTCAAAGAGGCCGTGGCGGGATGCGGGACCGCGCTGACCGTCGAGCAATTGCGGATGCTCAGCCGGCACACGCGCAACGTGCTGGCGTGCTTCGACGGCGACAATGCGGGCCGCAAGGCCAGTCTGCGCGCGCTCGAGATATTTTTGCAGGCGGGCCTGCTCGGCCGCGGCATCTTCATTCCCGCCGGATTCGATCCCGACACGTTCATCCGCGAGCAGGGTGCGGACAGTTTCGCGCGCGTTGCCGATTCCGCGGAACTTCTGATCGATTATTTTCTTGCGGCGCAAGCCGCGGAGGCCGGACGATCGATTGCCGCGCGCGCGCAGGCGGCCGAGCGCGTGGCGGCGGTCTTGCGGATGGTCACGAATAATTTCGAGTTCGACATGCTCGCGCGGAAAGCCGCGCCGCTGCTGGGCGTGGGCGAAGAGCTGCTCCGCCGGGAGGCGCGCCGCCCCGCGGCCGGCGCGGCGCGCGCGCCAGTTGCGCGTCCGGCGGCGAACGCGCAGCCGCCGTCGGCGAGGGACGCCGGCACTCGCGCCGAGATCGGACTGGTTGCGATAGCTTTACTGCATCCTCAACTCCGTGCGGAGATCGCAGCCGCCGCTCCCGAACAGAACTACGCGAATCTCGAACTTGCACAGGCGCTGATGGAGGTCTGCACGCGCGAAGAGCCGCACCAGGCGCTGGTCGGATGGGCCGCGCAGCGCCTCAGCGCCGAGCAGCAGTCGGCAATAGCGGCGCTGGCGGTGGGGGACTTCATCGAGAATCGGGATCAGGCGCGCACGTTGGCGGGCGACTATCTGCTGGCAATCGCGCGGCGCCGCCGCGGCCGCGAAGTGGAAACGCTGCGGCGCAGCGCGCGCGCGTCGGCGGACTCGCGCGAGGGCTCCGATCAGGCCGAAGCGGCGGCGCAGGCGGTGATTTCGCTCAGGCGGGAATCCGAAACGCGGCGATGAAGCAATGGCTGGGAGCTTGAACGAACTTTGCGCGTGCCACTTAAAAACCGCGCCGCGAATTGGTAGCATCAAGGGTCGCTCGATGCATTTTCAAGGGCCCATAGCTCAGCCAGGTTCAGAGCTGCCGGCTCATAACCGGCTGGTCCCAGGTTCAAATCCTGGTGGGCCCATCTCATTACAGATCCGATCATTTTCAGCACCGGGCGCGTACGCGGGAGCACTCGCGCGCGCGCAGTGGAGGACGAATTGCGCGAAGAGATAGCGCGGTTGATGGACTTGCAAGTCCTTGACCGCCAGCTGCAAGAACTCGAACTGTCGCTGGCGGTTGTCGCCGGACGGGTGGAGCAACTGCGCGGCGAAACCGAAAAGAACCAGGCTGAACTTCAGCGCCTCACCGAGGAAGATCAGCAGGTGGCCGCCGGACGCAAGCGACTCGAAAAGGAACTGGCCGAGGGCGAAGCGCGAATCCGCAACAAGCGGATGCGGCTCAACCTGGTTCGCACCGACAAGGAGCTGCAGGCGGTCACCCACGAGGTCGATTCGCTCAAGGATACCAATCAGCACATGGAAGCTGACTTGGTGGCCTTGAACGACGCGGTCGGTTCGCGTTCGGCGCGAATCAAGGAATTGGGTGAGGTGGTTGCCAGCGGCCGCGCCGAGTTGGCTGCCGCGGAAAAGGAAATCGCCGACCGGGTCGAGGAACTGAAGACCGCGATCGGCGCGCAGCGCGTCGCGCGCGACAAGGTCGCGGTCGAGATCAGCCGCGCGCTGCTGTCGCGTTACACGATGCTATTCCAGCGGCGCGCCGGGATTGCGGTCGCGATCGTGAAGCCGCTGGCGAAGGACGGCAAGTGCAGCGGATGCCAGCGCCTGCTGCCGCCGCAGCTTTACAACGAAATTCAAAAGCCCAAGCAGATGCAGATCCATTCCTGCCCGAACTGCCAGCGAATCCTGTTCTACGAGGCTCCGCCGCCGCAGACTGAAGAGTGATCGCGCGGGCGACTGGCGCACCGAACGCTGCTAAACTTTCGATGCCGGAGTGAGTCGGGCGATCGCTCTCCGCAAGGGGAGAGGAAAGTCCGGGCTCCATAGGGCAGGATGGCCGCTAACGGCGGCGCGGAGCGATCCGCGGAAAGTGGCACAGAAAACAGACCGCCCGCAAGGGCAAGGGTGAAATGGCGGGGTAAGAGCCCACCGGCGCGCGAGTGATCGCGCGCGCACGCCAAACCCCATCCGGAGCAAGACCAAATAGGAGGGTGAGCGGCCCGCTCTTAGCCCTCGGGTATGGTCGCACGAGCGCACGAGCAATCGGGCGCCTAGAGGAATGATCGCCGCCCGCAAGGGCACAGAACCCGGCTTACAGACTCACTCCGGTTCTATTCCTCCTTGATGGGCTTCGAGGCGGCGGCGGCGGTTTCGAGCGAGTGCAAAATTCCGGCGCCGCCGGTGATATAGCCGGCCACCCGCGCGAGCGCGCGGAGGTCGGGAACCCCGACGCCGAGTTCAGGTGCGATCGAGAGTTCGACCTCCGCCGGAAGCTCGCGTGCGAACTCCGCCACGCGCGCGATCTGGGCGAGCGTTCGCGCGCGATATTGCGCCAGATTGCTCGTCAGTGCTGTGATTCCGGGCTGATTCGCGGGCGTGTCGCCAGCTTTCGCCGCCATCCGCTCGATCGCCGCCAGATGCGCCAGCGCGCGGCGCGGATGGTCGGCCGCTACCTGCCAGGTCCGCTCGTCGAGAAACCGGTTGATCACGATCGCGGACAGGCGCAGCTTGTCGCGCTTCATCTCGCCGATAAGGTCGCGCGCCTGGCGCAGGCGATCTTCCTCCGCCGTCGTCACCATCACGAATCGCACCGCCGGCGAGCGCATCAGCGCCTCGGTCTTGCGCAGCCGGTCGACAACCGCATCGACGGTCTCCGCGGCGGCGGCGAAAAACTCGGCGATCGTCGAGAGCACGTTGCCGCCGGCAAAGCGTTCGAGCTCGCGCATCACGAAGCGCGCCGCATTGCTCGCGACTTTCACGGCCAGCCATCCCGCCGAGAGCGACGGCGTAAAGAGCCATCGGGCGGTGCGCGAATCGAGCAGCCGCGTGAAGCGCGCGGGCGCCTCAAGGAACTCGAACGCGTGCGCGGCCGGAGGCGTATCGACGATTTCGAGCGCGAAGCCGCCGCCCTGATGAAGATCGTAGAGCTGCTGCAGTGCGGCAAAGGCCTCCGCGCCGGCAAACTCGGCCGACAGGCTTTGGTAAAACGGATTCTCGAGGATTCGCTTTCGAGCGGCGGGATCGGTGGAAAAGCGTTCGACGATTCCGTCCCATACGCCCTTTACGTCCAGCATCATCGCCGAAAGCGGCAGCGCTGGGTCCAGTCCGGCGGCGCGCAGATGGCGCTTATCGAGCCGCGATGGGCTGCCGCCGAGTTTCGCCATGCCCAGCGCGTCGCGCAGGCGGCGCGAGGGATCGACCGTGATCAGCGCACATTCAAGGTTGGCCTGGGCGCCGGCGATTCCAAGCGCCGCGGCGACCGTGGTCTTTCCGACTCCGCCGGTGCCGAGCAGAATCACGATCGAGCCTTGCTTGAGAAGATCTTTCAACTACCGGCTCCCGTGCGCGGGCAAAATCGCGCACACAATAGCAGGCTCGCCGCGCGCGCGCATCGCGCAGCCGTTGTCGCCGGGACCGTGCGGGCGCGTTTCGCTCGGGCGGCGACGGGTTTAGAATCCGGGAGATGGGGGAATTGCGAGTATGGAATTGATCATCGCCTTGATTGCCGGTCTTGCGCTTGGCGCGCTCATCGGATGGCTCGTCAGCCGCGCCGGCACGGCGGCGGCGCTCGCAACCGCCGAGCAGGAGCGCGGCGCGCGCGAGTCGCTTGCCGTGGAAATCAACAAACTGCGCGAGCAACTTGCGGCCGTGCAAGGCGCGAAGGTGGCGGCGGAAACTGAACTCAAGAATGCCCGCGAAAGTATCGACCGCGAGCGCAGCCTGCTCGACGACGCAAAGGCCAAACTCTCGGATGCATTCAGCGCGCTCGCCGCGGAAGCGCTGGGGCGCAGCAATGAAGAATTCCTGAAGCTCGCGGGGGAGAGGCTGGGCGCGGTCAGCGCGGTCGCGACCGGCGATGTCGAAGCGCGCAAAAAGGAAATCGAGACGCTGGTAAAGCCGCTCGGCGATTCGCTCGAAAAGATGAATGCGCAGATTCAAGCGCTGGAAAAGGCGCGCAGTTTCGCCTACGGCGAACTCGGCAACCAGGTGAAGTCCCTGATCACCACGCAAACCGAGCTTCGCTCCGAAACCGCGAATCTGGTCAAGGCGCTGCGCGCTCCGCAGGTTCGCGGGCGCTGGGGCGAGGTTCAACTCAAGCGCGTGGTGGAACTGGCCGGGATGCTCGAACGATGCGATTTCTATCAGCAGGAAAGCGTCGATACCGACACGGGGCGGCTGCGTCCCGACCTGCGCGTGCAGCTTCCGGGATCGCGCAGCATAATCGTGGATGCGAAGACTCCGTTGCTGGCCTATCTGGAAGCGCTCGAAGCGCCGACCGAGGAATTGCGCACGGCCAAGCTCAAGGAGCACGCGCGCCAGGTTCGCGACCACATGGCGAAGCTCGAAGCCAAGGCCTATTGGGAGCAGTTCCAGCCGGCGCCGCAGTTCGTCGTGATGTTTCTGCCGGGCGAGACGTTTTTCAGCGCTGCGCTCGAGCAGGATCCCTCGTTGATCGAAGCGGGCCGGGATCGGGTAATCCTGGCCACGCCGACCACGCTGATCGCGCTGCTGCGCGCGGTCGCGTACGGATGGATGCAACAGGAAACGGCGGAAAACGCCGATCGGATCAGAATTCTCGGGCGAGAGCTTTACGAACGGCTGGCGACAGTGGTCGCGTTTCTCGACGATGTCGGCACTCATCTTGGCCGTTCAATCGATTCATTCAATAAGGCGGTCGCGTCTTTCGAGAGCCGGGTCGCGCCGTCCGCGCGCAGATTCAAGGAGCTTGGAATCGCGAGCGACAAGGAAATCGAGCTGAGTCCGATCGACAAGGTTCCCCGCCGAATGGACCCGGTTCTGTCGGACGAATCGGCGCTGCTCGTCGAGACGCCGCCCGTGACCGAGCGGCCCAAGATTCAGTAGGCAGGTCTGCCGCGGCCAGCCATTCGTTCTTCGCGCCGCGTTCGTCGGACTCGACGTGGCTGAGATTAATCCAGCGCAGGCGCTCAAGATCGATGATGCGCGCCGCTACTGCTGCTCTTCGTCGCTTGGTGGAGGAGGCTTTAGTTGCGAGCGTTCGCTGCCCGCGGCGATCCAGCGTCGCACTTCGCGGCGTTCGCGCTTCAAGAAATCCGCGATCGCTTTGCGCAGCCCTGGATGCGCGACGTAGTGCATGCTGCGCGTCAGCGCCGGGTCGAAGCCGCGCAGCCATTTGTACTCGCCGCCGGCGCCGGGCTCGAAGCGGCTGAGCCCGCGCGCGATCGCATGCTCGATTCCGGCGTAGTAGCAGACCTCGAAGTGCAGGAAGCGAACGTCGCGGAAGCATCCCCAATAGCGTCCATAGAGCACGCCGGCCTTTTCGAGGCAGATGGCGCCGGCGACGATTTCGGCGCCGTCGTAAGCCGCGATAAAGCTCAAGTTTCGCTTGGAGTTCTTGCGCAGGATCGCGAAGAACTCCTTGGTCAGGTATTGGCGTCCCCAGTAAAGCTTTTCGATCGTCGAAAGATAAACCTGGTACATCACGGGAAACATCGCGTCGGGAATTTCGTCGCCATGATGGACCCGAATCGCGATGCCCGCATCGGCGACCGCCGCGCGTTCGTGGCGCACCGCGCTGCGCCGCTTGTGTTTGAGCCGCGCCAGGTAATCGTCGAAAGTTTTGAAGCCGTTATTTTGCCAGTGATACTGATATCCCCAGCGCTCGAGGAATCCGGCCTGCGCGAGCGCCGGCGCTTCGTCTTCGGCGCAGAAATTGACGTGCACCGACGAGAGCTTGTTGTCGTCGCACAGCGTCGTCAGCGCGCTGGCCAGAATTCGCGTCATCGCGCCGCGGTCGGCGCCCGGCGCGGTGATCAGGCGGCGGCCGGTGTGCGGAGTGAACGGCACGCCGACCAGGAGCTTTGGGAAGTATGAAATTCCCGCGTGCGACGCCGCGTCGGCCCATCCATGATCGAACACAAACTCGCCCATGCTGTGCGACTTCAGGTAGAGCGGGCATGCGGCCGCGATTTGGCGGCCGCCGCGCTCGCGCATCACGATATGGTACGGAGACCATCCGGACTTGCGCGTCGCCGAGCCCGAGCGTTCCATCGCATAGAGCCAGTCCCATTCGAGAAACGGAGAGTCGTCGGGGGCGAGAATCGCGTCCCATTCGGCGCGCGGAATCTTTTCGATTCCTTCGACGATCGCCAGTTCGAGATGTTCGCTTGATTCGTTCATTGATGCCTGGCGCGCGTCCTCGCCCGGAAGCGTAACAATCGCCAGCGGCTTAGCAAACCGAAATCGCGCGCAATGGCGCTCCCTTACATAGTGGTTAATTTGATATTCTATGATGTGTGGGAAACGTCCCGCGGTGAAACCGGATGAATGCGAAGCTGCAACCGCTACTAATCGCTCGCCGTCGCGCCCGAGCGCGAGTCGGCGACGACGGCGCGGGCGGCGCGGATTCGCGCAATACCGGCGGCGGCATGGTCACCGAGCGGCGGACCAAGACCCGCGCAAAGACCGCCAAACCCCCACAGTACAAGGTGATCCTGCTCAACGACGATTACACGCCGATGGAGTTCGTCGTCGAAGTCTTGAAAGCGGTCTTTCATCGCCCGCACGCCGAGGCGACCCGGATCATGCTGCATGTGCATCAGAACGGGATGGGTGTGGCGGGAGTGTATCCGTTCGAGGTCGCCGAAACCAAAGTGCGCACGGTCGAAGAACTTTCGCGTCAGGCCGAATATCCGCTCAAGTGCGTGATGGAAAAGGAGTAGGGAGCCGGGCCCGCGCCGGCGCTTATCCAGATGCCTCCGTCCAATAACATCATGATCAGCCGCGAACTTCAGGTAACGCTGCAGCTCGCAATGACCGAAGCCGCCAATCGCCGCCACGAATACGTCTGCCTGGAACATCTGCTCTACGCGATGATCCATGATGTGACGGCGAGCAATATCTTGAAGCGCTGCGGCGCCAACCTCGACGCGCTGGGGCGCAAGCTCGAGCGCTACCTGAACGATCAGGTCGAAGCGATGCCGCCGGGCGAGAACGCCGCGCCGCGCTACGCGCTCGGCGTCCAGCGCGCGCTGCAGCGCGCCGCGGTGCATACGCAGTCGGCGGGACGCAATGAAATCAACGGCGCCAGCGTGCTGGTCGCGATGTTCCAGGAGGCGGAGTCGCCGGCGCTATTCTTCCTGCAGGAGCAAGGGGTCACCCGCTTCGACGTGATCAATTTCATCTCGCACGGAGTCTCCAAGGTCGGCGAGGATGATCTGCGCGACGCCGGCGGCGTCGATGAAGACGCCGACGACGAAGACGACGCGCACGGCGAAGGCGAGGACGGCGAAGAGGGCGAGCGCAAGCTGTCGCCGTCCAAGGCGCTGCTGACGTACGCGGTCAATCTGACCGAGCGTGCGGCGGCGGGAAAGATCGATCCGCTGGTCGGACGCAAAAACGAGCTCGAACGCGCCATTCACGTGCTACTGCGCCGGCGCAAGAACAATCCGGTATTTGTCGGCGAGGCTGGAGTCGGCAAAACCGCGCTCGCCGAAGGCCTTGCGCTGGCGATTCATCACGGCGACGTTCCGCCCGCGCTCAAGGGTGTCGAGCTGTACGGGCTCGACATGGGCGCGCTGCTTGCCGGTACGCGGTTTCGCGGCGACTTCGAGCAGCGGCTCAAGGCGGTTATCAAGGCGGTCGCCGGAAATCCCAAGCGCGTGCTGTTTATCGACGAGATTCACACGATCGTCGGCGCGGGCGCGGCGTCGGGCTCGACGATGGACGCGTCGAATCTGCTCAAACCCGCGCTCGCCTCGGGCGAGCTCAGATGCATCGGATCGACGACCTATCAGGAATACAAGCGCTCGTTCGATCGCGACAAGGCGCTCGCGCGGCGCTTCCAGCGGATCGACGTGCTCGAGCCGACGCAGGAAGAAGCGGTGCAGATCCTGGAGGGGCTCAAGTCCTACTACGAAAAGCATCATAACGTGCGCTACACCTCGCCCGCGATTCGCTTGGCGGTCGAGCTCAGCGGACGCTACATCAACGACCGCTTCCTGCCCGACAAGGCGATCGACGTGATGGACGAAGCGGGAGTCGCGGGACATCTGCGCGGCAAGGGCGCGCCCGATCCGGTAACGGTAGGCGTGCGCGACGTCGAGCGAACCGTTGCGCGGATGGCGAAAATACCGGAGCGAACGGTCTCGGCGACCGACCGCTCGCGCCTGCAGAGCCTGGACGAAGAACTCAAGCAGGCGGTGTTCGGGCAGGATGCGGCGATCGACGCGGTCGCGCGCGCGATCAAACTCGCGCGTTCGGGGCTGAGTCATCCCGACCGTCCGGTCGGCGCATTCCTGTTCGCCGGACCAACCGGAGTGGGAAAGACCGAAGTCGCTCGCCAGCTTGCCAAAGTGATGGGGGTGGAGTTCATCCGGTTCGACATGTCCGAGTACATGGAGCGGCATACGGTGTCGCGGCTGATCGGCGCGCCACCGGGATACGTTGGATTCGATCAGGGCGGCTTGCTAACTGATTCGATCAACAAGACTCCGCACTGCGTGCTGCTGCTCGACGAAATCGAGAAAGCGCATCCCGACCTTTTCAATATCCTTTTGCAGGTGATGGATCATGCGACGCTGACCGACAATAACGGGCGCAAAGCGGACTTCCGCAACGTGATCCTCGTGATGACGACCAACGCGGGTGCGCAGGAACTTGCGCGCGGGATGATCGGTTTTCAGGGCGGCGTCGGAATGGGCAATCCGAAGTCGGCGATCGAAAGGATGTTCAGTCCCGAGTTCCGCAATCGCCTCTCGGCGACGATCGAGTTCGCGGCGCTATCTCCGCCGGTTATCGAATTGGTGGTCGAAAAATTCCTGGGCGAGCTGCAAGACCGGCTCGACAAGCAGAAGGTCTTGCTCGAGGCGACGCCGGCGGCGAAGAAGTGGCTCGCCGAGCGCGGCTACGACCCGCGCTTCGGCGCGCGTCCGCTCGGGCGGCTGATCGAGAACGAAATCGCCCGCGTGCTCGCCGACGACGTGCTGTTCGGCAAGCTCACCAAGGGCGGCAAAGTCACGGTTGATGTTGCCGACGACAAGCT
>DATLTX010000140.1:0-8628 GCA_035533435.1 Binataceae bacterium (SeqCode)
GGCGCTGGCCGCGATCGTGATCTGCGTCGCGATTCCGGGCTCGACCGCGGACGTGGGCTTTCAGCTCTCGTTCGCGGCGGTGATCGCGATCATCCTGGGGATGCGCCGATTCGCGGCGTGGATCAGATGGCGCCAGCGCCGCGGCCGGCTCGTGCGCGAGGCTCCGGCGCGCGGATGGATCGCGGCCGAGGGCGTGCTCGCGTACCTGGGCGTGTCGTTCTGGGCGATGATCGGGACGGCGCCGCTGACCGCGTATCACTTCAACCAAATCTCGATCGTGGGACTGGCGGCGAACGCCGTCGTGGTGCCGATCATGGGATTTTTCGCGACTCTGTGCGGGCTGGGCGCGGCGATCCTGAGCTTCATCTGGTCGCCGCCCGCACGCGGGTTGCTGTGGGCCGGCGGGGAAGCGCTTGGGCTGGCGAATCATCTGGCGGCGTGGTTTCTCGGATGGCCGGGCGCCTGGACAAGGATATTTACGCCGACCATCTTCGAGCTCGTGCTCGCGTACTGCGCGATGCTGCTGTGGCTGGGCGCGCCGGTAAAGGAAGATCCGCGCCTCACGCATCGTTCGCCTCCGGCGGCTTCCATAGATAATGCCGCTGCCGGAACTCCGCCGCGGACCCGATGGCGGCTCGCCGTGGGCGCGGTGCTCGCCATCGCGATGCTCGCCGACGCGGGATGGTGGCTCAGCGATCGATACTTCAATCAAGAACTGCGCGTCACCTTCCTGGCGGTGGGGCAGGGCGATGGCGCTGTGGTGCGCTTTCCGGGCGGGCGCGTGATGCTGATCGACGCGGGCGGGGCGTATCGCGGCTACGATTACGGCGAGCGGGTTGTCGCGCCGTATCTATGGTCGCGCAAAATCATGCACGTCGATTACCTGGTGCTGAGTCATCCGGATTTGGATCACTTCGGCGGGTTCGCGTATATAGCGGATAATTTCTCGCCCTCGCGCTTCTGGTCGTCGGGCGCGACCAGCCCCGATCGCGCCTTCGGCCTCCTGATGGCGGCGCTCGGACGCGACCACGTGCCGATTCGGGAGATAGGGGCTTCGCCGGAGCGCGAAATGATCGGCGGGGTCACCGTTCGGGCGATCGAGCCGCACACCGCTCGCGCCGACACGCATAATAATAGCTCGCTCGTGCTGCGGCTCGAATTGGGGAAATCGGCGTTTCTGTTCACGGGCGATATCGAGGCCGCTGGCGAGGCGGCGCTGGTAGCGTCGGGCGAAGACCTGAGCGCGGCGGTGCTGAAGGTTCCGCATCACGGCAGCGCGACCTCTTCGACGCCGGGATTTATCGCGGCAGTGCATCCGATCGTCGCGGTGATCTCGGACGGATACCGCAACCGCTTTCACTTTCCCGCCGCCGCCGTGCTGCGCCGCTATCAAGCCGCCGGAACGACGGTCCTGCGCACGGATCGCGACGGTGCGATAATCGCGCGCGCCACTTCGCGATCAATCGCGGTGCGCGCCTTCCGCGAGCTGCCGAAGTCGCCGATCAGCGGACCCTGATGGGGCAGTGTATCGGGCCGCGTCAGCAGCAAATAAAGCCCGACGTCGATCCCACTTGAGCATTCGACTTTCCTGAGGTAATCCCGCCCGCAAGATCATCCACCCTCTTACGCCCGTGCGGGGTTGACGAATTTCCACTGCTGTGGGAAACTCCGGTCCGGATAGAGATACTGCGCCCCGGGCGACGGCGGCGCTCTGCTGTTTTTCGACCATCAGGCATTTTGACTACCAGGATAGTCTCGGAGGATTCCAATGGCTGAACAGGCTCAGGCGACTGATTCGGGACCACGCCCGATTGTCCCATTTCTCAAGCTCGGATCGAGCCCGCATCTGGAAGGGCAAAAGTGCTCTTGCGGAGCGATCTTTCTCGACCCCAAACGGGTCGCTTGCTCGAAGTGCGGAGCCGCGGGCTCGCTCAAGCCAATCCCGCTCTCGAACAAGGGCAAGGTTTACGTCTTCTCGGTCGTCCATCAGTCTTTCCCCGGTATCAAGACGCCCTATCTAACCGCGATTGTCGATCTACCCGACGGCGTCAGCGTGCGCTCGAACCTGGTCGATGTCGATCCGCTCGAGGCACAGAAGAATCCCGGCAAGATATTCGACCTGCCGGTCGAACTGGTGACCTCGGTCGTCGCCAAGGATCGCGAAGGCCATGATGTCGTCGCGTTCCAATACAGGCCCAGCAAGTAGAGGCGCGGCCCAGGCAAACTCGCGCCGCGGAAAAATCGACGGACCTGACCGATGGCCGGGCCGCCAGGAGGTTTTGCAATGACCAACGTATATGTACTCGGAACCGGGATGATTAAGTTCGGCCGTTATCCGGAGAAGACTGTTCCCGAGCTCGGCGGCGAGGCCGCATTGCTCGCGATGAAGGACGCCGGTATCGCGATCAAAGATGTCGAGATGTTCGCGTGCGGAAACCTGTATCAGTCCAACGCGATGGTCGGCCAGCGGATCCTGCAGCAGATCGGCCAGACCGGTATTCCGGTAATCAACGTCGCAAACGCCTGCGCTACCGGCTCGACTGCGTTTCGTGAAGCGTACATGGCGATCGCCTCAGGCATGTACGAAGTGACGATGGCGGTCGGTGTCGAGCAGATGGGCAAGGCGGGCCTGCTCGGAGGAGCGGGAGCCGGTGACCCGGCCTATTCGACCGAGGGCAAGTTGGGCTCGGGGCTGATGCCGGCGGTGTTCGGACAGGCGGGAATCGAGCACATGCGCAAGTACGGCACCAAGCTCGAGCATTTCGCTAAGATCTCGGTGAAATCGCACAAGCATGCGACCAAGAATCCGTTCTCGCAGTATCGAAACGAAGTCACGCTCGAAGACGTGATGAATGCCCGCATGGTCGGATTTCCGAACACGCTCTATATGTGCTGCCCGACCGGAGACGGCGCCGCCGCCGCGATTCTCGTCTCGGAAGCGAAGCTCAAGCAGCTCGCTGGCGGACGCAAACGCGCCCGGATCGCGGCCTCGATTCTGACCTCCGATCCATACACCGATCGCACCCTGTCTCTGCCCGATGTCAGCACGCTTACGCGCCGCGCCTCCAAGCAGGCGTACGAGAAGGCCGGCATCGGACCCAAGGACATCGCGCTCACCGAACTGCACGACTGCTTCGCGACCGCGGAACTCGTCCATTACGAGAACCTCGGCCTGTGCGGCGACGGCGAGGCCGGCGAGTTTATCGACAAGAAGGGCGGAGTGCATCCTAGCCTCGGCGGCTTTGCTCCGGTCAACGTCTCGGGCGGACTGCTCTCGAAGGGGCATCCTCTCGGCGCGACCGGCGTCGCCAACATCTGCGAGGTGGTGTGGCATCTCACCCAGGATGAGCGCGCGAAGGACCGGCAGGTCCCCAACGCGAAGGCCGGTCAGGCGCACGTTATCGGGCTGGGCAGTGCCTGCACGATCAACGTCCTGACCATCTGACGGCTGAAGCCTTAAACGGCACCTTAAGAAGGGCCGCCCGAAAAGGCGGCCCTTTTTCTTTGCGTCGCGCGATAGTTTAGATTCGATTAGATTCGATTGGTGCTGATCCATGGAACCGCAAGCACAGGAAAAATCCACCGCCGAGAAGCTCGGCTACCCGAGCGACGCCCGCCTGGTCATCATCAATGCCGACGACTTCGGGATGTGCCACGACGAAAATGAGGCGACGATCGAGGGCCTGCGCGCCGGCATCTTCACCTCCTCGACGATCCTGACCACCTGTCCGTGGTTCGAGGAGGCGGCGGATTTCGCGCGGGCGAATCCCGCGGCCGATTTGGGGGTGCATCTGACCCTCAACAGCGAATGGCCGACATACAAATGGGGTCCCGTGCTCGGCGCGCGCCAGGTTCCCTCGCTCGCTGACCCGCGCGGATACCTGTGGGCGGATGTGCCGCAGGTCTATGCTCACGACCGGCCAGGCGAGGTCGAAGCGGAGCTGCGCGCGCAAATCGACCGGGCGCTCGCCGCCGGAATCGACGTGACTCATATCGACTCGCACATGGGGCCGCTGCATCTGCGCGCCGACTATCACGAGATCTACTGGCGGCTGGCGCGCGACTATCGGCTGCCGATCCGGATGACTCCGCGCCGTTTCATGCGCAGGATGGGTTTCGACGCGATCCTTGACGGTCTCGATCGCGACGGGATCCTTTACCCCGATAATTTTCTGGCGCATCCCGCGCGCAAGCTCGAAGAGACGGATAAATTCTGGACCGAAACGATCTGTTCGCTGCGCCCGGGAATCGCGGAGCTTTACGCGCATCCCGCGCTCGCCCGCGCCGAGCTGCGCGGATGCGCCAATGACGCGGATCAGCGCGAGGCCGACTTCCGCTTCTTCACCTCGGAGCGCGCGCGGCGTCTGGCCGCGGACGAAGGAATCAAGCTAATCGGCTACCGCGAACTCCGCGACGCGATGCGCCGGAAGAATCCGTGAACCGTGTTTGCGATGAAGAGGCCGCCGGGACGGCGGCCCCACTGAATCAGTAGGACCGGCGTCCCGCCGGTCGTTCGTATTCAGCCTATGCAGAGAGAATTGAAAGACGCAGGAATTAGATAACTTGGAACTGACACGACTAAGAGGCTTTCGCGATCTTCTCGGCGCCGACGCGCGCGCGATGGCGATAGCCGAAGATCGCGCGCGAGAGATCGCGCTCAGCTACAACTTTCTTGAGATTCGCATTCCCGCGCTCGAGCGAATCGAGCTCTTCGCCCGCTCCACGGGCGAGACTTCCGATGTGGTCGAGAAGCAGATGTACTCGTTCGCCGACCGCGACGAGGCTGGCACGATCGTCGCGCTGCGCCCAGAGGGAACGCCGGGCGTGGTCCGCGCCTATATCGAAGCGGGGCTCGATCGCAGCGACCCCGAGCAGCGTCTTTTCTATTCGGGTCCGGTGTTCCGGCGCGAGCGTCCGCAGAAGGGGCGCTACCGCCAGTTTTATCAATTCGGCGTCGAGGTCTTCGGCCGCACCGACCCCGCGTGCGACGCGGAAATGCTGATCATGAGCGACGAGATCCTAAAAGGTCTCGGCGTGGTCTCGCGATGCGAGATCAACTCGATCGGCGACGCGGCCTGCCGTCCCGCCTTTCGCGCGGCGTTGATCGAATGGGGCCGCGCGCATCTGGAGCAACTCTGCACAGACTGTCATAACCGGATCGATCGCAATCCGCTGCGTCTGCTAGATTGCAAGATCGACGCGAAGCTCGCCGCGACGGCGCCCTCGAGCCTCGACTACCTGTGCGACGATTGCCGCGTCCATTTCGATTCCGTGCGCTCGCTTGCCACCGCCGCCGGCGTTGAGACCACGATCAACCCGCGTCTGGTTCGCGGGCTCGACTATTACACCCGCACTGCGTTCGAGTTTATGGCCGAAGGACTCGGCGCGCAGAGCACCGTTATCGGCGGCGGCCGTTACGACGGGCTGGTCGAAGCGATGGGCGGCGCCGCGATTGCCGGTATCGGCTTCGGGATGGGCATCGACCGGATCGCAATAGCGCTCGAAGCCGCGGGGTTGGTCCCGTCGGCGAAGCCGGACGCGATCGTGATTGCGATGGGCGCAAACGCGCTCGCAAATGCGGTTGTGATGGTGCGTGAGTTGCGCCGTAAAGGCCTGCGCATCGAGCTTGCCTCGCCCGAGCGCAAGCTCAAGGCGCTGCTTGGGCGCGCCGCGAAAATCGGTGCGCGCTTCGCCGTGATCGTCGGTGACAACGAACTCGCGCGCGGCGTCGTCCAGCTAAAGAACCTGGAATCCGGCCAGCAAAGCGAAGTCAGCGCCGCCGACCTGGCCCGCGCGATCGCAGGCGAAGCCTGACTATTCCTTGCACCCGACGGCGCAGGTATTCTGCGCTGAGAATTATCGAACCTACGGAGCACATGCCGAAATCAGATACATATTCACCGCTGCCGCCGTGGCCGCGCACCGACTACTGCGGCACGCTGCGCGCCACCGACACGGGCCGCGAAGTCGCGCTGCACGGATGGGTGCAAACCCGGCGCGACCACGGCGGACTCATCTTTATCGACCTGCGCGACCGCGAGGGGATCGTTCAGCTCGTTCTCAATCCCGAGCGTGATGCCAAGTCGCATCAGGCGGGCTCAGAGGCGCGCAGCGAGTTTTTTGTCGCGATTCGCGGGATCGTGGTGCGCCGCGTCGAGGGCACCGTCAACGCCGAGCTGCCGACCGGCGAAATCGAAATCGCCGTCAGCGCGTTCGAGATACTGAACGTTTCGCCCCCGCCGCCGTTCCCGATTGGCGACGAGGACACCGCCGCCGAGGAAGTCCGGCTCAAGTACCGCTACCTGGATTTGCGCCGCCCCGCGATGCAGCGCAATCTGCGCTGGCGGCATCTGGCACTCCGGGCGATCCGCAATTTTCTCGACGACCTAGGTTTTATCGACGTCGAGACACCGATCCTGTTCAAATCCACGCCCGAAGGCGCGCGCGACTACCTGGTGCCGAGCCGCGTGAATCCCGGCAAGTTCTACGCGCTGCCGCAATCGCCGCAAATCCTCAAGCAGATCCTGATGATCGGCGGCCTGGACCGCTATTATCAGATCGCGCGATGCTTCCGCGACGAGGACTTGCGCGCGAATCGCCAGCCCGAGTTCAGCCAGATCGACCTCGAGATGACCTGCCCGCGCCCCGAGGAAGTGCAGTCCGTCGCCGAGGGGATGATCGCCGCCGCCTATCAGCGCGTGCTCGGTATCGATATCAAGCCGCCATTTCCGCGCATGCCGTACGCCGAGGCGATGGAGCGTTTTGGCACCGACAAGCCCGACCTGCGCTTCGGACTGGAAATCAAGAACCTGACCGCGGCATTCGCGGCGACCTCGTTCAAGATTTTTGCCGAGGCAGTCGCGCAGGGCGGCGCCGTGTACGCGATCAACCTGCCCGCTGCAGGTCAGCTCAGCCGCCGCGAACTCGATGAAATGACTGAAGCGGTCCGCACCCGCTACTCGATGGGGTTGGCGTGGATCAAGGCGCAGGACGCCGGATGGCAGGGGCCGATCGCGAAGTTCCTGTCTGACGCCGAGCGCGCGAGTGCCGCCGGAATTGCCGATCTGAAGACCGGCGACACGATGCTGCTGATGGCGGGGGCGGCGGGCAAAGTGCTCCCGGTGCTGGGCGACCTGCGCTTGCAGCTCGGGTCAAAGTTTGGGCTCGCAAATAAGGACGATCTCAAGTTTCTGTGGATCGTTGATTTTCCGCTCTTCGAGTTTAGCGAAGAAGACAAGCGCCTCGTCTCGGTCAATCATCCCTTCACCGCGCCGCATCCCGACGATCTGCACCTGCTCGACTCCGCGCCAGCCAGCGCCCGCGCGATCGCCTACGACATGGTGCTGAACGGGCAGGAACTGGGCGGAGGCTCGATCCGTATCCATAGCCGCGAACTTCAGCTTAAGGTATTTGAGTTATTGGGACTCTCGCGTGAAGAGGTGCTCGAGCGATTCGGCTTCCTGATGGAAGCGCTGGGCTATGGAGCGCCGCCTCATGGAGGATGCGCTTTCGGCGTCGATCGGTTGTGCATGATGCTGTGCGGAACGGACTCGCTGCGCGACGTAATCGCGTTTCCAAAGACGCAAAGGGCCGTCGATCCGATGAGCGGCGCGCCCTCGGAAGTCGATCCGCGCCAGCTCCGCGAGTTGGCGATCAAGGTGACCGTATGATGACCAGGCGTTTGGTGCCGCTTGCAGTGTCGATCGCTATAGGCTTTGCGATGTGCATGGCGGCTGCAGGTTGCGCTGCGGTCACTGCCGAAACCTACGAAGGCGCCAAGCAGACCGTTTCGGACCTGAAGCCCAAGGACGTGACGACTCATTCCGTGCGCTCGATCAAAACGATTTCCGTGGACCGAATCGCGGTGATGCCGATCATCGACGCACCTCCGCCCGGAGCCGAGCCGCTGGCGCCGGGCGCCGGCGACGCGATCACGGCCGAACTCTACAGCCAGGCCGCCGTCGCGGGAGGATGGGAGCTGATCGCGCAGGATGACGTCGCCCAGGCGATGCAGAAAATGCCGCCCACGACTGCGCAGAATATCGATCAGAACGCGCTCGAACTGGGGCATCTGGTTTCGGCCGACGGGGTCCTTTACGGCACGGTGGAGCGCTATAAGGAGCGCGTCGGACTCGCCTATGCGTCGGCCGAGGCGGCGTCGGTAACTTTCGGGCTGAAGTTCGTCGATACGAAGAGCAAGCAGATCGTATGGACGGCGCGCTTCGCAAAATCGCAGAAGGCGCTGTCACAGAACATTTTCAACCTGGTGAACTTCGTGCAGAACTCAGCGCGATGGGTTCGCGCAAACGAGATCGCACAGGAAGGCGTGCAACAGGCGGTCGCCGATTTGCACGGCGAGTTGAACTTGCAGCAAAACGTAAAACGCTTCGAGACCGGAAGCTACGGCGAACTCAAGTCCGGACAGCAGCGCTACAACTTCTCCAACGGCGCCAACGGGTTGTACTAATCATTCCATCTCCCGGTCAGAGGCTGTCGGTAAAGGTCAAGTTTTTGTCCGTCATCCTGAACGGAGGCTGCCGGAGTGAAGGATCTCCGCGAAGCGATTAGTGCGCAATGCCTTGGCGGTGCTGAAGAAAATCGCTCCGCGTAGATCCTTCGCCTGCGGCT
>DATLTX010000141.1:0-5979 GCA_035533435.1 Binataceae bacterium (SeqCode)
CTCACCGTCGAAGGCGGGCAGGCATGAGTATCCCAACCGCGCCAGCATCCGCGCGTAAGCTTCCACCAAGTCGCGCTCGTCATCGACGATCAGAATCGTGGAAGACATGGCCGCTCGCTCCGCATCACAGATGCGCAGCAAGTAGCGTTCCGAAACCCGGAGCCTCGATTTATCTGGCAAATACGCACTGCGCGCCGATTACCCGTGGGATTTATGCAACAGATCTGACGCGCGTGGCGCACACTTTTATTCCGCCGGCGGCGGCGCGGCGATGCCGCCCTCCGGCTCGGCCCCGACTCCGGGCAACAGGATAATAAATTTCGTGCCCTTGCCCGGCTCGGAATGCACCTCGATCGTGCCGCCGTGGTCGGTGATCACGCGATGGCTCAGCCACAGGCCGAGTCCGGTGCCCTGCTCTTTGGTGGTGTAAAATGGTTCGAAGACGTGGGCGATGACCTCGGGCGGCGCACCGGTGCCGTTGTCGCTGACGATGATTCGAATCCATCCGGGACGCGTCGGCTCGGCGGCGGTCTCGATTTTTATCCGATCGGCGGCGGCGTCGCGCGCGTTCATCAGCAGATTAACCATCACCTGCTCGAGACCGGTCTGATCGCCCGTCACGCGAGCGACAGTGCGGTCGAGCGCCAGCTCGATTCGCGCGGCGCCGGGCCGGGCTTCGCCGAAGACCAGCATCACGATCTCCTCGATCGACCCGTTGATATCCACCGGGCCGCGCGAGTCCGGGCGCTGGCGCGCGAGCGCGAGCAAGTTGCGTGAGATACGGCTGGCGCGTTCGACGTTGCGCTGGAGCACGCGCAGATCGTCGCGGGTTTCAGGCGGCAACTCCTGCGCCGCCGAGAGCATCAACTCGATTCGCGACGAGATCACGGCGAGCGGATTGTTGAGCTCGTGGGCAATCGCCGCCGCCACCGCGCCCAGCGCGTGCAGCGTCTCATTGCGCCGCGCTTCGCGCTCCATCACGCGGCGCGTCGTGGTATCGGAAACGAAGGCGATTATCCGATCGGAATTGTCGAAGACGATATGGCTCAGGCTGACGTCAGCGGAAAACTCGGTGCCGTCCTTGCGCGCGCCGATAACCTCCATCCCGGGCCCCATCCGGCGCGAGCGCGGCGCCGCGAAGAAAGCCCCGCGATGCCGCGCGTGGCGATTGCGCAGACGCGCCGGCACCAGCAGCTCGACCGGCTGGCCGACTACTTCCGCCTCCTTGTAACCGAACATCTCGAGCGCGCGCGGATTCATCTGCCGAATCGCGCCGTCGGGACCAAGCTGGACAATTCCCTCAACGGCGGACTCGAAGAACGAGAGCGCGCGCGCCGCCGCTTCGCGCTCGGCCCGGACCGACTCGTGCAACCGGCGCGAATAGCGGCTGGAGACGAAGTAGAGGGTGAGACCGGTGACGCAGGTGAAAACGAAGCGATTGATAGCGATCGAATGAGGTGGCAGGAGCCCGAGAATCAGGTTGGCAATCGCAAGCCACAGGATTCCAACCGCAAAATAGATCAGAGCGATCCTGAGCGGAGCGCTGAGCAGGCTTTTCGGCGGCGCTATGGGATCATTCAACACGTTCAGTTGCCGACGGTTTGGACTCGCGCCGCAATTCAAACCGAATCGCGGGAGAATCCTGACGGCCAACTGTATCGCTCGGCCCCATCCGTGGGTAGCCCGCCGGAACTGAGTTAAAAGGGGTCTTTCAGGCAGCTCGATTCAGCGATTTCGCGCGGCAATCGCAGGCGCGGCGGCGCTGCGCTCCGCCGCTTTGGCGCCCCGCGCGGCCGCCAGCAGATCCGCGGCGTCACGCGCGACGATCGCCAGCCCGCGGATCTCCGCCCCGTCGATTCGCACCGGCGCAATCGACAGCACCATCGACATCCGCGTTCCGTCGCGGCGCAACCGAACCGTCTCGAACGGGGCAATCCCCTCCCCGCGCATCACGCGGGCATAGAGGCGGCGGGTCTCCGTGCGAAGATTGGCTGGCACCAGTTGCTCTGCGTCCTGGCCGACGATCTCGTTGGCGGTATAGCCGAAGATCCGCTCGGCCCCGGTGTTCCACGCGGTGACTTTGCCGGCGGCATCGATCCCGTAGATTCCGTCATCGATTGCTCCGACCACCGACGCGATCATTTCGTAGTTATCCTCGCGGAGTTTGGTTTCGAGCGCGGTTTTGATCACGGTCACCAGGTTGTCGAACCCGTCGGGCTTCAGCATGTAGTAGAAGAGGCCGTACTTGAACGCCTCGGCAACGACTTCCTCACCGCCGTTTCCGGTCAGGAAAATCACTTTGCACCGCGGCCATCGCTTGCGGGCGCGCTGCAGGACTGACAGGCCGTCTCCCCATCCGAGCCAATAATCGGTGATCACGACGTCGACATTCTCGTGACGCAGCATCTCGTTGAATTCGAAGGCCTCGCCAGCAATCAAAACCTGCTCGCCGGGAAACGCGCGCTCAATCCGCCGCTGCATCACCATCCGATCCGTAGCACTGTCTTCGACCAACAATAAATCCATCGGTTCCTCGCGCTGGGACGATTTTTGCGGCGCTCGGGGATACTGGTCGTAGGTGAGCAGGACCGCAGGTTGGAATAGAGAGCGAGCAAGCGGTGTGCCGCGACGGCGTTACTGTCGCGACCGGAGCATCAGCGATGTTTTGCTAGAGGATGACTATCGCCGGCAATAAAAGACCGAGAGCACACGAAATCGCGACAATGCTGATGAGCGATACAGAACCGGATGGTTGTCCTAAATCGCGACACTTTTTTGTCAAGAATAGACAGATCCTCAAACAGATTCCTCAACACCGTCCTGCGTTTGCGCTCGTCCCACAGTTGGCTTGCCCTCACGAATTACGAAACTGAACAGAATTACGATCCTGAGGAGATGTCGCCTACGATAGCAGCGCTAGCGCGGCAATTGCACTGTCGGGCATTGGCTCGCAGACGGTGACGGGGATGAATTGTGGCGCATCGAAGCCACAGATTGTGGAGTTTCTCCCCGCTTTCTCGACCAAAACTCGCTCATTTGCTCAGAGATTCGCTTGGCATAGACGATGCTGGTCCGAAATAGGACTGCATCTCGAATTACTCCGTCGGCGACCCGATATCGCGCGGCGGATTGCTATTGCAATGGACCCCTTTCTGGCAAAGCCGGGTCCCTCGCAATTGGGGAGGATGAGCGCCGATGAATCTTGTGAGCGAGAAGCGTGAGCAGCAATCCGCACGGCCGGGCGATTCGGTCCGAGTAGAATGCGATCGACCCGATCCGTGGCTCAACGTAGGCTTCGCGCCCGACTTCCTGGTCCCTGCGCAGTATTATGATTTGACCCGCCGGCGCAGCGGACTCGATGGAGAGACGCGGCTGGTTTACGCAGTACTCGAGGACGCCGTGCGATGCTACGTCAAGAACGCCGGCGCCAGTCATGGGATGCGCCGGGCTTTATTTGACGAGGTTCAGGGATGGTTCCATGCGCGCACTGCGGTGCCGGGGCCATTCTCCTTCGCCTACGTCTGCGACGTGCTCGAGGTTGACCCCGACTACCTGCGCACGCAACTTGCCCAGCTTGGACCCGACGATCTGCCGACCAAGCAGATGCGCTCGGTCGGTCGGCGTCACGTGGTCCGCTCCGGGCGGCGCAGCTCGGGTCGCAGGCGCGCACGCGCGCGCGAAGCTGCCGCCGAATAGCGCGATCTCGAGTTTCGCAACAGCAAAAAGAAATCTCCGGACGGCTCCTTCGGATCAGCGTATGCTCGTTTCAGGCACAGGCTGCCGAAGGAGTTCGATCGATCATGAGGAAAATCTCAGGCGCGCTTCCAGTCCTGTTGATGCTGGGCGCGATCACGATGGTTCCCGCTTGCGCATCGCAGCAGGCTGAAAATACCACCAACGCTGTCACCGACACGACCGCCGATACCACCAGCTCCCTGTTCAGCGGCATCGAATCGGTCATTCTATTTCCGTTTCGGCTGCTCGGAGATCTGTTCGCTTAAGGGTGTAGCGCCGCATTTTGCGCAAATCCGCGCCGCCCGCGAACGCCGGGCGATTTCGTTTGAGCACGCCGAGCCGATACTGCTAAATCAGACCTGACCGGCCGGGGCGGAATCGATCTTCGACCGCCGCGCACTGGGCCGGAACAGGGAGAATCGGCGTGGTCGAATCCACTGAAGCGCAGCACAACGTCGCGGGAACGACGCTCGCGATGATTCGTGGCGGATCGGGCAAGCCGCTGCTGGTGTTCCACGACGAGCTTGGCTATCCGGGCTGGACCGCATGGAATGAAAGCCTGGCGCACGAGCGCACGCTGCTAATCCCGTTGCAGCCGGGCTTTGGCAAGACCCCGCGTTTGGACTGGATTCGCAGCTATCGCGATTTGGCGGGATTTTACGCCCAGACGCTGCGCGAGATGCGGCTGGACCCGATCGACGTGATCGGATTTTCGGCCGGCGGCTATATCGCCGCCGAGATGGCGGCGGCGGACCCGCGGATGTTCTCGCGGATGATCCTGGTCGCGCCGATGGGCATCAAACCGGCCGAGGGCCAGATTCTCGACTTCTTCGCGATGACCATTCGCCGCCATCTGCGCGCGACCGTGGCGGATCCGGCCGGCACTCCCGAGTTCACCAAAATCTACGGCGGTGAAATGACGCCTGAACAGTTCGAGCTGTTCGAGGACGCGCGTTCTGAAAGCGCGCGTATCGGATGGGAACCTTTCATGCACAACCCCAGCCTGCCCCATCTGCTGCGCGGCGTGGCGATCCCCACGATGCTCGTCTGGGGGACGCGCGATGAAGTGGCGCCGCGCGGATGTATCGACGGCTATCGCGCCGCGATCGCCGGCGCGCAGGTTGCGCTCATCGAAGGCGCGGGGCATCGGCCGGAAATCGAAAACTCAGTCGAGTTCGAGCGTATAGTCACTCGCTTTCTCGCCGCGTAACAGTTCGCCAGGGGAGCCGCGAAGATGAAGATAGGATATTTCACCGAGCGCCCGGCGCGATGGGTTCCCGAAGACGCGATCCTGAAAAATGAAGCGTATTTCGGCGTCTCGAACAAGTATTTCGACCGCGAGCAGGCTTCTATCGACTACAATTACTATCTCGATGAGAATTGCTATGCCGAGGAACTCGGCTACGATATCGTCGCCCTCAATGAGCATCACGGCAACCCGTTCTGCATGGGCAACGTGATGAACGTCGAGGCCGCGATTCTCGCCCGGATTACCAAGCGGGTGAAGATTTGCCTGATCGGCAATCCCCTGCCCGTGATCAAGCATCCGCTCAGGATGGCCGAAGAGCTGGCCGAGATCGATCTCATCTCACGCGGCCGGATGATCACCGGATGGGTTCGCGGCGCGGGCTCCGAGCAGTTTTTCAACAACGCCAACCCAGCCTACAACCGCGAGCTGTTCAACGAAGCGCACGATTTTATCGTCCAGGCGTGGACGCGGCCCGGTCCGTGGCGCTACGAGGGCAAGCATTTCCATTATCGCCACGTTAATCCGTGGGCGCTGCCCTATCAGAAGCCGCATCCGCCCTTCTGGATTCCCGGCGTGATCAGTCCCGAGACCGCGAAATGGTGCGCTGAGCATCGCTACCCCTACGTCGGACTTGGCACCGCGCTCGGACCGACCTGCGACCTGTGGGATTTCTACGCCGATGAGGCGCGCAAGCAGGGCTACCAGGCCGGGCCCGAGAACTTCGGCTATGTGATCCCCACTTTCGTCGCCGAGACCGACGAGCGCGCGCAGGATCTTGGCCGCGGCTTCGTCTTCGGCGGCGGGCAGAATGCATTCTCGCGCACCGAGCATACCCTCCCGCCCGGCTACAACTCGAAGGAGGCCACCCGCCGCCTTGCCAAGCAACCGCAGGGAAGCTGGCTCGGCGTCAGCGGCGACAAGCTGCGCGGGCATACCGAGGAAACTGAACGGGTCGATTACGACGAGGTGCGCCGCAAGCTCGCCGCGGGATTCCA